>JBBRSH010000121.1:0-13557 GCA_038245555.1 Pyrinomonadales bacterium | reverse complement strand
GTGTCACCATCCACGTACCTAAAGTTCGATTTGTATGAGTACATCCAGCGAAGGTAAACAATGCCGTTATCGTAGATGTAGGTCCATCCGGCCGCCGCGAGCAGTGGATCCGGTTGTCCTGCCGGTGTTATTGTGTGTAGTTGTGCCCGCTCCGGGAGGAAGCCCGGACATCGATCCCGGTATGGGACGTTGCGAAGGAAATGACTGTGAAAAGACGGTCAACCAAAGAATCACGTCGTCGTGGCCCCTTCGGTCCAGACGCTTGATCTTCGGTTGACGCTAAAGAATGTCGGCGAATATGAAAAGTTTGGCGTGTCGGTGACCGGGGTCGATGACAATTCAACAGTTCTTACTCGATCAAATCTAACAGCGGCGGGCAATGGATCTAACAAAGCCTTGATCCTCAAGATCCCGGCCGGGGCGTTAAAACGGGCGGATTACCAGGTTCTTCTGACAGGCGTTACCAAGTCTGGCCAGTCAGAAACCATCACCAAATACTATTTCAGTGTAGATAAATAATCGTTCGGTCGGAATCAAAGCGGCTGCTCGACAATTTCCCACGCGTGTTCGTTTTTGAGCAGTTTGCTCATCAGTGACGCATGAACGCTGTGACCCGATCTTGTCGCTCGGATCTTGCCCTCGATCGGCATTCCGAGCAAGGCAAAGTCACCGATGATGTCGAGAATTTTGTGTCTAACAAATTCATCGTCGAATCTAAGCGGCGTTTCGTTGAGCATGCCGTCCGGGGTTAGCACGATCGCGTTGTCGAGACTGCCGCCGAGAGCCAGATTAGCTTTTCGCAGCATCTCGATCTCCGTCGTAAAGCCGAACGTCCTCGCGGATGCGATCTCCCTACCGAAGGAACCGTTGCCGAGAACGAAATTGAATGTTTGTTTATTGATAAACGGATGTGGAAAGTCGATAACACATTCGATCTCAAACTGGCCGGCGGGTTCGATCGACATTCTACGGCTGTCCTGCTCAAACTCGACCTTGTCCAAAACCCTAAAGACACGCCGGGCCGACCCTTGAAATGCAATCCCGGCCTTTTCGATCAATTCAATCCAATCTTCGCTTGAACCATCCATGATCGGGATCTCGATATTGTCGAGGTCTATAAAACAATTGTCGACGCCCGAACCACGCAAAGCAGACAGCAAATGTTCACAAGTCGACAGCACTACGCCGCGCCGCATTAAAGTTGTTGCGTAGGAACAATGCGAAATGTATTCGACCGATGCCGGAATTTCGAAGTTATCCAGATCGGTTCGGACAAATATATAACCAGTGTTCTCAGGCGCCGGCCTTAGGCTGAGGTTAACTTCAACGCCGGTATGAAGCCCGATACCGCTGGTTTTTACTCTCGTTGCGAGTGTTGTTTGTTTCATCGAGACACGTGTATTCGAAGATTTTAATTACAATATCCGTGCCAGCGGTCAATTCCGGCATAAATTGCCAAATCCTCGGAACATTTAGTATCGAGAAAGTTGTCTACACCTTCAAAGTGTGGCGAGCAAGCAACAGAACTGTAGCAGAATTTACTAAAAAGCGAATTACAACTACAATCTAGATGTAGTTTTGTTCGACCTTGGTCGGAGTGTAGTTTGCCTCTGATCTTAAATTATTACGGCACTGTCGAGTCGGAGATCTGACAGGATGTTGCACCCTGAGACACTTTATATTGAAAGTGAATTGTTGAACTAAACCGTTTTTTTATGGCAATAGAAACCGCCGGTCAAAAGGCCGCGAAAGTTACCAAGATAAGAATTGAAAACGCTGCAAGCCTGACCTTGCCGAAGGACGCCCAGGCGACTATTAGTAAAGTTCTTGATTTTCTGCCCGTTGAGCAGTATCGCGGCGTTGAAAAGATCAAGTTGGTCGACTTTATCACCGATCCTCGTTTGAAGAACATGGACGTTCCGATGAAGGGGGATCTGCCCGGACTATATCATCCGCGGGTACAGAACCAGGCTCCCTGGTTTGAATTGTCGATGGGAGCACTGCTCCAACCGGCCGAAGGTTTCGTGAAGAAATTTATGGCCAAAAGTGCGTTCAAGGGGAACGTCGCTGGCTTAATCTTTTCGCTCGTCGGACAGCACTACTATTTGACGCTTCGGCACTCCGTAAAAAAGGGGAGCCTCGAACCACAGATCAGGCAGTACGCGGAAAAAAATCTCAAAGTTTGGAGCGACAAACAGGCGGATGGAAGCTGGCGGGCCAAGCTCTTCAAACCTCTTCGCCCGTACCTCGAACGTTGGGCTAAATGGCTTAATAAAAAGGCGGCAGCCGCACAAAAATAAAACTTATGAACTATTGGTTGGTAAAACAGGAACCCGATTCGTATTCATGGGACGATTTTGTAAAGGATGGTGCGACCGACTGGACCGGAGTGCGAAACTTTCAGGCCCGCAATAACCTGAAAGCGATGAAAAAGGGCGATAAAGTACTTTATTATCATTCGAATATTGGAAAAGAGGTCGTCGGTATAGCAGAGGTTTCGAAGGAAGCGTTTCCGGATCCTACTGATGAGAAATGGGTTGCGACCGAGCTAAAGGCACTCAAACCGCTCAAGAATTCCGTGACATTGACGCAAATGAAGGCTAATTTGGCTTTGGCTGAACTCAAATTGATCCGCCAATCCCAGCTCTCGGTTTCAGCCGTAACGAAGGATCAATTCGACGAGATCCTCAGCATGTCGAAATAAACACGCGATGATAAAAGAGGCCGTTGCTTATTACCACGAACTGCTCAAGGATGATTATCTCGCCGCGGCTTCTCAACAGATGCTCGATGAGCGGCTTGAAAGTTCAAAACTAATCTTTGGCGGACGACGGCTTTCGCCTTACCTGCGGCCGCATTTCGTGATGGAGAGCGATTGGCTTTTGATCAAAAAGACCTGTGAAACGATTTTTGGAGCTTTGCAAAAGGTAAAGGATGCCGCGATTGCGGATGACGCCGTTCTCGATGAGCTGGGCGTAACCGAGATCGAGAAAGAACTTGTCAAGATCGACCCGAAATATTCGCACGTCTCGCCGACCTCGCGGCTCGACTCATTCCTTACCGACGAGGCGTACAGCTATGTGGAGCTCAATGGCGAGAGCCCGGCTGGCATCGCCTTTGCCGATTCAGCTTCGGAAATATTCAAACAACTGCCGGTGATGCAGAAGTTCACCGAGCGGTATTCGGTGAGCACGCTGGAAGGCTCGTCGAAGATGCTCGATGTCCTCATCGACTGCTACGCAGAGTTTTGCGGCGGTGCGATCACCCACAAACCCGTGATCGCGATCGTCGATCTTAAGGACTTGCCGACGATCAAGGAATTTGAGCTTTTCCAAGATTATTTTGAGTCGAAAGGCTACCATTCGATCATATGCTCACCCGAGCAATTGGAATTCGAGGGGTCGCGGCTGTCCTGTAACGGCACGGAGATAGATATCGTATACAAGCGGCTACTGGTCAATGAGTATTTGCCAATAATGCACGAACAGCCGGCATTGCTCGACGCGTATCGGGCCGGCGCGGTCTGCATGGTCAATAGCTTTCGCGGGAAATTGGTGCACAAAAAGGCGGTTTTTGCCGTGCTGACCAACGAACGATACCGCCATTTATTTAACGAGTCTGAGATCGACGCTATCACCAAACACGTGCCGTGGACACGCGTCTTTCGTGATGAACAGACCGAGAACCATGGCGAGATAGTTGACCTCGTCGGATGGACGCGGGCCAATTCCCAAAAACTTGTGCTCAAGCCGAACGACGATTACGGCGGCCACGGTATCTATATTGGTTGGAACTCAAGTCCATCGGAATGGGACGACGCGATAGCACACGCCCTAAAGACGGGCGACTATCTCGTCCAGGAACGCGTCAAAACCGCCAAAGAATTTTTCCCGATGCTTACCGACGACGCAGGGAACTGGGAGCTAGTCGAGCAACTAGTTGACCTTGATCCGCTTCTATTCATGGGAAAGGTCGGCTCGGCGTTCACGCGGCTTTCGTCAAACGAACTCGCCAATGTTACAGCCGGCGGCGGGATGGTGCCGACGTTCATTATCGACCAAAAATAGTTGCATAAGGGCCTTCTCGAGAGAATGGTCCAATTACCCCCTGTGAAACTTACCTCCAATAAATCTCGCTTACAAGTCTTGACCGACGAGTTTGTCACCCTTGAAAACAAACTCAAACTGGGCGGCGGGCCCGAAAAGATCGAAAAGATCCACAACCAGGGCAAGCTGACGGCTCGCGAGCGGATAGAACTCCTTCTCGACAAGGGGACATTCGCTCAGGAGATCGGGTTGCTCGTCGCCTACGACCAGTACGACGGCAAAGCTCCTGCGGCTGCTGTTGTGACCGTTGTCGGCAAAATACAAGAGCGAGAGTGTGTCATTGTCGCCAATGATGCGACGATCAAGGCCGGCGCGTGGTATCCGGAAACGATCAAGAAGATCTTACGCGCTCAAGAGATCGCGATGCGCAACCGCGTCCCGATCGTCTATTTGGTCGACTCGGCGGGCGTGAATTTGCCGTACCAGGGAGGCGTTTTCCCCGGACAGTATGGTGCCGCACGCATCTTCTATTACAACTCGATCATGCGGCGATATTTAAAGGTGCCGCAGATCTCAGCCGTGATGGGCATGTGCGTCGCGGGCGGAGCATATTTGCCCGCGCTCTCGGACGTCATCCTAATGGTCGAAGGAACGTCGTTCATGGGTCTGGGGGGAGCAAACCTTGTCAAAGGTGCGACCGGCCAGACCATCGACAACGAAACCCTCGGTGGAGCGATGACCCACAACGCTGTCTCGGGCGTTGCCCACTATCGTACAAAGGACGAGCCGGAGTGCATTGCCAAGATCCGCGATCTGATCTCCGAGCTTCCCGCAAAAGAGCCGACGCGAGTATCGATAGTACCGTTTCAGAAGCCCGCACGAAGTAAGGGCCTCGTCGGACCATCACTCTACGATATCCTTCCCGATGACCACCGTGCCCCTTACGATATGCACAAGGCCCTCGGCACCTTTCTCGACGAAGGCGGCATCGACGAATTCCAAGCAGATTTTGCAAAGGAAATGATCTGCGGCACCGCTCGCGTCGGAGGCATTCTTGTAGGCGTTATCGCAAATTCACGCGGAATGTCCAAAGGCAAACCCGGGACGCCGCCGCGGTTCGGGGGTATCGTATACACTGAGTCCGCCGAGAAGACGGCCTATTTTATCGAAAACTGCGACCGGCATTCGACGCCGTTGCTATTTGTCCAAGACGTCTCTGGCTTTATGATCGGTGCCGAGGCCGAGCACAGCGGTATCATCCGGGCCGGTGCCCGCTTTGTCGAAGCGATGGCGACCGCCGCCGTTCCAAAGATCGTCCTTACCGTTAACCATGCGTCCGGTGCGGGCTATTACGCAATGGCGGGCCAAGGATTTGATCCAGACTTTATCTTCTCGCTCCCGACCGGCCGCATGGGCGTGATGGAGGGCGACTCCGCTGTCCAGGCTATCTATGGCACCGAGATCGAAAAGCTCAAAAAAGCCGGCAAAGAAGTTGACGCCGAAACGCTCGCCGAAATGGAAAAGGTCCGCCAAACCTACGACCGAGAACTCGACGCCAAACACGCCGCTGCCCGCGGCCTCGTTGACGCTATTCTCACACCGGAGAACCTACGAGCCTCGCTGATCCTGGCATTGCAGACTTGCTTGAATACCAACACCCCACACATCGGGGCGTTTGTCTTGCCGAGGTATTAGAGTGCGACAGCTCGTTTGTATTTTATTTCTTTCGGTTATGACGTTAAGTTGCGGGTCAAAAACGGACGTCGACAAACCAGCTACAACCTTTGAACTCCCAAATTATCCGGAGTCTTCGCAAACAATCTACAGCAGCGAATACGCGCCCGCCATGGGCTATATGTTGGATCATGCCCAGGCAGACCTCAAAGTTCAGGGGCTTACCTTCAAGTATCGGCAACTTACCTTACTTTCAAACGCGGATCTATCTTCAGTTCAGCAGTATTATGACGGGGAATTCACAAACTCCGGGTTCACGAGAGATTCAGATATTCCTTTGGCGGAGAGTGGACTTCGTTTGTGGGTTTGGAACTCAGGAAGCCGTACCGACGTTCGTCGAGTGCATGTCGGTTGTCTTAAAACAAAGGACAAACCTTGTGGGCTCCTTATGCTTGCTTGGGGAACTTCCGCAACGCCCTGATACCGATATCACACATCGGAGTATTCTTTTCCGAGAATCATAATGCCTACCCCAGGCCAAAAAGTCGAATCAGCACCTTCCGGAATATCTCACATTTTCCGAGCTCTCGGGCATCGGAATTACCGGCTGTTCTTCAGCGGCCAGAGTATTTCGATGATCGGGACGTGGATGACGCGGATCGCTACTAGTTGGCTGGTTTACAAGTTGACAGGTTCGGCTCTTCTGCTTGGTGTTGTTGGATTTGCGGGGCAGATACCGTCGTTTATTCTGGCGCCGGTCGCGGGCGTTCTGATCGATCGCTGGAATCGACATCGTGTTCTGGTGGTCACTCAGATACTGGCTATGGTACAGTCTGCGGCCTTGGCGGTGTTGGCTCTGACGGGGTATATCAAGATCTGGCACGTGATTGCTTTGAGCGTTTTTCAAGGCCTGATAAATGCATTTGATATGCCGGCCAGACAGTCATTTGTAGTTCAAATGGTAACCGACCGGGCGGACCTTCCAAACGCGATAGCTCTAAATTCTTCGCTTGTAAACCTAGCCCGGCTGCTTGGGCCTTCGATCGGAGGTGTGATCATAGCGGCCGTTGGCGAGGGATGGTGTTTTGCGATCGACGCGGTTAGCTACATTGCAGTCATCGGGTCGTTGCTGGCTATGAACGTAGCGGTAGAGGTTCGGCCGGTGACGGGCGATACCAACATCTTGAAACAGCTGCGCGAAGGATTTGCCTACGTCGCCGGATTTCAACCTATTCGCAATATTTTGCTGCTTTTGGCGTTCGTGAGTCTTGTGGGCCTGCCGTATACGGTGCTTATGCCGATCTTTGCGAATGAGGTACTGTCCGGAGGGGCGAATACCCTCGGATTGCTGATGGCAGCGTCGGGCACGGGAGCCTTATGCGGAGCGGTCTTTCTGGCCGCCCGAAGGTCGATCGTCGGTTTGGGAAGGTTTATCCCAGGTGCTGCCGCTGTTTTTGGAGCAGGTTTGATCGCGTTCTCATTTTCCCGCGTGATCTGGCTGTCGTTGATACTGATGGTCGTCACCGGGCTCGGGTTTATGGTGCAGATGGCGGTCAGCAATACGCTCATTCAAACGATCGTCGACGAAGACAAACGCGGCCGCGTGATGAGCTTTTACACGATGGCGTTCATGGGTACGGCCCCGTTCGGCAGTCTCCTCGCCGGCAGCCTCGCCGACCGTATCGGAGCTTCAAACACGCTGCTCATGGGAGGAATTGGCTGCCTTGTCGGTGCTGGGCTCTTCGCGTACGCCTTGCCGCGTCTCCGTGGTTTCGTCCGCCCCATTTACATTCAAAAGGGGATTCTCCCCGAACTTCAAACTGGCGTCAATGCCACCGCGGAGCTAAGTGTGCCTCCCAATGCATGAATTATTGATTTCGTCCGTTGATCTACGGGAATTTCGTGAACAGAACGCCTTCAATGAATGACAGCATACGTCCAACCGGACGGGGTGTCCTATAATCCGGCTGAGACCTATCTGTGGAATTTTTGTATGGCAAATGATGTAGGGCCGAAATTCGATACGGCCAAAGCGCGGGCGACCGTCGAGAAAGGCCGCCGCTTAAAATGGTGGCAACGAAAAGGTGGTATGGCCCGGGGTTTTAGATACTGTGAATGCACCGGGGAACCGATCTCTAGTGAACCAGAACTCGAACGCATGGCGTCGCTTGTGATCCCGCCGGCTTGGGAATACGTGCGGATAAATCCTTTCACCGGCGGTAAGGTCCAGGCGGTCGGAATGGATACGACCGGACGCGTCCAATACCTATACAACTCGACATTCTCGGCACGGCAAAAGCAAAAGAAATTTGGAAAGATCGCGCGTTTTGGCGAAGTGTTGCCGAAACTGCGACGGTGCGCAGCCCGCGATCGCAGTCTCGACGGTTTGCCTCGTGATCGGGTGCTTGGGATCATCCTGCGGCTTATTGACATCACATATTTTCGCGTCGGCACTGACAAAAGCGAAGTGCATTATGAAACCTACGGCGTTACGACTCTCCAGAAGCGGCACTTGACCATCGGACCTGATGGCCGCATCGAGTTTTGCTTCGTCGGCAAAAGCCATGTTGAGCACTGCAAATCGATCACTGACAAGAAACTGGCAGGTGAGCTGGCCGAACTCGCCAAGCTACGACGCGGTCGGAGGATCTTTCGTTACGTCGATGATGCTGGAAAGATCCGGGCCGTCAGTCCAGCTCAAATAAATTCTTATATCAAAGCTCGTGCCGGACGGGAATTTTCTTCAAAGGATTTCCGGACCTGGGGCGGTACCATGCTTGCGGCGGTGTTCTTTTCACGGATCGGGCCTGAACCGAATGAAAACGCTGCAAAAAAGAATATCGTTCAAGTGGTAAAAGGAGTTGCCGCTGAGCTTGGCAACACGCCCGCCGTTTGCCGCGAGTCGTATATACATCCGGCAGTGATCGATGCCTACACTTCGGGCAGGACGATCGAAAAGCTCCGCAATCATCGTTTCCCAACCAGCGAAAAGGCACTTCTCAGGCTCTTGCGTTTGCAGGAGAAATGACGCCGATTTGAAAAATATGTGCTCTTCGACATTTATACTTGACTAATGCGTCAGTGGGACTCAACGCGTTCGTTGACGGACAAATTATTCGTTGTCGCCGGACGCAATTGACTATATTTCACAGTTAGAATATATTGTGACTTCATTTATCAATTCCTTTGTTGATGGTCCCAAAAGATACGAAATTTGGAATCGGCGATGTTCCTAAGTGGAACGGAAGAGCTATCCATCTGCGTGCCATGAATCGAGGCAATAGCAGTCACTCACAAATTCTCGAAACTTAAAAGTCGTTTTCATCGAAGTCCTCCATCGTTATGAAGAAACCAATTAAGGTCATCAAACGGAAACCTGAATCTGAGCCGGCAAGCGAGACCGCCGTGCCGGTGATCGTTCCGCCGAAGCGCGAAATAGATACCGATCGCGATATTACGAACACAATTAAAGGCTGGATAAGCGACCGGGATAAGAATAGCGACGCCGAGAAATTCTTTTCGGCCCAACAAGTTGTGGCCTGGGAGCTGTTATAGGTTGTCGAACTGTGGTCTTTTTCTATTAGCAAAGTCGACTTCGAGATTCGATCGTCGTTAACGACATTCGAGCCGAAGACCCCTTACCTCGTCTCTAGTAAGTCGGTGCTCAATACAGAAAAAACGGAAATTCGAGACGCTGTACGATGGATATAGGGGCGCCCTTTTTTGTGGCGGGCTCGAAACGGATGGTCCGTGCGCCTTCGATCGCACTTTCGTCGAGTTCTTTATCCACAGATTTCACAACCATCACAGGCCCAACCTTGCCATCGGCCTTAAAACTAATAACAAGAATGACAACCCCTTGAGTACCGCGATCGCGGGCACTGTCGGGGTAAATTACCGTAACCTTTTTGGTGATCTTTAACGGGGTAGAATCTCTGTCGGCCCGCGGATCTATTTTTGAATCACGCTCATCTAATGAACCGGTACCATCGTAATACTCGGCGAAAAACTTAAGGTCCGCGAACTGGGCTGCGAGGTCCCTTTTCTGATCAGGCGGCACTGACAAATAATATTTTTCAAATGCCTCTACCGCCTTTTTCAGCAAGTTCTTGTTGGGATTAGGCCCACGAGCCCTTACCGGCGAGGACGCGGCGAAATTAGAAACGAGAGAAATAGACAGCAGCCGATATGCGTCCGCGTAGCCTGGGTCGAGAGTAACGGCTGCCGCTGCATATTCGCCGGCTTTCTCATAATTGTCCCGGAAATACTGCATTGATCCCAGAATAAAATTGGCCACCGCGCTTTTCGGATTTGTCTCGAGGATGTTCGATGCCAGGACCTCCGCCCGCGGGTCGCGGCGGAGCATATGTGCGGTCGCCAGATTGAGACTAAATACCTCATTTGAGGGTACGAGATTTACAGCTTTTTCATAAGGATCGATCGAATCGTCGACCCTATTTATCTTGATATACGAGTTGCCAAGGAGGACCCATGCTTCAGCATCGCTCGCATTTTTAGAAACGACCTTCTTAAATAATTTTGCGGATTTGGCGTAATCGCCAGTTCGATATGCATTGAACGCGAGGTCGCGATCCGCGTCTGCCTGACCGAATAATGAACTAGTCAGAAAGCCGATCACAACATTCAGTAGAACAGTATTTACGAATTTGGATCTCATTACCAAAAGTATATTCGACCTTAAGGTTGTCGCACAACGGAAGAGCCGAGCGGATACTTGGAAAAGATCTTGAGATAATTTGTAGTAAGATCTACTTATCATGAAAGCGAAATTACTCTCTGCCTGGGGCTATCAGGGTGATGCGATGAACCTGCCCGTGGCGGACGTGCGGTCGGCCGCACCTTTTTATATCGAAATGTTGGATTTTGACGTCGTGGAAAATTTTGATGATCCGATCAAAACAATAGTGCTCGAACGCGACGGTATCGGGATGGGGCTCGCCGAAAATGGTGGCGACCCGGAGCAGGACGGCTGCGCGTTTCGAACGGACAATGTCGAAGCCCTGCGGAATGAATTCATCTCTAACGGCCTTTCAAACATCGGTGCGATCGATGGTGAGACCCGTGGTGACGAGAAGTTCAGAGTGTTTTTCGTCGTCGCTCCCGACGGTCTCTGTTTCTGGATTGGAGAATTGATACCGGGAACGTCCTAGCGTTCACGTGAGAAATCTGAAAGGATCGTCCACTGATCCAAAGTGCAGGCTTGTGTCGCTGCATGGATCAAACCACGTCTTATGCATCGTGTTTCGTGTTATACGGGACATCGCGATTCAAGGTCTGTCGAATCTTTAGGAGGCCGTCCTATTTGAGATTCTTAGACACCCCGTTAATCAGCTTATCCAGGTTGCGCTCGGCAAAATACGCATTACAGATATCGGAGGCTTTCGACAGTATCGCCGAGCTGGCGGTTCGATCGAATTCAAAGCCACTTCCAGATTCGTTGAGCACCACGAGGCGAAGACCTTCGTCCTTAAGCTTGCCAAGCTCCGAGATCATCCAGCTAAGAGCGAAAAAATAGTCGCGGTTTAACATTAGTATATAACCGTTCCCATTGGCGGCAGGCAACTTGTTGAACGGAGAATTTACGATCTCGGGCGTTTGATATTTGACAGTATTACTATCGCTGGATGGGCTCTCGGTGAGTTGGATACAGCCTTGCAGAGCCTGCGGATAAATGCTCAGCCATCTCAGCTGGCGTCGAAGCTCATGGACCTGAGTTTCAAGGTCGGTAAATCCGGTTCGATAGGTTTGAGCGAAAGTGTTGATCTTGTCGATGGATTTGCGATAGAAGGACTCGATTCTCTTGATCTCGTCCTTTTCGCCCAGCCAATCGGCATTTTTCAGCACCTTGCGTATCTTCTGGATCCGGTCCGCTTTTTTACCGATCCAGCCCTTTTTTGCCAGAAGCTTGTCGAGTGCCTGTGCCTTTTCATGGCTTTTGTCCTGAACACTACGGGTGATCGTCGAAGCTACCTCTTTGTCGGCAGTGAATTGCCTGGCAAAGCCATCGTAATAATCGATCGCTCCCAAGCCATCCTCCATCAGCTTGAAATGTGCCTTGATCTTTTCGAATCGCTTTTTATTATGGATGCCGCTATAAAGCTTTGCCAGTCCTTCGAGCATAAATAAAGGCGTGCGGGCATTGTTCTGATAAAGCCACATTGCCGGATCAGTCTGTCCGGCCGCGTCGTTAATAAGCTTTTCCAGTTGATCTAGATAGAGGTTAAATCTCGCCGCACCATTTTTCATATATTCATCCACAGTTGGAAAAATAAATTTTAACCCAAAACGGAATCTCCAACAATTGTATTATCCCGCGTGGCCTAATTTGCTGTTGCGGAAATACAACCAGATGCCGATCAGATTATTGAAAGTAAGTGCCGCATTTGTGAACGCGAAGACCCAACTGCCGGTGGCCAGGCTGTAAATCATAAATCCGACAGACGCGGCCAACTGGCCCACAAAAAGCTATTTTGACAACCCTTCACTTGTCCGCGACCTCCATTGCTTGTGAACCTGCTGGATCAGGGTCGTGAGGAGGATCAAGGAACTTGCCCATCCGAGTATTTCTATTGACATAAAGGCGTTGAAGAAGAGCGTATCCATGATCACAGTGCGAAATGGTATGGCAGCGAACAATTGGCCGTGGTTTAATCGATGTTATGGAGAGCTTCATCAAGACAGGTACATGCGGGTTCAGATCCACAAAAGAAGCGTACATGGAACGCCTTTCGACGGTTGAGATCCAACATACTTTTTATCAGCCTCCGCTTGTGAAAACGCTCGAAAGCTGGCGGGCCGCGGTGCCATCGGGATTTGAATTTACGCTAAAGGCATGGCAACTTATCACCCACGAATCGAAAAGCCCGACGTTCAAGCGGCTGCGGAGGAAACTCACGGAAAAAGAAATGGTAGATGCCGGTGGCTTCAAATGGACTGATATCGTAAGGGAGGCGTGGGACGTAACTCTTGCCTCCGCACGGGCTTTAGAGGCGAGAACCGTGTTGTTTCAGTGCCCGACGAGCTTCCTGCCGACAAAGGTGAACATAAAGAACCTCGAAAAATTCTTCTCGAAGGTCGAGCGAGGTAATTTGAATTTCTGTTGGGAACCTCGGGGCTCATGGGATGAAAAAACGATCAGATCGCTGTGCAGCGACCTGGATGTCTGGCACGCAGTCGACCCGTTTTCCAAAACCACCGTTACCCCGGAACGCTGCTATTTTCGCATGCACGGTCGGAGGCGATGGCGATATGAGTACGAAAATGACGAACTCGAGGAATTGGCCTCAATTCTGCCGGGGGATCAGCTTTCGTACGTGTTCTTTAATAACATCACGATGCTCCGGGACGCCGAAACGTTTCAGAAGATCGTGCTGTCTCGTCGATAAGGTCGGATGCACTTGGCCAGACATTTTTCTGTCAGGGTTGAGTCTTTTATGATGCACAGCTAGACTTCACGTATGAAATTCGCCGTTGACGAGCCTATTGTGGTCGAGTCCATCGGGCGAGCGGTCGTCGTGAGGTTTGCGAGGCCCGAGATCCGCAATCCATTGTCGGTCGGAATTCTTGTTCAGCTTCGAACGATCGTCGATGAACTGGCCGGCAACACAACTGTCGATAGGTTGATATTTACCGGGACCGGAAGTGTTTTTGCGTCCGGCGCCGATCTTAGGGAGATCGCCGCGTTATCCGTCCACGAGGCACGCGAATTTTCTCTCAGAGGCCAAACTCTGATGGCGGCTGTCGCCTCGCTGCCACAGCTTACGCTCGCGGCGATAAATGGCTATTGTTATGGCGGTGCCCTGGATCTCGCTCTTGC
>JBBRSH010000120.1:0-13640 GCA_038245555.1 Pyrinomonadales bacterium | reverse complement strand
CTTTCTCGATGCCTGCGACGAATACGGGCTGCTCGTTTTTGAGGAAATTCCCGGTTGGCAGCATATTGGCGATCAGGCGTGGAAGGACCTTTCTGTTCAGCATGTCGGCGAGATGATACGCCGTGATTGGAATCACCCGTCGATCATTTTGTGGGGTGTTCGCGTCAACGAATCCGGCGACGACCACGATTTTTACGCTCGGACTAACAAGCTGGCACGTGAGCTTGACGATTCGCGGCAAACGGGCGGCGTTCGTTACAAGTACGACTCAGAACGACTCGAGGACGTATTTACGATGAACGATTTTCGCTGGCCGCTTCGCGAGCCAAATCACCCGCTATATCTCAACACAGAATTTTCGGGCCACATGTTCCCAACCAAACGCTTTGACAACGAAGCCCGACTTCGCGAGCACACCCATTATCACGCACGCGTTCACGACGCTCTGGCGGCGGATGTAAAATACGCTGGCGGCATCGGTTGGTGTGCGTTCGACTACAACACGCACGAGTATTTCGGGTCGGGCGATCGCATCTGTTACCACGGTGTGACCGACATTTTCCGTATTCCAAAGCCGGCAGCCGGCTTTTACAGATCGCAATGCGATCCTTCGGAAGAGATCGTTCTCGAACCTGCGTTTCACTGGGCATGCGGCGACGAGAACGAAGCGTTCACGTATGGACTCGTCTCATCAAATTGCGAAAAGCTGAAATATTTTGTCGGCGACAAACTCGTCGCTGAAGCCGAGCCCGATCGCACGACCTATCCAAATCTCAAATACGCGCCGTTCAACCCCAATCTTCGCTCAGCGATCTGGGGCAAATTTAAATGGGACAACCTACGGATTGAAGGCTGGATCGGCGGAAAAAAAGTGATCGAGCGAACAATGTCCGGCAAAGGAGTCGATCGGCAGTTCATCATAAAAGCCGACGATTCTGAATTAGTGGCCGACGGCATTGACATGACCCGCGTCGTCTTTAAGGTTACCGATGAATTCGGCAACAACCGCCCATACGCCGTCGGGGTCATACAGTTCACGATAGAGAATGGAGAGATCATCGGCGACAATCCCTTCGCACTTGTTGGCGGAGTCGGCGCGGTTTGGATCAGATCTCGAGAGACCGCGGGTGCGATCCGTCTCACGGCAAGGCATCCGCGGCTAGGCACAAAAATGGTCGAGATAAAGGCGATCGCCTCACCTCGACCGCTCATTTAAGCCCTTATCAGTTTACTGATCTTACATAAGTTTTGGCCGTCTTTTTTATTTTTTTGCCGCTTGGCGATAAGTATTTCTTGAGATTTGGCTTGTCCAAGGCCTGAATTCCTGAAATAACGAGTTGGGCGTTGAGCAGCGCGCCCGCCGGCGTCGAGTGTGTTCGAGCATCGCCGAAAAGCGGTGCGACCTTATCGGGGCCGAGACGTTCGAATTCGAGAGCGATGATCTCGTTTAGATCGATGTACGCCGCGTGGGTCGCGATGGCGGCGTTGGCCGTCCATTTGACCCATTGGTCGCGTTCTTTACGAACGATATGTCCGTCGGCCCAGTCTTTGTGCGGAACCATCGAGCAGAACATGACGGTTGCACCTTTAGCCCGGGCATCGTTGCCGTATTTACGCATGTACCAGCCAAAGCTGTGTATCGTCTCCGGCTTGCCATCGATACGAACTGCCTCAGCGGTCTCGTCGCCCTCGCTGTGTAGCGACGGCCGATCCTTTGACGCCGGGTCGTTTATCTTGCCGACATCGTTATGGCCCATTTGGACGATGACGAAATCGCCCTTTTTGATCTCGGACATGATCTTGTCCCAACGGCCTTCGTACTGGAATGTCCGGCTGCTGCGTCCGCCGATCGCCCGGTTAACGACGTTGATCTTCGTCTGGTCGAAAAATTGTCCGAGTTCCTGGCCCCATCCGCGTAAAGGAGCATTGCTGTTCAAAGTCGAGTCGCCGACTATGAAAAGTGTAGGAAGCTTAGGGTCGCGAGCCACGGCGGGTGTCGTTTTGGAATCGTCCACGACCGGCCTGGCGTCATCCTTTACTTGGGCCGAAGCCGACAAGAACGATGCTGCAACTATTAACAGGGACCAAAGAGCAATTGACGTTTTAGTCGATTTTCTCATTATTTTGCTTTGGCGATCTCAACCGCATATATCTCGATCGGGCCCATCATGTTCGAGCGGAAAACTATCCATTTACCGTCGGGCGTTATCGTTCCGTTCGGCTCGAGCGAGTAATCGTGCTTTTCGAGATTGACCAGCTTTTCCGATTCGAACTTGTCACCCTTTGGCCGGAAGAGGTACATCCATTGGCCGTTATCGCCTTTAGCAACGCTATTTGGACCGCCGCCGTCACCGGAGTAAAACGTACCGTCAGGTGACACGTTGTAATGGACGGACCATTCGCGCTTTGCAAGGCTGTATTTCGTCATCTTACCGGTCTTGATCTCGTATTTCGCGAGCCAAAACACCTGGCCTTTTGGGGTCTGCAGATCGTAGTAGATGTACTTGCCATCGACTCCGAAAAACTCATGGCCGGCGATCTCCATATCCATCGTCCGGGTATGCACCTTGGTCAACCCTGTCCCGTCCGTATGTATCGTCCAGATGCGGTCGACCTTGTGCCAAGGGCCTTCGTGGCAGAACATCATCAAGGTCGGATCAGTAGGCGACATCTGGACGTGGTTTAGCCAGTCAGTGGCAGGATGAAACGTCTTTACTTCACCGGTCTTGATATTGATCGTATAGAGCGTCATCGGGACCTTAGCCGCGAGCCGCCGCTCCATCATGTCGCCTTTGCCTGGATAATTATCGTGTCCGGATGTAACCTGACCGGCCTCAGGAGTAGGTGTGGGTGTTGGAGCGGCTCCGGGGCGAAATTCGGCCGGCATCTCGCCGACAACCATGCTGCCGCCTAGTAGGGTTTCATCGGCGTTGACCGCAAAGCCGGAACCCGTGCGCAGTTTCGGATTCTTGACGATCTCTCGCGTAGCCTTAGTGTCAAGATCAGTCTCATAAACCGAATCACCTTTAAAATAAAACACCTTTCGCGTTTTCCGGCCGACAATAACGTAGCTCGTACGGCCCTCGACGATCTGCTCGATCTGCTTAGTCTTGAAGTTATAAGTCGAAAGTCCGGTCCGCGTCGAAAATACAAATTTATCCCCGCTTGCGGTGTATGCATTTTGATGAAAATAAAAGGATGAGCTTCCCGGTTCACTCGAGATCCTGATGATCTTGTGGCCGGTATCCTTATCGATCCATTCCCGGGGCGGCTCAGTTGTTTGGGCGTGCGCAACGAGCGAGTACGAAAGCAAAACAAACAAAGAAAAAATAGTACGTTTCATAAGATTCTCATCCTTCCCCGACAAAAAGCCGCAGGGTCAAACAATTTAGCTCTACTGCCTGGGCAGTAGAGCTAAACCGGTTTTCAAAGAAATCAGCCGTCTCTCTTTTAGAAAATGAGACGAATACCAAACTGCAGGTATCGTTGGCTGGTTCCCGGATTCGGGCTTCCGAACGAGTTTCCCACCTGGCCGCTCGTGAGGCTGCCGAAGTTCGCTTCATACGCGTTGCGGAGACGCCACTGCTTGAAACCCTGAAGCGTTGTAAGGTCATATAGCAACGGATTCGTTGTCGCGAAGCCCTGAGGCACCGCAACGCTGAAGAAGTTGGCCGGCAGAGCTCCGCTTGTCTGACCAGCCCTCGGCGCAAGCCTGACCCCGTCGACCATCGACCTGATCTGCCCCAGAATAGCCGCCCCCGCTGCAGTGTTTGACAAAGGCTTATTGTTTAGGCCTGCCCATGCGTCATATTCGAGCGGGGCTATCGGCGAGCTTCTTAGGTTTGCGGCAGTGCAGTTCGCCAAGGCACCGGTCGTAACAGGCGTCGGTATCGTTAAGTCCGTGATACATTCATTGCCGTTGAACTCGGTAGGCAAGCTGTCGTAACCGAACGGCGTGTTTCCGCGGCTGTTGAAGTAGAAGTTAGGAATATTGAACAGATTCAGAGCATCGACCCTGAAGTTGATCTTTCGCTTGCCTTCGCCGCCGATCCACGGCATTGGAAAGTCCTTCTGGATCGACATGTCGAAATATTTCCTGAAGGGTTCGGTTATGCTCAATGTTCGCGGAGCATTGCCAAGTGTACCCTTTGCCGGACGCATAAATGCGGCGGGGTTTACGTACGGCTCACAGACCGCGAAACTATTGGTTCCAACTCCGGGTCCCACTTTACAGGTGGGAGTCCAAAGGGGATTTTTGATCGGCACACCCGGGACGATGTCCGGACGAACTACGCGGTTAAACGATCCACCGAGAAGGTTGGGGTCGGTAAGGAACGGCTGATAAGGATTGCCGCTAACGATCCTGGCAACACCCGACAGGGACCAGCCTCCTAACGGGGCAGTGACATACCATGGGGCATTTTTGAGGAACGGACGGCCCTTGCCAAACGGCAGGTCGTATGTAAACGTCGACGCGAACGCGTGCCTCGTGTCGAAAGCAGAAAGCGCCCGATCGCCCGAGAGTGTACCGCCGAGAGCAACCTGCCCCTTTACAGAACCGCTCGTTAGAACCCGAACGTCCGGGCTTGCGTCCGAAGAGTCGTCTATCGACTTGGCATAGGTATAGTTGGCTGAGAAGCTAAGCCCGCGACCTACACGACGTCTAAAATCAATATAGCCGGCGTGGCGGATGCTGCTCGAATTCCCATTGAAGTATTTGCTGAGCGGCTCATAGCCCGCGTAGGTCGAGAATAGGCCTGCGATCGCCACGTTGTTTGGTGTTGTTCCACCAAGTAGCGGTGTTCGCCCTAGCGGGTCCGGGGTGTTGCCGACCACGTTGATATTGTTGGCGATAAGGGTCGAGATCGCGGACACGTCGCGAGGATTGATATTGATCTGCGGCGTGAACAAATGGACCCCTCGATTACCGACATAAGCGATCTCGACCGTCGTGTTCTTGAACGGAGCAAACTGTATCGCTAAATTCCAGCTCTGCGAATACGGAACTTTGCCATAATTGGGATCGCTGAGATCAACGGCGACACCCGGTATGACGTTTGCTTTCAAAAAAACCAAGCCGTTGGAGTCAGTCCCGAGCAGGGTATCCAGCGACGAGATCGTTCCCTGGGTAGCATTATTGTCAGATAGCCGTAGCGGCAGCGAAGGAATACCCGTTCCCGTTGATGCATTACCGCCGAAAACAGTCGGTTTGATCGTGCCCGAGTTGGTAAACCCTCCAAAATCCGGGATCGCCGAACGGTTATTTCCAGTGATCGGAGCATGGGAAACACCAAAACCACCGCGGAGAACCACTGACATTTTCTCCAGATCCATTCCTAGGATCTTCCGATGGGGACTCCATGCGAATCCGAAGCGCGGCTCGAAACCCATTAGATCCGCCCCAACGATATTTTTCGATCTCCCCCCGCGGCCTGAAAAAGCAAACGGGACGATCTGGGTTGTCGTTGGAATGTAGCTCGGAATTGCCGTATTGGGCACTATTCCCACGGTTATCGCGATCCGCCCTCGTTGCGTAGTAGCATCCGCCAGGCCGTTATCGGTATAGGTGACCGTCTGCGCAAGGTCTGGACGAAAAACACCTTGCAAATTATTGGCCTCTGTACGCTGGAACTGAAGCGAGTATCGTAGACCAATGTTGAGTGTGAAATTAGGCTTTACCTTCCAGTCGTTCTGGACAAAGAATGCTCCGCTGTTCCACTGATAGTTGTACGTTAACAGAGATGGGCGAGTATCTACACCATTTACAACGCCTATAAGGAAACTGGCCAAGTTGTTGCCGCCGTTTTGGTTGCCGTTTGAGTTGTTGGTGGTAAAGTTACCGGCCGGACTATTGTTGGTCTGGAGGCGGCGGAACTGCCATCGCCCTCCAGAACCGGCAAAATAGGGTATTACCTGAAGTTGTGCACGATTCACATTGCCGCCGATCTTCCAAAGCATGTTGCCGTGCGTCCAATAGAACGTGTCACTGGCGTCATATCGTTTTTCTTGGTTGAAGTTGTTCGTGCTCAATCCTGAACCGATGTCCGGCGCCGTGTATGACGGTTGGCCTGTATCACCGGTGCTGAGCTGGATCAACGGCAAGCCGCCAGCCGTCAGGCTTTTAAGTCCTACTTCGGTCGAGAGATTTCTGCCGCTTAGAATCGAGAACTCGGGTGAGAAATCTTCGCTAAAATTTCCCTTCGTGTAACTAAAGCGAGCCTCGTTCGTCATGTTAGCCGAAAATATGTAGTTCACCGTAGCGAGATACTGCGAGGCATCGCTGAAAATGCCATTATTACCGTTTATGTCGCTGCCGGTCCCAGCTCGGATACCGACCGCAGGCGTCTTCGTCCAGCGGAATGTCGCCTTCATCTTGCTGGTTACGTTATGGTCGATACGAACCGTGTAACGGGTATCCTTCTGTGTGGCCTGTCGGAGCGTGAAAAGATTGCGGACGCTGCCGTTGTCAAGAAAATAGCTCCCGGCTGGATTCAAATACGTCAACAACTTTGCAGCGCTTGGATCCAGAAATCCGCTGGGGACAACGTCCAGAGCCGGGTTTGCCGCCTTGTTAGCGATCTGGGCTGCAGCTTGAGTGGTCGTACAGTATGGCTGCCCGTTGTTAAAGGAGACTTGTTGCACCCCATTGATATTCTGCACCCATCCAAACGGACAATACTGGTTTCCGGCAACGTTCGGTACAACGATCGGAACGAGTGTGTTGCCCGCCCCAAGCGTAAATTGCTGATATATATGTGCATCGGCACCTACCGTTTGACTCAGTCCAAATTGTGCCGCAACCGCCGTGGGTAGCCAACCGCTGCTCGTCGGGATCACGTCGCGAAAGTTACCTGACCGTTCCGCGGCGGTCGGCACCAATCCACTCCCCTGTGAAAAGTCATTGCGCCATCGAGGCTCCATGGCAAAAAAGAAGAACGATTTGTTGTGCCCATCGTATAAAAATGGACCGCCCTCGCCAACGGCTGGCAGATAAATAGGCCCGCCAACTGTAAACGAGAGTTGGTCACTGCGGAGGTTATTGGCCGGGCGCACGGCAGTGCCCTGGTTCCATGAGCGGGCGTTGGTTTTCGGATCGCGATGATACCAAAGTGCCGTTCCGAAAACCCTATTCGCACCAGACTTTGTCGTGATATTTATGACGCCGCCGCCGGTCGAGCCAAATTCCGCTGAGAAGGCCGAACTTTGGATTGAAAATTCCTGAACGGTCTCCGGAGAAAAGCTGACAACTGCTCGTGCGATGCCGACACCGGTATTGTTGACACCGTCCGCGAGCATTGATGTGCTGCCGGGACGCCCGCCATTTACACTCAGGTTAAATCCGGGGGACGGCGTGATGACGCCCGAATCGATGTCTTCGCTGCCCGAATCACCGGAAACGTTTGGCATTGTCACTGCCAGATCGAGCACGCTGCGGTTATTCAATGGCAGATCGCGAAGTTGGCGTTCGGTGATCGTTTGACTGATCGTGCCGGAGTCGGTATTGACCATCTGAGCGTCAGCCTGGATGGTTACTTCCTGCGATACATTTCCCACCTCGAGAACTACATTGACCGTCGCGACCGAAGCAGTGTCAACTTTGACTTTTTGCACCAAGGCCTTTTTGAAGCTCGCCGACTCAATCTTTATGTCGTAGAGCACCGGTTCAACATTACTCACCGTGAACGAGCCCTCACTGGACGTCGTCACAGTAACTGACGTATTAGTTGCGACATTTGTAATAGTTACGGTAGCTCCGGGAATGGCGGCGCCCTTCTGATCGGAAACTGTACCAGTAATACCGCCTTTATTGGTCTGACCAATTATCGCCAATGCAAAGCTCAAAACGAGAAACAAAATCTTCACCAATCTCATAAATATCCTCCACGCACGGAACTAAAGTGTCTTATTTGATACTGAATCGGAAATCAATCTCAATCACCTTTTCGTTATGCTCATAAGAGCTTTGTTTTAAGGAACTGCCATTAATTCGAATAGATCTTTCGAAAACTGGCTTTGGCGGTTCGGGCCGCTCCACTGAACGTATGAAGGAAAGCCCGGTAAACCGCTTAACTAACAGTTCAAAAAAACACGACTGAACGAACCAAACTTACTAAATCTTAGCGAAAGGACTGATTTGTGAAAATTAGCACGTCAATTGAGGATAGTCAAGTGGTATTTATCGGTCTCAAACCCAGCGGCTCAAGCCAAAATGCTGACTGTACTTCGCAGGAAAATAACCGCTTAACCATTTGAGGTGAGAACTCTTCTAATTAGGCGTCGATAGCGGAAATGTCGCGTGGGTAATTGGAGGCATTATGATCGGCAAATTGAACGATGCGCCTGCTCGATTTACCCCTAATTCAAACCTTGGGCGAGGAAGAGAAAACCGGACTCGCTTCATTTCGAAACGAGTCCGGCTTTCATCACCTAAAAGCTCAGTTTCCGACTAGAACAAGAACTTAAACCCGATCTGCATGCGTCGGGCATAATTCGCCTGATTGGCGGTGGCCTGTGCTACCGTTCCAAACGCGCTGCCGAGAGTGGTCGACGGTGCCGGGAAATACGGATGATTGAACGCATTGATCGCTTCCAATCTGATCTGTATTTTCATGGTTTCGGTGATCCGCGTGTTTTTCATCAACGAAAGATCTACGTTGTTGATGTTGTCACGCCGGGCATCAGTAAAGCGGAAGGGGGCTGTGCGAAGGTGTCCCGACAAAGGAGCTACCTGCGAAAAAGCGGTCGTATTGAACCATTTGGCCGTAGACTGCTGGTCCGGTGTGAACCCCACTTTACCACCCAGATAGTAAATATCACCTCCAGTTGTGCCTGCAGTCAGGCTGTACGATCCAAACGCGATCGGAAATCCCACCTGAAATTGGTATACGCCCTGAAGCTGCCACCCGCCGATGATCTGATTGACCACATAGTTTCCGCTATCCAGCTTCTGGCCCTTTCCAAATGGGAGGGCATAGATAGCACTCAGCGAAAACCTGTGCGGAACATCCTGATCAGCGATCATTTTAGTCGGTGTGGCATCGCCCGCGTTCAGATACTCTGTTGCCTGAATCCATTTCGACCAGGTATAGGAAATCCCGATCGTGTTACCGCCCGAGAACCGCTTTTGCAATCCAAACTGGCCCGAATGGTACCAGGATTTTCCATCGTTATTCGATGAAAGGACCGATAGGAATTGCGGAAACGGCCGGAGCAGTTGGTTCCGGGTAATGGTTGCTCCGGTGAAAACGTTAGTAGCACCCTCAAAGCCAGGCACATTTCTGAACGGGTTCGGGACTCCAAGCCCAAGGGCAGCATTTCGTAGACACAACGGGTTATTTGATTTATCGGGGTCTACGGAACAGTTAGCGGGCGGAACTTGAACGTCCACCAGATACTGACTCGGCAAAGCGTTCAAATCCTTGATGATCTCAAGGTCATAACCTTTGTTTCCTACGTATACTGCCTCAAAAACAAAGCCATACGGCAGCTGCCGTTGGATACCGAACTGCCAGCGAAGTTGTTTTCCCGACTTTGGGTTCTGATTGAAGAAAGATATGGAATTACCCAAAGCGGTTGATTTCCCTAAGGTATTGCCCTTTGGCTCAATGATCGATATCGCTGACGGGAAAAGCGAGATCGATTGAGGAATTATCGCTCCATTCGCAAGCGTCGTGTTAGGTAACGTAGTGGGCTGTGTGTATCCCGGCTGGATAACGTCGCCACGACGTTCACCTAAGAAACCGGCGAAAAGACCAATTCCGCCGCGAAGCACGGTCTTGTCTCCGAGCCTATATGCAACCCCGAAACGCGGTAGGAACGTATTTTTAGGCGTGTTGTACAGACCGGCGCCTGTATCTTTGCCTGCAAACAAAAGTCCGCCGTTGACGTTAAACGTCGCCGGATTGATCGTCACCCCATTCAAATCAGTGTCGGCCGCGGTAAAGGCGGCTCGGATCTGAGCGGTGGTCGGTTGTGCAAATGAGGTGTCAAATCCGGAAACACTCTTGTTATAACGTTCTACGAGGGCTTCCTCCTTCTCATATCGCAGGCCTAGATTGATCGATAGATTTCGGCCGATCTTGAAGTCGTCCTGGACGAAAAATCCCCAGGTTTTAGAATACTCGGAGTAGTCGGCTCTGCGGGTAATGTCCGCAGTCGCCGGCAAACCAAGCAGGAACGAAGCAAATGCCTGAAGGCCGTTTTGTTCTTGGGGTCCCGTACCTGTATTGGTACTCGCCCGTGTATAGGTGTTATTGAATGCAAACTGTCCCGATTGATCGTTACTCGCAAAGCTATCGTCTTCGCGATAGATGCGAAGCTCGCTGCCAAACTTAAACGAATGTGCACCGATCGACTTCGTGAGAACCGCCACCACATTATGTGAATCAACGGGCCTGTACTCGTTTGTCAGACCGTTGCCGAGCGTTCCATTAGTCGGGAAATTGAAACGAGGGAAACGCCGATCGACTCCAACCTTATTGTTCAAAATAGCTCCTTGTGTCGAGCCCCAGAGCTTGGTCAGGTCGAAACCGACCGCGTCATCCTGAGCGCCGGACGCCCGTATGAAGCGATTGTAACCGTACTTCACATTAAGGAAGGTCGTCGAATTAAATGTGTGTACATCATCGATAACGCCTCCGCGCGAGGCAAAGATAAAATTCGTTCCCGCATATGCGCTGTCCGTATAGCGGTCGTACAAGCTGTTCCTGTCATACCAGCTGCCGCGAACAAACATATGGTTGTTTTGGGTAAGCTGCTGATCCACACGGAACGACCAGTTATTATAGGGTTTCGTGACTTCCGCAAGTGTCGAATCGTTTATGTTTCCTACTAATCCCGACGTCTTAGGAGCTCCAAGGTAGGGAAGAATTGCTTTAGCAACGTCATTGAGCCGGTTGAGCGGGATTATGTTGAGGCCCAGCGGATTGGCAGCAGTTGCACGGGTCGGATCCGCAAACTGTGTTCCAGTATAAGTCGTTCCAGATCCGCCATTCGTTCGTGTCAGCGGGTCATAGATGTTGGTCAGGCCCGCACTCGCACATGTCACTAGTGTCAAAGTACTCGGACAGAGGTAAGCAGAAAAATCGCCCGACGCAAGCGCCGCTGTCGGCACCCACACGTTGGATACATCGAAACGGGGACGCGAATCGCGGATGCCTTCATATCCAAAGAGGAAAAAAGTTTTGTCCTTTCCGTTGTACAACCACGGGAGTCGGACCGGGCCACTTACGTAGCCGCCGTAACGGTTGGAAAAGGTGTCGGGCCGCGACTGGCCTCGGGCCTTACCAAAGGTGTCGTTGGCTGCCCAGGTTCCGGGCTCCTTAAAGAGGTAGGCAGAGCCGTGAAGCGAATTCGTGCCGGACTTGATGCTTATGCTGGTTACTGACCCTTCGGTATTTCCAAACTGTGCATCAAATGTCGCAGTTTGCACCTTAAATTCCGCCACGATATCGCTTGGCGGAACATAGCTCGCGATAACCTCGTTGGCATTTGCCGTTGCGGTACTTGCTACCCCATCGATAGTCAGGTCCATACGGTTTCCGCGGACGCCGTTGATCGCAAAACCAACGATGTGGGTCGGCTCGAACGGTCGGTCAAGTCTCGGGTCGCCCGTCGCGGCAACGCCGGCACCGAGGCCGATCAAGGTGTAAGGGTCGCCGTGGACGAGGGGCAATTCGGCGATCCTCTGCGCATCTACGACCTGTCCGAGAGAAGCGTTTTCAGTATTCAATGCCGGAACCTCGGCCGTGACGTTTACCAATTCGCTCGCTCCTCCGACTTCGAGTGGAACGTCTACCTGGATTGCGGCGGCGATCTGAAGGACCACTTTGTCGCGGATCGATTTCTTAAATCCCGGTGCCTCGACGACGATCTGATATTCTCCGGGGGTCAGGTATGCGGCTTGGTATAATCCGTCACCATTACTAGTGAGGGTGACCTTGCTTCCTCTGGACGGGTCTATGATCTGCACCGTCGCATTTGGCACGGCGCGGCCATTGGGGTCCGTCACCGTTCCCCTAATTGTTCCGCGCGTTTCCTGTGCATTCGAAATGACGCTGAAAGTTAGCGTCATGATCAAAGCAGCGAGCAAACCGAGGATCTGCGTTGTTCTTGCTCTTTTGATATTCATCGTTTTAGTTCCTTTCTTCCTTCCGAAAAGTTTGTGAATTTGTCGACCGTTTAGTATACCTAGCTAGATTGTTACCGTTGCTAAGTTGGTAAAACCAATTATTTTACAGGCCTAGTTCGTCTGTCTCGCAACGAACACCGTAATACACTAAGATTAAGCGTATCCGCGGTGGTCAGAATCAATTAATTGGTATTACCATTTAATATATGGTGTCGGATTGGTAACATAACATGCTTTTTACTGCTTGTCTAGAGGAAATGTTTCATATTCCCAATGTTTTATTCAAAAAATCGGCGTAATTTCCACACATCGCTCCGTCTTAACCATATAAAAACAGCATCCTTATATTTCACAAGAAAATGAGGCAAACAGCGTGCCAAGAGCCCGTGTTTAAGTCGGATCCGCTAAGTAAAATCGACCGATGAACGGATACCCGGATCGCGGGATTCTCAAATAATCTCGCAGGTGTTTATACTGACCGTAGGATGTCGATTCCGCGGGCGAACTCGACCGCATTACCAAATCTACCTGAATTGGTAATACCCATTTGGGTTGAGACAGTTTCGCAAACTAATGGACAGACCCTCAGGTGCGGCAATTTCGGAGACTCGCAGCTCACTTCAAAAACGTCGGCGACCACGTTCCTTGTAAAAATTGGTAAAACCAGTCATAATTTCCCGAACTTGTAGCACGTCAAACCGAATTCTTGCAGGCGTTGTAAGTGTGAGGAATGCGGCTCTCTGATTTCGTCAGCTACACAGGATAAGAAGTCAAAATGAGATCCTTACTGTTTATCGGCCTCACTATCGTGCTCTCGACAGTTTGTGTGTGGGGCGCGGCTTACGAGACGGTCGGGGATATTTCCGTCGCCGCCGATGGGAGCGGTGACGTGAAGACCGTTCAGGCCGCGATAGATAAGGTGGCGGAGAACAATTCGAAACGGATCGTGATTTCCATCAAACCAGGAGTCTATAAGGAACAGCTACGAATTCCCGCCAACAAGCCATACATCTCATTTGTCGGAACTGACGCGGCCAAGACGATACTCACCTTCAGCCTTTCGAACAAGGAGGCCGGCTCGACATCCGCAGCCTACGCATCCTATGTCGGCGGGCACGATTTTTACGCCGAGAACGTTACGTTTGAGAATTCGTTTGGGGTTCCGAGCAGTGCCGGCGGTCAGGCAGTAGCACTTTTGGTTGAGGCCGACCGCGCCGTGTTCAAGAATTGCCGCTTCCTGGCCTGGCAAGACACATTGTATGCAAAGAATGGTCGGCAGTACTATATAGATAGTTATATCGAGGGAAGCGTCGATTTCATCTTCGGACAGGCGGCAGCGGTTTTTGAAAATTGCGAGATCCACAGCAAGAGCGACGGCTATCTGACCGCTCCGATGCGGTTCGCGGCGGACGAACCCGCAGGCTTTGTTTTTAATAAGTGCCGTCTGACCGCAGAGAACACCAAAGCAGGTGTCTATCTCGGACGCCCGTGGCGCGACTACGGCCGGACG
>JBBRSH010000119.1:0-13720 GCA_038245555.1 Pyrinomonadales bacterium | reverse complement strand
GGCGACGATCAAAAAGGAAGAAGGCGATCTTAGAAAATATTCGACCTCGAACCCGGTCGACAACCCGTCGCAACATACGTACGCCGAGGAAAAAGTCCTTGGGAAAAACTACGACCTGTTG
Source organism: Pyrinomonadales bacterium (assembly GCA_038245555.1). Classification (GTDB taxonomy): domain Bacteria; phylum Acidobacteriota; class Blastocatellia; order Pyrinomonadales; family Pyrinomonadaceae; genus OLB17. The sequence goes on along the minus strand of JBBRSH010000119.1, from coordinate 13,599 downwards.
AAGGCCTATCTCATGCTCTCCGGGCAGTTCAAAGACAAGGCTGATCCAACGCATATTTCAAATACTCTCAAGGACTATTGGTCAACCGAATCGAAGATCCCAGCCGACCTAAAGTTAGTCGCGCAACAGCAACTCGACTTTTGGGCAAAGCAGGTCGACCGCGAAGACGCGGATTACAATTTTCCGCGTATTTCCGTTGACGGAAAATTGGTTGACGACTCCCGTAAGAAGCTGCAGGCTTTTCCGGCTGTATATCGTTACTACAAACGCAAGGTCACGGAGATATCTAAGATCGTGGATGACAAGGTTGGCCTGACGACAGCTGAGGCGATCCTGACCAGAAATGGCTCCGACGCGGGGCTTACTGAAGGCTCATATTCGGTACCTAGTGCATACACAAAACCTGGTTTCCAGCTGATGAAGAAGGCCATTACAGAGGCCGATCAAAAGTTGAGCGAAGACGACTGGGTAATGGGTGAGCTTGGTAAAAAACAGGTCGCTCAAACCACGGATTCGGCAAAATTAGAAGATCGTTATTACCGGGACTATGCTGACCATTGGCGTGCATTTATAAAGGGTGTTTCAGTCAAGCCATACAAATCAAAAGAAGCGGCGGCGGCGGCGCTGCAAACATTTTCATCGGCGAATTCTCCCATGAAAATACTGCTCGTAGAGATCAGTAAAAACACAAATCTCTCGGCGAAACCGGATGTTGTCGGATGGTGGGACTGGATGAAAAGCTGGTTCGTCTCGGCCGATAACAACGATACCGGCGGCAGCACGCAGCCCGAGAAGGAATTTCGGCCTTTATTTACGTTTATCGGCAAGAAAGAAGACAAGGAGAACGCTCCGGTCGAAAAATACCGCGCTGAGATCGGCAAGGTCTATAATAGATTCAACGGCATTTCCGCGGATGAGCTAAAACAGATCGCGACCGACCTAGCCAACGACAAAGACGACAAGCTCAAGCTACGTGCGGGCGAGACGGCAGTAACAAACCTGATCCAGGGATTCAATGAAACCCCTTCGTCCCAGGAGTTGGCTTCGCTGGTCCAGGAACCACTTGGCAATTTGAAGGGCCTTCTTGGTGCCGACGCCAAGAGTCAGATCGCGAAAGCGTGGACCGAGCAAATATTGCCTTCTGCAAAAGAGATCGAAAAAGGCTTCCCATTTGAAGACGGCCAGGCCGAATCGGACCTGACAAAGCTGACGGCATTCTTGAATCCGGCGGACGGAAAGCTCTCGAAGTTCTACGATGAGAGATTGAAAAAGTATTTCGAGGAATCGAATGGCCAGTTAAAGGTTAAGGATTCGTCCGACGTTAAGTTTAGTGACGAATTTGTCGCCTATCTAAACAACGCTTTTGCTCTCAGGAAAGCCCTTTTCGGCACCAATCCGACAGCGAAGTTCGATTACGCGTTTGCGTTAAAGGCTGACAAGGATTCGCTGGTTGAGATAACGATCGACGGTCAGAAGGTGACCCCCGCCGGCACCGCTTCGATAAATGGCACATTCCCCGCTCCACCATCGGCAGAAACCGGAGTGGTTATCAACACAGGTTCGTCCGGGCCAACCACAACGACTCCGGCTCCGCCACCGGCGACAAACTCTAATTCTTCGACTCCGGCAAAGCCCTCGCCGGGAGCTACCTCTAGCACGTCTCAAAAATTCCCCGGCCCATGGGGCCTCTTCCGATTTGTGAGCGGCGGCAAGCCGCAGAAACAGTCGACCGGCGAGTACTCGTTGAGCTACAGCGTGGGAGGAAAGACGATATCGGCAACGATCAAACCAAATGGCGGCGACCTGTTCGACAACAAAATCTTTAGACAGATAAAGGCCCCGCAAACTGTGTTGAAATAGCTCTACGGACGGGAGAAAATTATGGAAGCAGCAAAAAAGTTACTTGACGCAGGTGACCTTTCAGGCGCCATTGCATCGCTCCTCGAATTTGTTCGAGGAAATCCGACAGATATCCCGGCGCGTATTTTCCTGTTTGAATTGTCATGTTTCTCAGGAGATTGGGACCGGGCCGAAAAGCAGCTCGATGTCATTGGGCACCAGGACGCCAACGCAATGATCGGATCGATGATCTATCGTGAGAATTTCAAAGCCGAGCGCGACAGAGCCAATTTTTTCTCCGACGGCTTGCAGCCTGGCATTCTCGCACCTCCGCCGCCTTATGTTGGTGATCTCATCCAGGCAAACAATCGCCTCCGTGAAGGAAATGCCGCGGACGCTAGGGCGATACTCGATACCGTCGAAGAAGTAAGGCCGGCTTTTAAGGCTACTGTGAACGGCGGCGAGGTCAGTGATTTTCGCGACTATAATGACCCGACGATGTGTATATTCGAAGTCATATTCAAGGATCAATATGTCTGGCTGCCAATGGAGGAGGTGCAGAAAATAGAACTCTTTAAGCCGAAGTCGCTCCGTGACCTGTATTGGATACAGGGCCAAGTCGAACTGGTCGAAGGAACGAATGGCGAAATGTTCTTCCCGTCTCAATATTCCGGTTCTTCCAAGAGCGGAAACGACCAGGTGCGATTGGGGCGGATGACTGACTGGCGGGATCTCGGCAGTGATATTTATCGCGGCGAAGGGTTGAAACTATTTTGGATGGATGGCAAGGACCGTTCGATCCTGGATATTGACACGATCGAATTCCAGCATGAGGATGACGATGCATGACTTTAGTCGTGCTTTCTTAAGAAGATTCCGATAGAATAGGAAATCTTTCGGCAAGTTTTTGTAATTTCCCCGTCTTTGTTTTGATTCAAGGAGTTTTTTCGAATGAGCGAGCCACCGCAGACTCCCCAGGTGATCGACTTGGAACTGATACTTAAGCCGATTTCGGATGAATTGCCATCCGGTGAGAGCTTGCGCTATTCCGGGCTATACGACGAAATAAGCGAGGCCCGGCGTGCCGATGATGTTCTCAACCAAGGTGACTGGCAAACCGAACTAAAGGTTGCCGATTACAAAAAGGTCATTGAACTTGCGGTACCCGCGCTGGAAACACTTTCCAAAGATCTTCAAGTTGCTTCGTGGCTGTCTGAAACGCTGATCAAAACACATGGATTTGCGGGTCTCCGAGATAGTTTGAAATTGCTTGCTGGACGGCAGGAGCGCTTTTGGGAAACGCTGCACCCTCAGATCGATGAGGGCGATATGGAGGGCCGAGCGAACGCCGTCGCGTGGCTGGATGCTCAGGGAGCAGCGGCAGTTAAGACCTGTGCCTTCACGGCCGGAGCCGGCTTCGGTTTCAATGATTGGGTTGACGCCAAAACGTTCGACATACCCGCGAATCTGGAATCTTTGGATGCTGATAGCCAACAAAAATTTAACCAACTCAAGGAACAGGCGGAGGCGGAAAATCGAGTCACTGCCGAGAAATGGAAGGCGGCGACAGGCCAAACCAACCGAGCGTTCATAGAAGAGAAAAATAGCACTCTCGACGAATGCTGGACCGCTTTCTCCGAGTTAAACCGCGTCATTGAGGAAAACTACGACCGGAATCAAATGCCTGGCCTCGGTGCGTTGAAAAAATCGTTGGACGACGTTCACGGTCAAGTAAAAAAGCTCCTTGACAAGAAGCGGATCGAGGAACCGGACCCTGACGACGCGTTTGAGGAGGAGGAAACTATGGATGGAGATGAATCATCATCATCATTAGGCCCTGCAGTTTCCGGCGGTGGTGGTGGGCCTGTGAAAGATCGGCCCGAGGCCTTGAGACGCTTGGCTGAGATCGCCGCTTTTTTCCTTCGAACCGAGCCCCACAGCCCGATTTCCTATCTTGTACAAAGAGCGGTTAAGTGGGGCAATATGCCGCTGGACAATTGGTTACGGGAGGTCATCAAGGACGACTCAGTCCTGGGACAACTCAGGGAAACGCTTGGGATCGAAAACACAATGGCCTCAGGCAGTTGGGGCAGCGATAGTGATGGTAGTTCTTCGAGCGAAACATCGCCGGAAGAAACACCGCAGGAAGAGACAGCCAGCAGTGATTGGTAAGTATGTATTTGCCTATTCGTTATTTTTATCGAGTCTAAATGTTAATTGTTAAGGAGATTACGAAAAATGCCAAAAAAAGAGAGTCTGCAGCATAAGATCGATCGGGTTCGGCCGCCTCGCGTCCAAATCACTTACGACGTCGAGGTCGGAGGAGCGATCGAACTCAAGGAATTGCCGTTCGTAGTGGGTGTTATGGGCGATTTCGTCGGTAAACCGGAAGAACCTCTGCCGGCACTAAAGAACCGAAAATTTGTCGAGATCGACCCTGACAATTTCAATCAGGTTCTAGCCGGCATGGCCCCGCGGCTGGCCTATACCATCGAAAACAAGCTTCAGGATGATGGAAGCAAGATGGGAATAGAGCTGAAGTTCAATAATATCGAAGATTTTGAGCCTGATAATATCGTTCGGCAGGTCGAGCCGCTTCGCAAATTGGTCGAAGCTCGTCAAAAGCTCGCCGATCTGAGATCGAAGATGGATGGCAACGAAAAGCTTGAGAGTATGCTTGAAGACATTATTTCAAATGCCGACAAGCAGAAAGAGCTCAGTGACGAATTAGGAATCGACGCGAAGGAGGACTAAAAGAAAATGGCTAAAACAAAAGAACAAGACGCTGCCGTTGAAACGATCGAGACGGAAAAGAGCGGGAGCCTGCTCGATAAGATCTTGACTGACGGCCGAATGGCCCGCGACGATTTCCAGAAGGAACGCGCCAAGGACATGATCGGCGAGTTTGTCGGACAGGTAATGAGCGGCGAATTGACGATGTCCAAGAACATGGATGTCGCGATCAATTCGCGCATTGCCGAGATCGACCGGCTCGTTTCGGCCCAGATGAACGAGATCATGCACCATGAGGACTTTCAAAAACTGGAGGGATCGTGGCGCGGGTTACATCACCTGCTAAAGAACACATTGACGAGTTCGCAGCTAAAGATCAAAGTCATGAGCGTAAACAAGAGTGAGCTCTTGAAAGATTTTGAACGCGCTCTCGAGTTTGACCAGTCGAACATGTTCAAGAAGATCTACGAGGAAGAATACGGCACCTTTGGCGGAGCTCCCTTTGGGGCGTTGATCGGAGATTTCGAATTTGGCAATCATCCTCAGGACATGGCATTGCTTGAGAAAATCTCTCAGGTTGCGGCTGCCGCTCATGCTCCTTTCCTGAGTGCCGCATCGTCGGGAATGTTCGGCTGGGACTCGTTCTCGGAGATGTCCGAGGTTCGCGATGTCGCCAAGATCTTTGATCGAACAGAGTATATGAAGTGGCGCAGTTTCCGGGAATCGGAAGATTCGCGCTACGTCGGGCTGACGCTTCCCCACATGCTCATGCGTGAACCGTATGGGGCGGCGACCAAACCGACCGAGACTTTCCGATTCGAAGAGGATGTCGACGGCAAGGATCACAAGAAATACCTTTGGGGCAATGCCGCATATGCAATGGGAACATGCCTGACCGAGGCGTTTTCGATGTACGGATGGTGTGTCGCTATTCGCGGCGTAGAAGGCGGCGGTCTTGTCCAGGGATTGCCAACCCATACGTTTGAAACCGACGACGGCGAAGTTGCAATGAAATGCCCGACCGAGGTAGCGATCACGGATCGGCGCGAGAAGGAATTCGCCGATAATGGTTTCATCCCGCTTGTTCATTGTAAAGGGACTGATTATGCTGCGTTCTTCGGAACTCAGTCGGCAAACAAACCGAAAAAATATGATAGTGACGCGGCAAACGCAAACTCCCGGCTTTCGACGCAGTTGCAGTACATTTTTGCAGTGTCCCGATTCGCGCACTATTTGAAATCGATGATGCGTGACAAGGTCGGATCGTTCATGTCACGGAAAAACACCGAGATGTTTCTCAATCAATGGATCAACAACTATGTGACCGACGACGACAACGCGTCGCCGGCGACTAAGGCCCAGTATCCGCTACGCGAAGCACGTGTTGATGTTGCTGAGATCCCAGGAAAGCCCGGCTGCTATCGAGCCGTCGCATTCCTACGGCCGCACTTCCAGTTGGACGAGCTGTCGGTTTCGCTTCGATTGGTCGCGGACCTTCCTGCTCCGGCCAAAGGCTAATGACCTGACGAATACCCAAATTCTTTTGCGGGAATGGCAAAAAGATGTTGGGTATTCGTCTTAACTATGTGGCTGATGAAGAACGAATTCGTTAGCAGTTTCGTAATAAATTTGATAGTAAAAGGAGCAAAAAAATGGCAGCAGTAGATTTTTTCTTAAAGCTTGAAGGTATCGATGGTGAAAGTCATGACCATAAACATAAAGGTTCGATTGACATCGAGTCTTGGTCTTGGGGTGCAAGTCAGTCCGGCAGCCACAGTGCGGGCGGCGGCGGCGGCGCCGGCAAGGTTTCGATGCAGGACTTTCACTTTGTAATGAAGGTTTCCAAGGCGTCACCGAAATTGATGCTTGCCTGTGCGACGGGCGAGCACATCAAAAAGGCCACGCTTGTCTGCCGAAAGGCGGGTGCTCAGCAACAGGAATACATGAAGGTCGAAATGTGCGATTTGCTTGTATCCTCGTTTCAAACCGGGGGCTCGGGTCACGGAGATGCTCGGCCAGTCGATCAGGTCTCATTAAATTTCGCTAAGATCGAAATTGAGTACAAGGAACAAAAACCCGACGGAACGCTCGGCGGTGCCGTCAAGGCCGGGTATGACGTCAAGGCCAACACGAAGGTATAGCCTTATACTTTGATCAACCATCCGGGGTCATGCCATAGTCTCAACTTTGACGACGGCGTGACCCCTAACTTTATTTCGATGTTCAGGTAACAATGGCCCGCAAAGATAACGAGGTTCGAATAACCCAATCCGTGCTCGATCGCCTGGTAGACTACGAACCCAACATGTCGACCGAGTCCCCTAAGTCCCGGTCCGGAAGCCTGCAGGAATTAAAGCATGCGGTTCGCCGCGATCTGGAATGTTTGCTCAACACACGTTGCCACGGCGATGAATCGATCGACGACGATCTCGAAAGTCGAAAATCAGTAGCATTCTACGGTTTACCGGACATAATGGGAATGAGTCCGAAGAGTCCGGCGGAGCAGAAACGATTGTCAAAAGCTCTCGAAACCGCTATTCGGACCTTTGAACCTCGTTTTCTCGACCTCAAAGTCACTCTCGAACCCGTGGACCATACGGAACGACAACTGAAATTCAGGATCGAAGCCCGGTTGGATATGGATCCGGAACCTGAACCGATCGCGTTCGACACGATCTTACAAACGGGCAGCGGTGAATTTGCGGTAAACGAAATGTAGTCGAGAAGCTGGCATCAGGTTGGCGGATCGACGCTGAAGCCTTATTTTCGACAATCAAATTGAGCTATAATATAGGGGTTGATGCAAGACGAACTCTTAGGATATTACGAACGCGAACTTGTTTTCCTACGTCGGATGGGAGCGGAGTTCGCGCGGAAATATCCCAAGATCGCCGCCCGGCTTTTGCTCGATGAAGATAAGATCGAGGACCCCCATGTCGAACGAATAGTTGAATCCTTTGCCTTCTTAACAGCCCGTGTCGGATTAAAGCTCGACGACGAACTGCCGGAGATCACCGAGTCGTTCCTCAACGTACTCTATCCGCACTATCTGGCTCCGATCCCGTCGATGGCGATCGCCCAATTTTCATACGGATCACCAAACGACAAGCTTAGTGCGGGACAACGTCTTGAGCGTGGAGCTCGGTTGAATTCACGCCCGGTCGATGGAACGCCATGCCGCTTTCGAACAACCTATGATGTCGACCTTTTGCCTCTGGAAATAGAGGCTGCGTCGCTCGATTCTCCGGCTCCGAAAGATGGCCGCGGAAGATTCGCCGAATGTTCGATCCGCTTGAGCATGCGCTGTTTTGGAAATTCTAACCTTTATGAGTTGAAGGTAGGCGAGTCCCAGGTCCCGCCGGAACGTCTGCGGTTCTATATCGACGGCGAACCTCAGCTGGTATTCCCGCTGTACGAGATCATCTTTAATCACGCCACGGCGGTCGAATTTCGGCCGAAAGAACCTTCTTTCGATCGTACGATGAAGACGATGACCAATGTTCAGACAAAGCTTCCGGATCCGATGATCTTTCCTGCTCGTGACGTCATTCGACAGGTCGGCTTTGACGAGGCTGAGTCGATGCTGCCGTTTACGAAGCGCTCGTTTGCGGGATATCGTTTGCTGACCGAGTATTTTTCATTTCCATTCAAGTTTTTGTTTTTCGATCTGTTTGGCATCGACCAGGCGATCGATAAGAAGTTTGGCAGCCACTTCGACATTATTATTCATTTGCGTGACGTTACACCGCCGATTGCTCCGCTTACAAAAGAGACGTTCAGATTGGGCTGCTCGCCGATCATCAACTTATTTCCCAAGCTCTCGGACCCGATCTATTTGTCGCAGCAGAAATACGAATATCAGGTCATACCGGACGTTCACCGGCAATCGACAACGGAAATATTTTCTGTGGATGACGTCATAACTACAGATCCGAGATCGAACCAGACCCGTGAATTTTCGCCATTCTACTCGATGAGACATGCGTACGGCGAACAAATGGAGAAATCGTTCTGGTACGCTGTGCGCAGGGCATCGCAGCGGCCCGGGGATGAGGGCACCGAGATCTATATGTCGCTTGTCGACATCAACTTCGACCCCTCCGTGCCAGCAGCCGAGGTTTTGAATGTCAAGACAACCTGTACCAACCGCGACCTGCCCGGAAAACTGCCGTTCGGTGGAAAGGAAGGTGACTTCGAGGTGGAAGGAACGGCCCTGCTTTCGCGAGTGCGATGTTTAACAAAACCGACGCCAACGATCAGGCCACCTCAAAGGCGATCTGCACAATGGCGGCTCATCTCACATTTGAATCTAAATTATGTATCGCTGGTAAACAGTACAGACGGTACGCCTGAGGCACTTCAGGAAATATTGCACCTATATAATTTTGACGATTCCTCGGTGGCCAGAAAACAGATCCTTGGGATCACCGGTATCGAGACCCGAAAGGTTGTCCGGCAGATCGGCGGTCGCATCGGCGCTGGATTCGTGCGTGGGCTTGAAACGACCCTTACGTTTGACGAGGAGCAATACGTTGGAAGCGGCCTATTTCTCTTCGCGTGTATTCTGGAACGCTTTCTGGGCCTCTATGCTTCTCTCAACTCATTTAACCAGATGGTCCTGAGAACAGAACAGCGGGAAGAGATCGTCAGGCGATTTTCTCCGAGGGCAGGCGAACAGGAGCTTTTGTAAAAGGTGGCGAGAAAATCCCTAAAAGAACAACTTTTCGAGGAACCCTTCGCTTTCGAGTTTTTTCAAGCGGTGCGGGTCCTCGAAAAAGTGCGCCGCGAAAAAAAAGCGGTTGGGGGCACTGCCCTTCCCGACCAGGAGGTTGTCCGTTTTCGATCTCGCATCGGATTTGATTTCCCCTCAAGTGAGATCCATGAGATCAATGAGGTCGCCGACGAAAACAGCGATAAAACTCGTCTCGAGATGATGGTGAATTTCATGGGTATGGTCGGCGTCAGCGGCGTTCTTCCGGCGCACTACACTGAACTCGTACTCGATCGTATCCGGCATCGCGACACAACTCTTTGGGCATTTCTAGATATTTTCACGCACCGTTCCGTTTCCTTGTTTTACCGGGCTTGGGCAAAATACCGTTTTCCGGTGGCATATGAACGCGGTGAAGAAGATTTTACCGGTTACCTTTTCGATATTATCGGTTTAGGTACCAAGGGTATTCGCGGCCGAATGGATCTTGACGATGAATCTCTTTTGCCCTACGGAGGATTGATCGCTCAAAAGCCGCATTCTCAAAATGCGATCGAAAATATCATTAGCGATCATTTTCAAATAACGGCAAAAATCGAACAGTTTTTCGGTCAATGGTTACAGCTCGGTTCAGAGGATGTTACCCGCCTCGGTTCGGAGAACTCGAATCTGGGCGAAAGCGCGATAATCGGAACTCACGTATGGGATCAACAGTCCAAGTTTCGCGTCAGACTCGGGCCGATGAACTTCGACCGGTTTCAAGCATTTCTCCCTAACGGTACGGCCAACAAAACACTTCGCTCGATAGTGAAATTTATGATCGGGTTTGAGATGGACCTTGATGTTCAGCTATTGCTCCAGGCGGGACAGGTACCGAGCACGATCCTAACGACCCGTGCAAAGCGGCGGCCGATGCTCGGGTGGACATCGTGGCTGAAGTCGACTCCGTTCTCAAGTGACGATAACCAATTAATATTACAAATAGCAGATTAAACCAGGTAATTTTTCAGGAGACAAACAACGATGAACGTTAACTTAAAATCATTGATCGGGAGACTGAACGATACGTGTCGCGAGGCTCTGGAGGGTGCTGCGGGACTATGCCTGTCGCGGACGAACTACGATGTAGAGATCGAGCACATTCTCGCAAAGCTGCTTGAGCAGGACAACACTGACCTTCATCGAATTTGTAATCATTATGAGGTCAGCATTGATCGTCTGGCCAAAGATGTCAATGATTCTCTCGGACGTCTTAAGTCCGGGAACTCGCGCACGCCGGGACTTAGCGACCGTCTACCGCGTTGGTTTCAGGATGCCTGGCTGCTTGCGTCGGTTGATTTTGGTGCGGCCCGCGTCCGCTCTGGCCACCTGGTCGCCGCCTTGATCACAAACGACAGCCTCGCACGTATGGCTCAGGAGATCTCGAAGGAGTTTAATCACATCTCGGCAGAATCGCTGCAATCAAAATTGCAGGATATAACTGCGGACTCGGATGAAGAACGCGACGCACGGGCGTTAAGCGAATCCGCAGGTTCAGCGGATGGCGCGCCGGTTGCGGGCGGCGTTCCCGGCAAGACCAAGGCCCTTGATCAGTATACCGAGGACCTGACCGCGAAAGCCCGGGCCGGAAAGATCGATCCCATCCTTGGCCGCGAAGCCGAGATCCGCCAGATGATCGACATCCTTACGCGACGGCGCCAAAACAATCCGATCTTGACCGGTGAGGCTGGCGTGGGTAAGACTGCCGTCGTTGAGGGCTTTGCCGCTCGGGTCGCCGAGGGCGATGTGCCGGACCCGTTGAAAAATGTCTCCGTTCGAACACTTGACCTCGGCCTACTGCAGGCCGGAGCCGGTGTAAAGGGTGAATTTGAAAATCGGCTAAAAGGAGTTATTGATGAGGTTAAAGCATCGCCGCACCCGATAATCATGTTCATCGACGAGGCACACACAATGATCGGGGCCGGTGGTGCGGCGGGCCAAAATGACGCTGCGAACCTGCTCAAACCGGCGCTGGCACGCGGCGAACTTCGCACGATCGCCGCCACTACATGGGCGGAATATAAGAAGTATTTTGAAAAGGACGCTGCGTTGGCTCGACGATTCCAGGTCGTTAAGATCGACGAACCCGACGAAGAAAGAGCCATAACGATGATGCGCGGCCTCCTGGGCAAGATGGAAGAGCACCACAATGTCCGGATTCTGGACGAAGCGATCGTCGAATGCGTCAAACTTTCGGCCCGTTATATTACTGGGCGGCAGTTGCCTGACAAGAGTGTCTCGGTACTCGATACTGCATGTGCCAAGGTTGCGATCGGACAAGGGGCGACCCCGGCGTCGGTTGAGGATGCCAAGCGGCGGATCCAAAGTTTATCGTCCGAGATCGACGCTCTGGAACGGGAGCAGGTCACCGGTGCCAGCCACGAAACCCGGCTCGAAGAGCTGACAGCAAAACGGACCACGACCGAGGAAGAGCTGGCAAAACTCAATGAACAATGGGCAAAAGAAAAGGACTTGACTGAGAAGATCCGCAATATTCGGGTTAAGCTCGAAATGTCGCGGCTCGATACCAAACCGTCGAGTGACGGAAACGGGAGCGTTCCAGCGCCGGTTGAACAAGGCGATGCTGGGGAAAATGGACCTGACGAGTCGGCACCCGCCGAAACTCTACCGGCCGAAACGAAGGCCGCCTCGGTCGACACCGAGTTACTGAAAGCCGAGCTCAAAAAGGTTAATGCTGAACTGAAGGAAGTCCAGGGTGAAGATCCATTGATGCAGCCAGTAGTCAACGGACAGACGGTCGCTGAGGTCATCTCGGGATGGACCGGAATCCCGATCGGCAAGATGGTGGCCGACGAGATAAACGCGGTAATAAAACTCGCTCAGACATTGCAGGAAAGGGTTCTCGGCCAAAACCATGCACTTGAGGCCATATCCCAAAGGATAAGGACTTCGCGTGCGGGTCTTACCGACCCCAAACGTCCGATCGGCGTCTTCATGCTTGTTGGTACTTCCGGAGTGGGTAAGACAGAGACAGCTCTGGCCCTCGCGGATACACTATACGGCGGCGAACGAAATCTGATATCGATCAACATGAGCGAATATCAAGAAGCCCATACTGTTTCCAGTCTCAAAGGATCGCCACCGGGATACGTGGGCTACGGCGAGGGCGGCGTGCTGACCGAGGCCGTTAGACGCAAGCCTTACTCGGTGGTACTGCTTGACGAGGTTGAAAAAGCACATCCGGACGTGATGGAGCTATTCTTTCAGGTTTTTGATAAGGGCGTACTTGAGGACGGCGAAGGCCGCGAGATCGATTTCAAAAACTGCATTATCATCCTAACGTCGAATGTCGGAACCGACACAATAATGAAGCTGTGCGCCGATCCGGACACGATGCCTGCGCCAGATGGATTGGTCGAGGCGATCAAGCCGGAATTGAACGCGGCATTCAAGCCTGCTTTGCTGGGCCGAATGGTGACGGTACCGTTTTACCCGATCTCAGATGAGATCATGCGGCTGATCATAAGACTGCAGCTTGGTAAGATCCAAAAACGGATCGCGGACAATCACGGAGCCCAATTCTCTTATGATGACTCGGTCATCGAAACCGTGGCCAAGCGTTGCACCGATGTCGACAGCGGCGCCCGAAACGTTTACAACATACTCACGGGCACGCTTCTGCCGGAAATGAGCGGCGAGGTGCTCTCACGGATGGCAAGCGGCGGAGGGATCGAGCGGATCCACGTCTCTGTTAGCGAAAGCGGAAATTTTGCGTACGAGATCGTCTAAGAAGTCGAATTTCCTAATCATTACGGTATGCCAGTCAACCTGATCGCACATGACACCAGACTAGAAGGTAGAACTCCGGTTTCTATGGGGTCGACCATTGCTTTTGAGGTCGATGAGAACACTCCTCTCGGCGATTTTTTTGATCATGTGGTTCGGGTTGCTGACCAGCATAGCGGTATCGACATTCTCTATTTAATGGCGCATGGCGTGATCGTTGCTTCGGAAGACACGACCGCGATAATGCTCTGCCGCGAGTTTATCAGTTACCAAAACGTTCATGAATTTAGCAGGCTGCGGGATAAGGTCGACCGCATTGTTCTCTTCGTTTGTCATGCCGCAGAAACAAGCATGACGCAGCATGGGGATGGCGACGAGTTGTGCAGGCAAATGGCCCTGGCTGCCAATGCCGAGGTGACGGCCGCCCGTGAAAGCCAGGCTTACTCGCAAACAGAAGTATGCAGGCTGTTTTTTTGTGAAGAGTCGGCGATCGAATTCGGTGATTGGGAGGGCCCCATAGTCGTTTATGG
>JBBRSH010000118.1:0-13766 GCA_038245555.1 Pyrinomonadales bacterium | reverse complement strand
GTCCTTGATTATCGGGCCGCCGACCGCGAACCCGAACTGGTACCGTTTATCCTTGGTTTTGATGTTTACCGGCCCGGTCGCCGTCGGGACCAGTGCCGACGGGTTCGCGGCTCCCCATTGATTATCGCGGTCAAAGAAAAAGAGCTCACCTCGAAAATGGTTCGTTCCGCTCTTGGTGACGGTGTTGATCACTCCTCCGGCTGCACGTCCGTATTCAGCTGAGAAATTGGTGCTATTCACCTGGAACTCTCGAACCGCCGCCTGGCTGACGGAGTACTGGATACGGGTACGGCCACGCTCCTCCGAGAAGAATGTGTTGTTGTTATCCGTCCCGTCAAGCGTGTGATTGTTGAGCAACGACGAAAGCCCTCGAAAGCTGTTTAGGCCAAAGTCGCCCTCGGGATTAACACCTGGTGTCAGGCGAGCAAAATCAGATGCCCGCCGTCCGTTGATCGGCAGCTCGCTTATCTGGGTCTGGTCGATATTCGTGGCGTTGGCATTATCGTTCGTGTTGACAACCGGCGCCTCGGCCGTAACCTCGACGAGGGCCGTCGCTGAGCTAAGAGTCAGCGAGAGATCTAATGTCGTGGATTTACCTACTTCTACGACAACGTTGGCCTTGGCCGACGCGAATCCGGATACTGATGTTTGTACACTATACGTTCCCGGATTCAGGTTATTGACTTTGTATTCACCGACGCTGGTTGTGGTTACGGTCGTCGCGCTGTTTGTTTCGATATTTGTGATCGTTACAACTGCGTTTGGCACCACGGCGCCCTGCGGATCTACCACCTTACCGTTGACCGCGCCCGCGACCGCCGATTGGGGAAGGGCCTGCAATACACAGATCATCAGGATAAGTGCGCTTATGGAGAGAAATCTGAAAGTGTACATATTGTTTTTTCCTTTTTTATTTCTGTTTTTTTCCGTGTTAATAGCTCCGCTTCAGATTTAATTGAGCCCACACGAATCGAGAAAGCCCGAGATGTCCAACTCATCGGTCGTGGTCTTCCTCTCAAAGTTTGTGTTAGTAAGATAATTGTTTTTTTATGCGTACGCAATGCGTCTTACTCCGACCCCACCAGCGGCGTCCAGAAATAGCACGGATATAAGTGAAGGTCCGTGCTAGGTTTGTGTAGGTTAAAAGTTCCCTCAAACTTCCATTACGTCGTGTCATAGAGGACAATGGCCCATTGTCTGGAATTGTAACGGAGTTAGCTGCCTTCTCATATCTGCACTCGACCCCTTTGTGGGGACGCTGTCTAGATCGTTTCTTAAGACCTCCAATCCGGACGCATTTCTCGGAGCCTGCCCGGCATACCGCTTTACTTTTCACGCCGATTTGGGTTAGGATTTCCACAATCTGCACGCAATTCGGTCGAGGAGTATCCAATGTTTTTAAAGCCTTTGTCTCTAATATTAGTGGCGTTTGCCGCGCTTTGTTTGTTTTCCTCAATCGGCGTCTCTCAGGATCTGGACTATGTAACGATCAGCGGAAAGATCACGGATGCAAACGGACTTGCTGTTGTCGGTGCGACCGTCACCACTACCGCAGTCGAAACCGCGGAGTCTCGGACCGTCACGACGGATGAAGAGGGGCGATACAAGTTCATCAATTTGAAGCCAGGAGGCTACACGGTAAAGGTAAGTTCGACCGGCTTTGGAGCTCAGGAGACACCTGCGTTCGCGACGATCTCGGCGGACAATATTCAAAAGGATTTTAAGTTGAAGCCTGCCGACGTTAAGGCCGAAATGACCGTTACGGTTACCGAAGACACTGGCCCTGCGGTCGACACAACAAGGACGATCGTCGGCGGTACGATCACAGCCCGTGACATCGAAGAGCTTCCGAACAGTTCCCGTAACGCGCTTGATCTGGTCCTAACATTAGGGGGAACGTCTGAGGAGCAATTATCGACGAGCGGGCTTGCGGAGGATCGCAACGCCAGTACAGCTCCCTTAGAACAGGGCAATTTCTCGCTTTCCGGGGGAACCGCTTATTCAAATAATATTACGATTGACGGTATGGACAATAACGATGATCGCTCGTCTCGGGACCGGTTTCAACCGTCGATAGAGTCGATTGCCGAGGTTCAGGTGATCGCGAACCAGTTTTCCGCCGAATATGGGCGGGCTTCCGGTGGTCGTGTAAACCTGAGAACAAAGGCCGGAGGGAAAAAGTTTCGCGGACGTGCCTTTGGATTTTTCCGTGATGAGAGCCTCAACGCGAACACGTGGCGCAACAATAGTCAGGGTATTCCCCGGCCACCCCTTCAGCAGATCAATCCAGGATTTACATTTAGCGGTCCGGTGATTTTACCGGGCATTAGGGGACGGCAACGGACTTTCTTTGCCGTGGCTTATGAAAGAGACAATCTCGCTGATACTACTGTACTTGAATCGTACCTTCCAATAGGCACCAACCCTCACTACACGTTGCCGTCGCCCACCGCCTCTACTCTTTCGTGTGATTCTACGACATTTCCGCCCCCGCCGTGCCCAGCTGGGGCCGGGGCTCTCGGCCCATATAAAAAGATTTTCTCGACCCCCAATAAGAGCACCGTTTTTACGGCAAGGATCGATACGAAATTCTTCAAAAACAATGACTTTACTTTCGGGTTTCAGTTTGGCAGAAAAAATAACAGACGCACCGCCGGCACGGCACCTCTGTCCCGGATCGAGAATGCTCTTCAGGAAAAAAACAGCAACACCGAAGCGTATAATTTCACCGACAATCAGGTATTTGGTTCTCGAGTAGTCAATCAGGTCCGAGCACAATGGTCACGTTATCAACCGAGTTTTCAAACACAGAATCCGTTGGACCCAGTTGTTTTGATCACGTACCACGACCCAGAAAGTCTATCCTCCAAAACGTTGGTCGCGGGTAATTCGACCGCTAGCAAGTTTTCATCGGGTGGCAGCACGATATTTTTTCCCGAGTCGCGTGATGAAACCCGCTGGCAACTCCAGGATTCGTTAACATTCATTCTTGGCCGCCATACGTTTAAGACTGGTTTGGATTTTCAGAACATCGTTTCCAAAGACTTTGGTCTTGGTGATGCTACGGGAACATTTTCGTTCAACAGTGTTTCTAACTATACATCCAATGTCGTGACCACCTATGCCCAGAACTTTGGGACCAGTCAGGATGTTAAAAATAGATACACTGGCGTTTTCTTTAACGACCAGATGCAGGTCGCTTCGAGGGTCACGATGAGCGCCGGCCTTCGGTATGAAAGTGAATCGTCGATCTCCGACAATAATAATTTTGGCCCTAGGCTTGGCATTTCCTGGGCACCTTTCAAATCGAGTAAGACGGTTGTTCGCTTTGGCTCGGGAATTTTTTACAATCGTGTTCTACTTCGAACCGTTGGAAACTCCATTCAAAATAACGGGGGTTCAATGGTTTCTTTTGATTCGGGCAATATTGGCTCCTCGGCGTCTGACTCGCGCCGCGTCGCGATCCAGGCCGCCATCGCCGCCAAGTTTCCGGTGGCCTTCGCATCCGTCGCGGATCTCAAGGCATTGGTTGCCTCGGTCTGCCCGACGGTGGTCGCTCCGCTTGGCCCCTGTAATTCTAATACCGGATTTTCGGTTGGGAATGTTTCGAGTGCCGGCAACCCTTTGCGTTCCGTTGACGCAAATCTAAGAATTCCCGAAAGCTATCAATTTAATGCGGGCTTTGAACGCGAACTTATCAAAGGCTGGGTTTTTGAGGCTAACTACACCTGGAACAAGACCGTTCACTTGTGGCGTGACACAAATGCCAATGTGCCGGTACTTCCAGCCGGATTTGCTGATTGGACCGCTTATTTGATTACCCACCCCTTCGTTTTGTCACCGACTCGCCAATACACTTTCTTTTTGGGCGATACGGCCGATTCGAGTGGGCTTCATATCGCCTCCGCCATGGGAGCTACGCCATGCACTACCACGACCGTTAGTTGTTTTGTAAATCTTAACTCTACGAGCACGTCTACAACTGCCCCGGTAGTCGCGGTCACTGGATCTAACGGCAACTCCACCGGTGGACCGATCGGGATCGCAAGGTCGGCCATTGCCCAGTTCCGCCCCGATCAAACAGTTGGTCAAACATCGAGAATCGGCTCGCAGGGAAATGCTTTTTACCAAGGCCTGATCCTTGAGCTTCGCAGTCGTTACCGAAAGCTCGGCTATGGTTTTGGCTCATCTTTCCGCATCGCCTACACGCTAAGCAAGACTATGGATGACGGTCTAAATAATACGTCGAACGCGGAGGTGAACGGAGATTTCTCGCGTGAATGGGCAAGGAATTTGCAGGACCGTCGGCACCGTGTCGCCGTTTCGGGAACCGTCGACACGCCTTCGCGGCTTGGGAAATTAAAGTTTTCGCCGCTTTTCCGATATGGAAGTTCCGCTCCATTTAATCTCGGTCAGGGCACGGCAGACCGGAATCTCGATGATATAAGCGGAGATCGGCTAAATTATAGTGGAGATTTGAAGGATATCAAATATAGAAACCCCGGTGATCCTGATGCTTCCGCTCTTCTCGCTAAGTTTTCACTACAGCCGATCGGTGCAAAAAGCGGAAACCTTCCGAGAAATGCCGGAACCGGTCCGAGTTTTTTCACTTTCGATCTGAACGTGACTCGTGAATGGAAACTCACTGAGCATATGCGCCTCAGACCAGTTATCGAGGCCAACAATATTCTGAATGCCGCCGTTTTCAGCTACGGAGCGGAATTTATCAATTTTCAATCATTGAGCTCGTCGCCCACCGACGCTCAACTCCTTGCCAGGAAGAACTTTCTCGTACCGACGCGGACCTACAGCCAGCGTCAGCTTCGGGTGGGGTTAAGGTTCGACTTCTAGTGCCAAAATCTATTCGACGTGGTTGAGCTATTTTCTAAGAGCGCGCGGTTCTCTTTTTTCGTTCGATCAATGAAGAATAATGGTGACTCGTCTAACTTTCGTATGATAAACTCGGGTGTTGAACATTTTTGTTCATTCCTAACATATGAACGAGATCGTCGAATCCGCTGCAGCTCCGTTTTCTGAAACATCGATCGAATCGGTTCTTTTGGACGCAGATCTTTTTGTTAAGTACAGTTCGCCTGAAAAGGCGTTCAGGCTTCTCAGGGAGTCGTTAGAGCGCTCGCCTCGTTCGATCGCACTTCGCGAAAAAATGCGCGACATCTGCGTGAGGCAGAGGAATCTCAACGAGGCGGCTCGGCAGTGTTTGGCTCTTGTGAGCCTGTATATTGCGCGAGAGGATTTTGACATTGCGTATGACCGTCTGCAGGAGGCAAAGCTGCTTGATCCACGCATCTCAGTCGCGCCCGGGCTCGAGGCTATCCGCCGGGGCCGTCGCCCGGATTTTGCGACGAACCGCGAAAAGGCACATCATAAGATCCGAACCGACGTGACATTTGCCGGTGATCTCGCCTTCGTAAATATTTTTGACGCGGTCCAGGTTGTCGAAAATGGCAAAATGACCGGGCTGCTCGTCATCAAATCCGATCTGCACCTCGCCAATGTCGCATTCAATGATGGCAAGATCGTTGACGCCGAATGTAACGGAAAGAATGGCGTTCCTGCGTTTCGGGAGATCATCGAGATCAACGGCGGTGTCTTCGAGTTTTCGGTTGCTGAACAAGAATTCCCCGTCATAATTGTCGTATCCAGTAACACCAATTTCCTCCTCGATGTCCTCACCGAACTCGATAACGAACGGGCCGAACAGCAGGGGCTGCGCAACGTCGCAAACGAGATAATGTGAGTTGACTTCGACCTGCAAATACAACAAAATATAGTGCTTCCAGATAATCTCGGCACTATAGAATGTTCAAGCTTCAGCGCCTCGAAATAACCGGATTCAAATCCTTTGCAGACCACACGGAGATCGTATTCACCGGCAGTGGGATAACGGCTGTTGTCGGTCCCAACGGCTGCGGCAAATCCAACGTTTCAGATGCGATCTCGTGGGTTCTCGGTGAACAGAGGGCCAAAACACTGCGCGGAGGCGAGATGAAAGACGTCGTTTTTCAGGGCTCGAAAAACCGCAAACCGGGAGGAATGGCCGAGGTTGTGCTGCATCTCGTTCGTGACGAAACTGTTTTCGACATCGATGAGAACGATCTCGAAGACATCGATGAAACGTTGAGCGGGATCGACGAAAATTCGGTCGATATGGATGCGATCGACGTGGCCGAAAATGAGTCACTCGAACCCGTTGTCGCCTTAGAGGTCGAGTCGACCGACGATTTTGAGGTCGAGACGGTTCAGGCAGCTCAGGTCGGCTCCGCGACAACGATACAAACCAAGATCCGAACCAAACGGCATTGGCGGCCGAGGGCTTTTGCCCTGGATTTTGCACCTGGTGAGGCGGTCTCGGTGACCCGTCGACTGTACCTGTCCGGTGAAAGTGAATATCAGCTCAATGGCAAATCATGCCGGCTTCGCGACATCACGGACCTCTTTGCGGGAACCGGACTCTCAGGTGCTCATTACGCGATCATCGAGCAGGGACGCATTGGACAGATCCTCTCGGCGAAACCTGCCGATCGGAGAAGTTTGATCGAGGAAGCGGCCGGTATTTCAAAGTTTCGCGCTCGTCAGCGTGCAGCGGAGTCCCGACTGGAAACCGCGAAATCTAACCTCGGACGAATTTCGGACATCGTTTCTGAGATCGATAAGCACGTCAACTCTCTCCGCCGCCAGGCCGCGAAAACCCGGCGTTTCAAAATATTGCAGGAGGAGTATCGCGAATTTCTCCGGCAACTATTTGCCGCGGAGGGCAAATATCTTTCAAGTCTGTCGGCCGAATTAAAAGAACAATTGGCCGCTGCTGTTGCAGCCGAGGCTGAACTTGTGTCCCGTGTTACGGCACAGGACGAGGCAGCCCGGGAATCCACACAAAAGGCTCGTGATGTTGAAGAAAGCCTTTCGGAACTTCGCAAGATCCACGCCGTCAACGCCCTCGAGCGGGACCGTGCGGAACGGGAACACATATATAAATCCGAACAGGTTGTAAATCTCAACAACCGTTGCGAAGCTCTTCGCGGAGAGATCGCGGCGGGTAAGCAGCGGCTGTCTTTGCTTGCGGAAGAGATGGAACGCTTGCAGGGAGACGATCGTGCTGAGGGAACCGAACACAGCCGTGCCGACGCCGAATTGCGATCTGCCGAAGAAGAGCACATTTTACATGCAGCGTCGCTCCAGTCGATCGAAACCTCGATGGAATCGTTTCGAAACGAGCTGCTGCAGCACACGGCCGCCGTCGAGCGATTCGACGAGATAGGACGCCAATTACAGTTCAATCTTGAAAAGCTTGAAATGCGTTCCGACGGTCTTCAGATCGAAGGAGAGCGTGCGTCCCAAAGCTTGGCGGATCACAAAAAACAGTCGGAGGATTTATCAGCATCGCTCGCCGCGGAAGAAGCAAAACTCAAAACGTTTAATATTGAAAAGGAAGAGCTTCAGGCTCTGACCTCCGGAGCACTCGGCGAATTGCGGTCGGCGGAAGCAGATCTTCAGGCCCTTTCGGATGAATTCTCTGCTAAGAAACATAGGCTTGCAACTCTCAAGGAACTTGAAGAACAGCGTGCCGTTTACACCCCGCAGGTTCAAAAGATATTTGCTGAGCAGAAATCGATCGGAATTGAGCTGCTCGGCGTTCTGGCGGACCGTCTAAAGGTTGCCGCAAAGGCCGAAACGGCCATCGAGACATTGTTTGGCGACTATCTCGAAGCCGTCCTGGTCGGGTCGCTAGATGATGCAAAGCGGCTGTCCGCATGGCTTAGGGCCAATAACATTGGGCGTACAGCAATGCTCATCTTGCCAACAGCGAGCAAATCGGTGATCCGCCCGACGACCTCCGACGGTTCGTCGATTGAAAATTTGATCGGAGCATCGCCGGAATTTGCCGCGGAATTACGTGAAGCATTTCCACGCGAGATGGCGGCTCGTCTTGTCGAGGACCTCGATAGTCTTACACCCGTTTCGGGCGAAATGCTTATCAATTACGAGGGTGACGTATTAATAGGCAGCCGCATTTTTGTTGGAGGTAAAAAGACCTCCGAGGGTAAGAACGAATCCCTTCTCGCGTTCAAACGCGAGCTCCACGAACTCGGTGTTACGAGCGACACCCTGGCCGCTGAACTCACCAAAATTCAGCTCGGGGTCGAGCAAGCCAGAGCCATTCTCGTTGAACGCGAGAGTAAAATGGTCGATCTCCAATCCCTCATAATAAAGGTCGATCGCGGGATCCATGGACTTCAGATCCAGGTGCGCTCGGCTCGCGAGGAAATCGACCGAGCCGAACGTCATCAACGCGTCGTTGAGGCCGAGTCGAGCCAGATCGCCGCCGAAAAAATCGAATTGGAGCAAAAGTTAGCTGAGGCCATTTCCGGCAAGGAAGGCGCATCCGCACTGAGATCCGCGGCGGACAGCTCTCTTGAAACGATCGCTTCGCAGCTCAACGAGGCCCGCACTAAGGTCGATGCATCGGCCGAGGTACTGAACAATAAGCGTTTGACAGCCGCAACCTCCAGCGAACGCCGCCGCTCGGTTCAATCGGCCCTCAGAAGGGTCGAAAATGAAAGCAAAGAGCTGGAATCGCGGTTGGCAATACAAAACCTCGAGATCGCCGACGCCGATGCGAAGACCCACGGACTGCATTCGGCGATCCTGGAGATCACTGATCGCATTGCTGCCGCCGGAAGCGACATCGAGAGCGAGAATGGTGAACTCCTCGCGGCCACAGCCGCTCTCGCCGCCGCCCGTGAAAATGCGGACGCTATTAGCGTGGAACTCGGAGCTCTAAATCGACTTGCCGCCGAAACCCTGAATCGACGGGCCGAGATCGAAGTCAGACAGGCCGAAACCGTGACCGAACTCAAAAATGTGGTGGAAAACTGTCAGCAAGAGCTGAATATTTCCCTCAATGAGCTCATCTCTTCAATCGAATTGGACGAGACTTTCGACCTCGTTCGGGCTCGCCGTGAGATAGACGATCTGAAACAGCGACTTGATGGTTTTGGTGCGATCAACATGCTGGCGCTCGAGGAACTTGGCGAGGCCGAAGAACGTCTCTTGTTCCTGACATCGCAGCGGCAGGACATCATCGAGAGCATTGCGACTACAGAGGAAGCTCTTCGCGAGATCAAACAGCGCTCGCGAGAAAAGTTCCGTTCCGCTTTTGAGGCGATCAACACCAATTTTATCGAGTTTTTCCGCGAATTGTTTGGCGGCGGCCAGGGACAGATGACTCTGCTCGAGTCGGACGACATTCTTGAAGCCGGGATCGAGGTTGTCGCACAGCCGCCTGGCAAAAGGCTTCAAAACATACTCCTGCTTTCCGGCGGGGAAAAGGCAATGACTGCGATCGCCCTGGTTATGTCGATATTCAAGTATCGGCCGTCACCGTTTTGCCTTCTAGATGAGGTCGACGCCCCACTTTACGAGGCTAACGTCGGACGTTTCGTAACTAAGATCGCCGAAATGGCGGAGCGAACCCAATTCATCGTCATTACTCATAACAAACGAACGATGGAGGCTGCCCGTGCTCTGTATGGCGTGACTATGCAGGAAGCCGGTGTTTCCAAGGTAGTTTCGGTCAAGTTTGAATAGCATTCCCAACCAAATTAAGCCTTCGGACATCCAAGCCTGGTGAAAATAAGAATGTTTCGTTCTTAAAGATCGGTACGATAGATAGATTGATCAAGCAATGAGAACTCCGTTTAGAAACATGTTGTTGACGGCCGCCGCTTGGAGCATACTTTGCATGCTTGCGGGTTACGGCCCGGCACAAACTAAAACAACGCCGAGGCCGAACAAACCTGTTTCTGAGTCGGTATCACCGACACCCACCCCGTCGCCAGCGTCAAAGAAGAATGAGCGTCCGTCGGAACCGCTCAAAGCAGCCCCGGACACAGGAAAGGCCTACAAACCTACTTACTTTTACGAATTCACCCGGCCGGGATTTGTCACTTCTCATATCCTCATCGAGCACGACCTAAACGGCACCGGGAAGATCTCGTACCTAAAACAGGACTTCCCCGAAATGGTTACCGATCCGGTTCAGCTGACATCGACAACGCTTAAGGGAATAAACGAAACCCTTGAGCGGATGGATTTTCTAGGCTCGACCGAGAATTATCAATTTCCGAAGGATTTCTCAAACATGGGAAATACGGAATTTCGTTTCGTTAAGGAAGGGCGTGAACGGACAATTAAGGTTAATTGGACCGAAAACAAAGATGCTAAGTTCCTGATGGACGAATACAGGCGAATAGCAAACGAGGCAGTGTGGAAGGCAGACATACTCGTTGCTAGGGTAAATCAGCCGCTCGAAACCGCGGGAAAGCTCGACGAGATCGATTCATATCTGCGACTCGGCGAGATCTCGGATCCGCCGCATCTCGTACCGTTTCTGAAGGAATTAAGCACTGACGAACGGCTCCCGCTGCTGGCTAGAAATCACGCTATCCGCTTGATCCAAAGCATCGAGAAACCCAAAAAATAGAGCCTTACCCGAATTCAGCCGAATTTGGATCATTCCACGATCTTTATTTGATCCGGCGCCGTAAGGTCGATCTCGGTCGCTCCGTGAAAATCGACAAATTTACCTGACACGACGACCTTCTTGCCTTCAAGCTTTGCCAGATCTGGAAATTTGCTCCAATCTGAGCGTTTCACCACCGCCGTTAACGCTGTTTTATAGTCGCGGTCAAAATTCAATATTACAATTGAGCCGCTCTTTGGGGTGAAGATCTTAATGACGGTTCCCGTAAAAGATCCGGATTTTCCGACCAGGCCGGCTGCCGGTTTGAGGTCGTGAGCATCGACGGGGTTTTTTGCAGCGGCGTCGGTCTTGGTAATGGTCTCGAACTTGGCCGTTTTTGAGGCGGACTGAGACTGGGTGTCCTGTGCCGCCGCGGCTCCGGCGAAGATCGCTATCGCGATGCATGCGATCGCAAATGACTTTGTAATTTTCATATTCATATCCACAAATCTTAGCTATTTTGGTGTGATCGTACCATCGTCAGCGATTTTCGGTGCATTTGCACCAAAATCAGTTGTCGACAAGTTACGGACTACTCGGATCGATTCGCCGCTGCTGTCGAGGAGTGGGCCGCCCCGGCCCTCTTGTTTGGCAGCATTTATCTTGCCACTCATGAACTTGCCGTCCGGGCCGATCTTGACCTCGACAATCTCCGAAAGCGCCGTTTCCGCTGCAAGCCCGAACCATCCATATGTGCAGAAATTGCCCATCGAATAAACGATCAGCCGGTCCTTGTACATTTCCATCCCGCGCATAACGTGAGGGCCATGACCGAGGACGAGGTCGGCGCCCGCGTCGATGACCGTGTGGGTAAATGCCGGCAGATTTCCGCGGTTCTCCCCGAGAAATATCTCGGACTGGTTACGCACGTGCTGGTGATCGGTGCCCTCTCCGCCGCCGTGGAATGAAATAATAACAATATCTGCCTTCTTCTTTGCTTCGAGCACGAGTTGACGGGCCCCCGACAGGTCGTTCACATTCGGCATGCCGCCATTATGTCCAAAGCCAATAATGGCAATACGTTTGCCCTTAACTTCAAGTAGGGCGATCGGCGACGTGGCCTGTAAGCTTCCTGCGTACTTTATGCCTTGTTCATCGAGTACCCTGAGTGTGCTTGCCCGTCCCGGTTCGCCGAAATCTCCGGCGTGATTATTTGCGACGCCAACGACGTCAAATCCCGCTTCCTTGAGGTATTTTCCGTAACGCGTCGGCATCCGGAATGCGAAGCACTTGGTCGAGCCTGGAGAACATTTGGCCGAAATTCCCGTATCGACGATGGGGCCCTCGAGATTGCCGAACGCAATGTCTGCCGCAGAAAGTATGGGCGAAACCTCTTTGAAAAGGTCTGCACCGTCATTCGCCGGCATCCGCGAGTCATTTGGAAACGGTGAGCCCATCATGATGTCACCCACGGCGGCGATCGTGATCGGCTCTTTGTTATTTGGCGTCGCCGCAGGCTCGGGTTGGGCTTTGGCGTTCTTGTCGGCGAGATCGTCCCCGGCTGCCGTTTTGGGCTGGCATGCCAGGAGGATGAAAATTGCACATACAGCTGCGAGAATGATCGAGACGTTCGTTCTGTGGACCATAGATATTAGATTCTAACGACGCCTCGTCTCCTAAAGGTCGAGCGTTGTGACTGTAGGATCAGCCTCTCTTCGCGTGAATGATGCTTCGTTGGCTAAGATGTCAAAAAGGATCCTGCCGTTCTTCATCAGGTAGATGCCGACAACACCATAAATGGCAGTAAGAAAAATGTAAAAAAGGAGATTTTTGAAGGCCTCGCTTTTAATTTTCTCGGTAGACGCATCGGGCTTAACCACGGCAGCCGTATCGGCTTCCGGTTTCATTGGGAACGGCGTCGGCAAAGTGCGAATATTTTCACCGTCTGGTTTTGCGACAGTTGCCCCTGATGACGTTGAAGATGCTGAGACCAACGCGGATCCCGCGCTGATCACACTGAATACCGAGACGATAGCAAGATACGTCAAATACACGCCAATAAGGCGGACTATTAACCAGACGACTTCACGTTTATTCATCTTTGATCTTCGCTTATTTGCCTCAGGCACCCGCCGGAGCTTGTTTCCCTGTGATTTCGGACAACAATCGCAGCGACTGTTCGACGATCTGCTTTTGCTCAAGGCCGTGGATAGCGTACGATCCGGTAGCGGGCGATGCCGATGGCGCACGTCCGACATATTCGAGCGAGACGTTTGCGGGCTTCAACGCACGCAGTCGCGGCTCAACGAACGCCCATCCGCCCATATTTTGCGGCTCTTCCTGCGCCCAAACGATCTCGGTTGCGTTCGGGTAAGAAGCAAATATTTCCGAGATGGCCGATGACGGTGTCGGATAAAACTGTTCCAATCTAACCACCGCTATGTCAGGTTTGTCGATGTTTTCTCGAGCCGCATCGAGGTCGTAATAGACCTTTCCACTGCAAAGCACGATCCTCGTAACATCGGCACGGTTCCCGATCCGAGGATCGTCGATGACCGGGCGGAATCCGCCGTTTTCGAGTTCAGCAATCGACGAACTCGCGGCCGGCAGCCGCAAAAGGCTCTTTGGCGTCATGACGATCAGCGGCCGAATAACGTCTTGCTTTACCTGTCGGCGAAGCAGGTGGAAATATTGTGCGGGCGTCGTCGGGTAACAAACCTGCAAGTTGTTCTCAGCACACAGTTGGAGGTAGCGCTCCAACCTGGCAGACGAGTGCTCCGGCCCCTGCCCCTCATAGCCGTGGGGCAGCAGCATTACAAGCCGGCATTTCTGCTGCCATTTGTCTTCGGAGGCAGCAATGTACTGATCAATAACGATCTGTGCTCCGTTCGAAAAATCGCCGAATTGAGCCTCCCACGCAACGAGTTGTTGGTTTGAAATGACGGAATAGCCATATTCAAATCCAAGCACCGCATATTCTGAAAGCGAGCTGTCGAACACATATGACCGGGCCTGCGGATTTGATTCGTTCACGATCTCGTTGAGCGGCGCCCAGCGGTCGCCGGTCATTGTGTCGTACATGTTGGCGTGACGCTGTGAAAATGTACCACGGCCCGAATCCTGCCCGCTAAATCGAACGGGAAAACCATCCAGCACCAGCGTGCCCATCGCCATTGCCTCGCCAAACGCCCAGTCCATCGGTACCTCGCCCTCGCCCATTTTGGCACGTCGAGCGAGTTGGCTGACCATTTTTGGATTGATATGAAAATGATCAGGCACAAGT
>JBBRSH010000117.1:0-13812 GCA_038245555.1 Pyrinomonadales bacterium | reverse complement strand
GGCGAGCCTGATTTTGATACGCCCGCATTTATAAAACAATATGCCTGGGAGGGCCTTGAAAAGGGCTTGACCAAATACACTGCCACGGCCGGAACGGCGGATTTTCGCTCGGCGATCGTCGATTTTTACGCAGCCCGTTTTGGAGCCGATATAACGTCGCCCGAGGTTGCCGCCGCTTGTGGCGGAAAGCAGGCCTTGTTTAATGCCGCCTGCACGCTGCTAAACCCCGGCGACGATGTGCTGATCCCAAAGCCATATTGGGTCACGTTTCCGGAGATCGTAACGTTCTGCCGGGCAAACAGCGTTTTTATAGAAACTGAGGACGCCGATTTCATACTAACCGCGGATCATGTAGCGACCGCAATCACTCCAAAAACAAGACTCATCATTATCAACAGCCCAAGTAACCCTTCGGGCCGCGTAATCCCGCCGGACGAAATGCGTCGGATCGTTGAGGTCTGTGCCGCGCGCGAAGTGTACGTCTTGACAGACGAATGCTACCTGTTTTTTGCATATCCGCCGGCTGAGCCCTTCTCGTTGGCGTCGCTGCCGCCTGAATTGCGTGAATACGTCTGCATCGCCGGCAGTTTTTCGAAAACCTACGCGATGACGGGCTGGCGTGCCGGCTACACGATCGCCAACGCCGAATGGACGAGAGCGATTATCAAGCTGCAGAGTCATTCCGCAACGCACCCGACATCGTTTGTCCAGTACGCGTGTGCAAAGGCGTTGAGAAACACGGACGAGACCCTTGCAGCTGTCAACGCCATGACCGGCGAGTACGAACGCCGGCGCAACTGGTTCATTCCCGCTCTTAACGAGATCAAGGGATTCAAATGCTCGATGCCGGAAGGCGCGTTTTATGCTTTTGTGGACGTGCGTGAACTGGTCGGAGATCAGTTCTCGAGTTCGGCGGATGTCGCGGATTCGTTGTTAAAACAGGCACATATCGTAGTGACTGACGGTGCCGGTTTTGGAGCCGACGGATTCCTGCGGTTTTCGTATGCGACCGCGATCGGAAACCTGGAAAAAGCGGTAGATGCAATGAAATCGATCTTTGGAACCAGGGCGGCTTCGGCCTTACTATCACCAAAAACCAAATGGTAACCGTTGCAGTCCTTGACGGTAACCTCGACGCAATCGTAGACGTTCTTTATAGGGTCTTCGACTATCTCGGCGCCATTTTCCTTAAGCTCTTCAGCAAGCGCGTTGATGTCCAAGACAAATATATATGCGTCCATACCAAGCCCGCGTCGCATCTGTTCATTTGTCTTGGTCTTATCACCGACCGCTTTACCGAGGTGGATCTCCGCCGCACCGCGACGAACCATGGCAAATTTCGGCGGATCGAGGAAGTAACCGAGGATCTCAAACCCGAGCTTATCGCCGTAATACTCCGCCGTCGCGACAACATCCGGAACTACGAATTGGGGAGCCAGCCCATTAAACTGAGATTGCGTTCCACGCGCTTAATTTCCGCCGGTCATCATCAGTCCGATCTCTTCGACAGTCGTTACCTTTGGGTTTACTTCGCCAACTATTTTGCCTTCGCGTATCACAAGCAGGCGGTCCGCCAACGCCGTCACCTCTTCCAACTCAGCCGAAACCAGCAGCACGGCAGAACCTGAATCACGAAGTTCGATCAGCTTGCGGTGAATAAACTCGATAGCTCCGATATCGACGCCCCGAGTGGGTTGAGAAACGAGGAGCAGCTTTGGGCGCAGCTGAAATTCGCGGCCAATGATCAATTTCTGCTGATTTCCACCCGAAAGCGACTTCGCCGCGAGAGCTGAGTTTGGCGGTCGAACATCAAAATTCTCGATGATGTCGTGGACACGGCTTTGTATCGCGGTATTGTTCATCATTCCCGCCGCACCGGCGATCGGTGGCCTGTAATGAACACCGAGGATCGAGTTTTCGGCGAGGTCAGAGTTAAGAAGCAGGCCGCGCTTGTGGCGGTCTTCGGGAATGTGCGCGATTCCAAGTTCCTTGATCTGGCGGGCCGAGTACTTGGTAATATTCGTTCCGCCAAATTCAATGCTGCCACCAGTTGGAGGCAGTAGCCCCGCAAGAGCCTCGATGAGCTCTGTTTGGCCGTTGCCCTCAATGCCCGCAATTCCGACTATCTCACCCGATCGAACCGTGAACGAAACGTCCTTAACATCGATGCCGTGCCGGCCCACAACGCGCAGGCCTTTGACCTCGAGAACGACCGCCTCGGGATCTGCATCGGTCTTTTCGACCCTGAGCAGAACGTCGCGCCCCACGATCATGCGGGCAAGGTCCTTGGCGTTCGTTTCGGACGTTTTGACGTTTCCAACCGACTTGCCATCCCGCATTACGGTCACCTCGTCCGAGATCGCGAGAACTTCTTCGAGCTTGTGGGTAATGATGATGATCGTTTTGCCCTGTTCTTTCATCCTACGCAAGATGGCGAAAAACTCCTCCACCTCCTGCGGCGATAGCACCGCCGTAGGTTCGTCCAGAATTAAAAGCTCAGCATTGCGGTAAAGGGCCTTCAGCAACTCGACCCGCTGCTGCTGGCCGACCGAGAGATTTTCGATGTAGGCATTTGGATTGACGCCGAGTCTCAATTCGTCCGACAACGCCTTGATCTCGCGATTCGCTTTTTCCAGATCAAGGCTCGCAGCGTTTCCCGTCTCGGCACCGAGCACGATATTCTCGGCAACCGTCATCGTGTCGACCAGCATAAAATGCTGGTGTACCATTCCGATCCCGAGAGCGATCGCGTCATGCGGATTCCTTATCTCGACCTTATGGCCGTCGACCAGGATATCGCCGCTGTCCGCCTTGTAAAAACCATACGCGATACGCATTATCGTCGATTTACCGGCTCCGTTCTCACCGACGATCGCATGGATGGTGCCTTTCGTCACCTTAATGGAAACGTCATTATTCGCGGTAACGCTTCCGAATGTTTTGGTAATATTTCGTAGTTCAAGCATGGTTTTTGAGATTTGCGGCGTCTATTTTACCAAAATAACATTGCCCGTCTTCGTCGATCTTAACCCGGAGGATCGAGGTGTTCGGGCCCTTGAACGAGTTCATAAATTGCTGAAACCCGCGCATTGCGTTCGAACTCATCTCACCCCCGAGATCCATCAAACTCCACACAAGGCCCTTAATAAACTGCTCATGCGTAAACGCAAAAGCGAGTTCGAATTCGCGTTCGATCATCTGCCTGGCAAACGTCTCGCACCTGCCGATAAATTCCGCGAACGACTCGGACTGATCGCCATCGCTGTAGTTCGGATCGGCCCGCTGCCAATATTCGGTGACCCACGGTTTTCTTTGCTCAAAGTTAGTGCCCCGGCACCGCGAAACTGATAGATACGTAAATTCTTGTATCAAGAGAGTTTCAGTCGCAACGTCCGGGTAAAGTTCGAAAAAAGGTTCCGCGGTCTGTCGTGCTCGGACGTATGGCGAAAGAATTATCAGGTCCGGCCTGTCATCGATCATCGAGGCCAGATCGTCGGCCTGGCGAAGGCCGCTCTCCGACAGCGGTATCTCGCGCGGCGTTGAGGTCGATTCGCCAATATTGGCCAGGCTCTCGGCGTGGCGGATCAGCCAAAGATCTTTCATCGCCTATTTCGTCATCGCGTCCGTCACCTTGATCTCGCCGGCGACGATCTTCTTTTTAGCTTCTTCGGCTTTGGCTATGACATCGGCCGGGATCAGTTTTTCGTTGTTTTTGTCCATAGCGTAACTAACGCCGTCCTTATCAAGGCCGAAAACGTGGAAACCGCCTTCGAATTTGCCGTCGAGCACCTCTTTGACCACGTCGTAAACCGAGTTATCGACCCGCTTGACCATCGAGGTGAGCACGAAGCCTGGCTTGACCATATTCTGGTTAGAGTCGACGCCGATCACAAACTTGTTTGCTTCGCCGTTTGTTTTTCCGTACTGTTCGACCGCGTCAAACGCCCCAAGGCCGGAGTTTCCGGCCGCCGTAAATATCACGTCCGCGCCTTTTTCGATCTGTGCGAGGGCCAGTTCCTTTCCCTTTCCCGGGTTATTCCAAGCTCCATCCGTGACGCCGACATAATTGTCGATCACTTTGATATTCGGATTTATGGATCTGGCACCTTCGGCGTAGCCGGTCTCGAATCTGTGGATCAATCCGATGTCCATTCCGCCGAGGAATCCGAGCACGCCCGTTTTTGATTTGGACGCCGCGATCATGCCGACAAGGTACGAGCCTTCGTGTTCCCGAAAAACAAGCGACGCCACATTCTTCATCGGCGTCTTGCCGTCAGCCTCGAAGATCACGCCGTCGACGATCGCAAATTTGATGTCCGGATAGTCGGTCGCGACCTTTTGCATGATCGGTCCCTGTGCAAAGCCGATACCGATGATCAGATCAAACTTCTTTTCGGCAAAGGCACGCATCGCCGGTTCGATCGATGTCGGATTGCCCGGCTCGACATCATAAAGGCATATCGGCAGGTCGTTCTGGGCCCTTTTAACGCCTTCCCATGCCGAGGCGTTGAACGAACGGTCATTCTTGCCGCCGATATCGAAAACGACGCCGACCTTTATCTTGCAGCCGTCTCGTTTTGCCTCGACTCGGTTGGAGCATGACGAGGTCAACAAAAATGCGGCAAGAGCAATGAAAACCAACGAAAGACGTTTAATATTCATATGTCATTTTTCAGCAAAAGGATTGATCGTGCCCTAAGATTACAAATATATAAAAAAAAGGGCAAGGATCGATCCCGCCCTCGTTTCCCTATTTGATTCCCTTTCGCAACAGCTGCTCTCGCAATGCATCGGACACAGCCGAATTGAAGCCATTTTGCTGTCCACGTTTCTTTTGTTCAGCGGCTATAAATGCGTCACGTTTTTTTGAAAGCTCAAGGATCTGGGCCCTGATTTTGACCCGCTCAGCAATGCGTCGATCGATCTCTTTCTTACGATCAGCCGGAGATAATTTCTTGAGGTCGTCCGGAAGATCTGCTTAGGAGATTAATTCATTTGTAACGCGATTACTGACGAGCCATAAGATCAAACCGTAGCTCTTATCAACTTCGTCGGCTTGGGGATCTCCTTCGAGATCTTATATGCGTTTCTCAGTTTTTCGCTGATCGAATCGGCCTGCTTTTGATTGCGGCACATGATCACGCCGAGTGCATCGCCTTTTTTGATCTTATCGCCGACTTTTGCCGTACATTCATAACCGACCGCGTGGTCGATTCCGTCCTCGGCCTTAACTCGGCCGCCGCCAATGTCGCACACCGCACGGCCGACCGCAAAGGTATCCACTTCGGATAAATAGCCGCCTGTTGCGGCAGCGACCGGACACTCCACCAGCCTTTTCTTGAGCAGCATTTCGGGCTTGTCGCAGATCCGCGGATCACCGCCCTGCAATTCGACGTTATGACGAAATCGTTCGAGAGCCTGACCGGATCCCAAAGCGTTCTGGACAAGATATTTCGCTTTTTGCAGGGAATTGGTTATTCCCGTTTGAACCAGCATTTTTGCCGTCAATTCGGATGACAGCTCCAGCGTTACCTTCATTGCCGCGTCGGCTTCGCCCCGCATTATCTTGATACACTCGTATGTTTCGAACGCGTTACCGACATATTTTCCGAGCGGCTGGCTCATGTCCGTGATCAGAGCTTGAGTGTCGACGCCAAACGCATTTCCGGTCCTGCAAAGTGCCTTGGCAAGCTTCACCGATTCACTGAAATCCTGAATAAACGCCCCGGATCCAGTCTTGACGTCCAAGACCAAAGCGTTCAAGCCTTCCGCCAGTTTCTTCGACATTATCGACGCAACTATCAACGGAATATAAGGCACGGTCGCCGTCGCATCACGCAAGGCATAAAGCTTTTTATCCGCAGGTGCGATCTGCCGCGTTTGCCCGATCAGCCCGAAGCCGCATTTCCGGATGACCTGCTTTAATTTGTCGAACGAGAGATTTACGTTGTATCCGGGGATCGCTTCGAGCTTATCGAGCGTTCCGCCCGTATGCCCGAGGCCACGTCCGGAAACCATCGGAACGGCGACCCCGCATGCCGCCGCCACTGGCGCGATCACCAGCGAAGTCTTGTCTCCGACGCCGACCGTCGAATGTTTATCCGCCTTCGGAGCGTCGATATCGGAGAAATCCATTATCGTTCCCGAATTTAGCATCGCGCGCGTGATCGAATCCTGCTCATGCTGGTCCATGCCCTTCAGGAAAATTGCCATCAGCAACGCCGACATTTGATAGTCGGCCCACGACCCGTTCGTAACTCCGTCAATAAAGCTGTCGATCTGATCGTCCGAGAGAGTGTTTCCGTCTCGTTTATTGGCTATTATTTCCTGTGGGCGCATAAGGTTACCCAAGTTTCGCACAGATGCCGTATTAAATTAAACGCAGAGAACGCGGAGTTCGCAGAGAAAAAAATAAGCGGGTCCGTAAACCCGCCGACAATCCCGTTTCTCTCTGTGTCCTTTGCGATCTCGTCGTTTAATCTTCGGTACTAGTGATCAGCACGATCGCCTGTGCCCGAACAGCCCGGCTTTCGCCGACCGCGTCAATCTTTTCACCCGTTTTTGCCTTCACACTGACCTGGTGAACGTCGATCTCAAGCACCTTGGCAAGATTTTCTCGCATTGCGTCTATGTATGGCCGCAACTTTGGTTTCTCGATATCAATGGTCGAGTCGACATTTGCAACCTGGTACCCGCGCTGGTGGATAAGTCCAAGAGCGTACTTAACGAATATCGAACTTTCGGCGTTTCGCCACCTCTCTTCGTCATTGGGAAAGTGTGACCCGAGATCGCCGAGTGCAAGCGACCCCAGCAGAGCATCGCACAATGCGTGGAGCAGCACGTCGGCGTCCGAATGCCCGTCCGCACCGAGTTCCGACGGTATCTCGACACCGCCGAGAACCAATTTCCGTCCCGCAATTAGGCGGTGAATATCCGTCCCAAAACCGATCCGCAAGTCCGTCATCGGCCCTCCGCTCTCAAAAACGCTTCGGCAAGGACAAGGTCTTCGCGATGAGTGATCTTGATATTTCGCGGGCTGCCCTCGACGGCCGTGACCATGACCCCGATATTTTCGGCCATGTAGCACTCGTCAGTGACGCTTTCGTCGAGCGTGGAATTCTCGATCGCCTCTTTCAAAACGTAGTACCTGAAAGCCTGCGGCGTCAGAGCACGTCGTAGCGACTGGCGGTCGACGGTCCCCGTGATCTTGCCGTAATCCACCGTTTTGACCGTATCTGTTACCGCCGCCGAAAGACACGCGGCACCGTTCAGCTCCGCCGATAGAATCGTTGCGGCGATCTCGTCGCTTGTCACCAGCGGCCGAACTCCGTCATGCACACAAACGATCGCCGATTCAGGATCGACAGCGTTAAAGCCGTTCCGAACCGATTCGGCCCTGGTCTTTCCGCCGGTGACAGTACGCTTTAATTTTGTAATTTTCGCGTACTGTGCGATCGCTGAGAATCGGTTGAAGTCGGCCTCTCCGATCACGGCAATAATTGCATCGACGGCCGTGCAATCTTGAAAACGCTCTAGTGTGATTTGAATTACGGGTTTCCCCAGGATGTCCAGGAATTGCTTGGGCGAGGGCGAGTCGAACCGAGTGCCGCTCCCGGCGGCAACAATGATGGCTGTATTCATGTCTGAAAACAAAAGCTCCCTCCTTACAAAGGAGGGGTCGCGCCGTTTAGCCCGACGGGGTGATCCTTTTTTAGGTTTTACCTTCCGACACCGGCCACGGACCACTGACCACTATTCTATTTCTTCAATGATCGTAGTCTGCCTTAATTCGCGTGTACCGCGACGAAAGCCCATCGACCGCGAATCGTGTATCCCAAAGCTGACCTCGGTATTTTCGACCTTGTCTTCCCACAACCGGCCAAATATCATCTTGCCGGCGGTCGTCTGCAGAACGCTTGTGACCGCGATGTCGGCCGTCTTACCGATCAGCCTGCGGGCCTCGTCGACCACGACCATCGTTCCGTCATCGAGATATGCAACGCCCTGATTGTACTCTTTGCCCTCTTTGAGAATAAAGACACGCATCGCTTCGCCAGGCAAAACGACCGGTTTCAAGGCGTTCGCGAGCTCGTTGATATTCAATACGCTGACACCGCGAAGCTGTGAAACCTTGTTCAAGTTAAAATCGTTGGTCACGATCACCGCGTCGAGCTCTTTTCCAAGTTCGATCAGCTTGAGATCGACCTCTTTCACGGCCGGATAGTCGGTTTCGACGATCTGTATATCGAGTTTGCTGTTGTTCCGGAGCCGCTGCAGCATATCAAGCCCGCGTCGTCCGCGTTGCCGCTTCGACGAGTCGGCCGAGTCCGCCACCTGCTGCAACTCGGCCAAAATGAAATGAGGAATGATAAGCGTGCCGCCCAGGAAGCCCGTCTCGGCAACATCGGCAATGCGGCCATCGATGATCACCGATGTATCGAGCACTTTATAGTCGCGCTTTGCGTTCTTGTCGCTGAAAATTCCGCCCAGTGCCGACAGGTCAAGATAGTCGCCCTTTTCGGCACCGACCATCAAACCGATATAACCCATGAAGAACGCAAGCGAGATCGTCATAAATGTTTGCATCTCGGCCGAAACGGCGGCTTCCTTCTGTATCGAGATCAGCACTCCTATCAGGAATGCCCCCGAAATACCGAGGATCGACCCGACAGCCGCGCCGATCAGAGTCTTAAGCGAAGACCGCCTGACCCGCATCTCGAACCCGATCACCAGCACCGCGATCACACCGCCGAGTGCCGCCGAAAGCAGTCGTTTCGTCTCATAATCCAACGCAGCAAGCCCAAAATGCTTGCTCGGCTCGAGCGGATGCAGCACGTATCCAAGCAGACACATAAATGCCACAAATCCCAGCCTGACAATGAGAATATCGAACTTCATTTCACGAAAATATTAACACGGTTAGCAGACTCTACCCAAAACCGGGTCATCCATAAAGATAAACGCCGATTCGGTACTGAATTTCAGCCCGACAAGTTTCGTTTCCCGGTGGCTCTGCCGCAGCAACATTCATTTGTTCGCGGCTCTGCTGCAGTGCTGTGATGAATCGCTCGATCCTACAACTTTAGCCCGATGTTAAGACAAAGGAAAACTGATGTTTCATATATAATATCTCCATCCATACTCGCAAATCTGACATAATAATAGTGGCGAGTGAATTCCCGACGACGCCCGCGCGTTGCCGTACCCTACCTGAATTTTAAGGCTTGGGAAGGCATCATCTCCGATTTCTCAGTGTTCTTTGTGTCCGCCTCTCTGTGAACTCTGTGTTGAAACGAACACTTAGCACTAAGGCCACAAAGTTGAGACACAAAGCTCACAAAGTGAAGATCGAGGTTTTGGAAGTGGCAGAGTTGTGTCACGAAATATCGCATGAGACCGCTATGACAGTTTTCTCTAACTAATAGTATTTGCAGTGTTTACAAAATTGATGAACAACGCCGGCCCAATACTCATGACTTACGACCTGCAATTAATGTATTCTCTTGTATCAAGCAAAATGGCCAAACAACCAGCATCCATATATGTTTGCCAGAGCTGCGGCGGCCAGTCGCGGAAGTGGCTCGGGCAGTGCCCCGACTGTCAGGAGTGGAACACGATGGTCGAGGAGCGGTTTCGCGCGACGGCGCAGGCGGCGGGGGCGGCGAGCTTTGTTTCGCGGTACCGCAGCACGTCGCCGATCGCCTATGACTCTATCGAGTCGCAGGATGAGGCACGGACGTCGTCGGGCATCGACGAACTCGACCGATGCTTAGGCGGCGGCATCGTGGCGGGCTCGCTCGTGCTCATCGGCGGAGCACCGGGCATTGGCAAATCAACCATAGTCCTCCAGATGGCCGACAAGCTCGGCCGCGATGGCGGCAAGGTGCTCTACGTGTCCGGCGAGGAATCCGAACGGCAGATAAAAATGCGCGGCGAGCGGCTCGGTATTGTTGCCGACAACCTGTTCCTGCTTCCCGAAACCAACCTGCAGGCGATCTTGGCGGAAACCGACAAGCTACGGCCCGATTTTGTCATCGTCGATTCGATCCAGACCGTCTTCAGCGAGCGGATCGAATCGGCTCCCGGCAGTGTTTCGCAGGTCCGCGACGTTGCGGCCCAGTTCATGATGTTCGCCAAGCAAACGGCAACGCCGGTTTTCCTAACCGGACACGTCACCAAGGAAGGTTCGATCGCCGGGCCAAAGACGCTTGAGCACATCGTCGACACCGTGCTCTATTTTGAGGGCGATCGACATCACAATCACCGCATAATCCGAGCGACCAAGAACCGCTTTGGCGCCGCGAACGAGATCGGTGTTTTCGAAATGACAAACGCGGGCCTTGTACCGGTCGGCAACCCATCGGAGCTTTTCCTGCAGGAGCGGCCCGTAGGAGCCACCGGCTCGGTCGTCACCGTCTGTATGGAAGGCACGCGGCCGTTGCTCGTCGAGGTCCAGGCGCTAGTCTCGGGCACAAAGTTTGGCACCGGACGGCGGATGACTCAAGGCTTTGACCAGAACCGCACTTCACTGCTCATCGCCGTCCTCGAAAAGCAGCTCGGGTTCCAACTCGCCGGTGACGATGTCTTCGTCAACATCGCCGGCGGAATGGAGATCGACGAACCCGCCGCCGACCTCGGCATCGTCGCCGCCATTGCCTCCAGCTTTCGCAACCTGCAGGTCCCGCCCGAAACCGCCGTCTTCGGCGAGATCGGCCTAACCGGCGAAGTCCGCGGTGTCCTCCAGGCCCAAGCTCGCGCGCGCGAAGCCCAAACGCTCGGATTCAAAAAACTGATCTTGCCTGGATCCAATAAGAAAGGATTGGAGAAACTATTAGGTATCCGCGTCGTCGGGGTAAAAAACCTCGAACAGGCGCTGGACGAACTGTTTTAGTTTCTATGAAAAGAATCGAACCAAAACCAGGTCAGGAATCCGTCTGGGACTATCCACGCCCGCCGCGGCTCGAACCAACTTCGAAACACATTCGTATCGAGTTCGCGGGCGAGACCATCGCGTCGACAAATCGGGCTTACCGGGTACTTGAGACAAGCCATCCACCGGTATATTATCTGCCGCCCGATGACGTGCGAATCGAGCTTTTGACAGTCGCGGCGGGCTCAAGCTTTTGCGAATGGAAGGGCCGGGCTGGGTATTCCGACCTTATGGTCGGCGGACGCACGGTGAATAACGCGGCATGGTTCTATCCAGATCCGACGCCGGCGTTTTCTGTCGTCACAGGTTATCTCGCGTTCTACCCGTCAAAAATGGACGCGTGCTTTGTCGACGATGAACTTGTCGAGTCGCAGCCCGGTGATTTTTACGGCGGTTGGATAACCTCGGACATTGTCGGACCGTTCAAGGGCGCCACGGGAACATGGGGTTGGTAATCCGAAACATTATAGGAGTTCCATCGTAAGGTTTGATGCTGGCTACATTCATATTTTACGAGGAATTACCTTTATGAAATCCAAGTTTCTGTTTCTTATTATTCTGTTTTGCACTCTTCCGGTGATCGCTCAGAATACGGACGAGCAGGCTCTCAAGTCGCTCATTAAAACGATGACCGACGCCCAGACCAACTTCGACGCATCGACTCTCGACGCGATATTCACGCCGGACTACATAGAGGTCTCCCCATTCGGTGAATTCGATCCGCGCGAAAAAGTGCTCGGATTCTACAAGCCCGAATTGAAACCGCCGGCGGACAAGATGTCGACCGCGTTGCAGATCGACGAATATTCGATCCGCGTCTACGAAAAAACGGCTGTCGTGATCGCCAAGCTGACCTATTCGATCACCGCCGAAGGAAAAGCCATGCCACCGCGAAGTATGCGAGTCACACTCGTATGCCTGAGAGGAAAGTCAGGCTGGAAAATCGCTTCGGCCCAATACACGGGTATTCGACCGCCCCAGCAGCCGAGTCAGCCGAATAGATGAACAGAAGTGAGTTTAATCCCCTGCCATGATCCGTTGCAGTACAGCGTCGCGTTTTTGGCGGATGTCAGTGACACGGGGCGGTTCGTCTTCGTTGACGAAGGTGGGCGGCGGGTTAAACGGGTCGAGTTGGAGCGGCACACCTTCTTCTTCGAGCCGGGCAGCGATGACTCGGGAGATCAGTTCCTGTTCGAATTGGGTGATATCGAGAAACTTAACTCCGATGCCGGTATGATCAAAACGATAGAGGGCTTTGCACTGCAGCGGTAGAAAATTGCCGTTCGGCAACGCGATCTCCATTCGAAATTCGTCGCCGATATAGATGTTTTCTTCCCAGCCGGTAAAACAGCCGCCGATGCTTATCTGCTGCAGCGTGGTTTCCTGCACTTCGCCAAATTTCGTATATAGGCGCGCGGGGACATCCAGCGAAAATCGAATGTGTTGGCGTTGGGCGATGGACATCTTATTCGGAAACGAAAAAGAAAAAAAGCGTAGGCCGCTATTATCTTAACGATAATAAGGGTTCCTACGCAATAATAAACTTCCTGTGAGCTTTACAGCTCTAGTTGTTTGCCGCCTCGGTCTTGGCGCAAAACGTGTCAAACGCGTCGATCAACGATTGAGCGATAGTGGTCGGAGGGCGGCCTTCGAGGTCACGTCGCTCAAACATCTTGACGAGCTTGCCATCCTGCAGCAGTCCGATGGCCGGCGACGACGGTGCGTAACCTTCGAAATAGGCCCTCGCCGTGTCGGTCGCGTCAATGTCGGCTCCAGCAAATACGGTGATCGCCTTTGCCGGTTTATTCGACGCACTTTGCAGAGCCATCGCGATGCCCGGACGGACGCCGCCAGCGGCACATCCGCAGACCGAATTGACGATAACCATCAGTGTTCCGTCAGTATTTTTAACTGCTTCATCGACGGATTCCGTCGTCTTAGTTTCCTCGATCCCCAGATCGGCGAGTTCCGCCCGCATACCGTGGATCATCATTTCTGGATAAGGCATATTTGCTCCTTGAAAAATAGCGAAATTAGATGAAAATCAGGCCAGCCAAAATACTTGACCTTTTTTTCAAGTATTCATTATTGATGAAATTCAGTCAAGCGGTTCGACACTTTATAGTACGGTTTGCCGGTCCATCATATATTTCATACTATTGAGCGAACGGAATTTAATGGCGATCGAAACCGAAAAAAAGTACAAGCTGGACAAAAAACTTCTCGTCGAATACGCGGGCAAACTTCGGTCGCTCGATGCGATTTTTGCGTACGAGAGTTTTGAGGAAAACTATCTCCATCGCGGCGGTGTGCTTGACGAGCGCGGCGCGGTTTTGCGGTTGCGCAAGACGGGCGACAAGACGATGCTGACCTATAAGGAAAAGGTAAACGATGAGGAGGCAAGCGAATTCAAACACAAGATCGAATTCGAGACCCCGGTCGGCGATGTCGCGGCGACCGAGAACATAATCGAAAAGCTCGGTTACAAACTTTCGCTCGTCTACGAAAAGCATCGCAAGGCTTGGCACCTCGGCGAAGTCGAGGTTGTGCTCGACGAACTTCCCTTCGGCTGCTACATGGAGATCGAGGGCTCGATCGAGGACATTTTGGAAGTCGAAAAACGCCTGGGTGCCGACAAGCTGGAGCCCGAGCAACGAGGTTACCCGCGGCTCACCGTAAAATACGGCAAGCAGGTGAACGGCGTTATGGAATCGAGATTTGAAAAGACAAATGGGGTTCAGACGGACGTGTCTCGTCCGACAAAGAACATTTGAGAATCAAAGGCTCCGGATGCGGGGCTCGGAACCTTTCGATAGTTGCCGTCCGGTTGCAGAATGCGGGTGTTTTCGGTATCGCGAAGATAGGCGTCGAGCAGCGTGTCG
>JBBRSH010000116.1:0-13838 GCA_038245555.1 Pyrinomonadales bacterium | reverse complement strand
GAAGAATAAAATTCTCCTCATCGGTAGCCGAGTTGATTAGGATATCGCAGAAAACACAACCGCTTGGTTTGACGGTTCCGCTCTGAGTTATGTAGTCATATCGCCAGGGACTCCAAAGTAGATCCACGTGCTGGTCCTGTTATCAAGCTTTATTGATAAGCTCTTTGAGCTCCTTACCGGGTTTGAAATAAGCCACGCGTTTCGCCGGAATGTCCACAGCAGCACCCGTTTTTGGATTGCGGCCCTTTCGCGAATTCCGCTCTCTAACACGAAAACTGCCAAAGCCGCGCAACTCGATCTTTTCGCCTTTGTTCAGGCTGCCGGTGATGCTGTCGAAAATAATTTCGACGAGCTGCTCGGCGTCCTTTTTCGTCATATCGGCTTCTTTCGCGACTTTTTCAACAAGATCCGCTTTTGTCATTTCAATCCTAGTCTCCCCTAATTTGCCGAATTTCCGACCAAACAAAAGTTGACGTTACGCTGTTTTCTTTTCAGATCCTTCCGCATCGGGTTCAGCAGCGGATTCCTCCGCCGGTGTTTCCGCAGGAGCATCATCAGCGGATCCGTCCGCCTGGCTTTCGGCGACAGGCGGTTCCTCAGCCTCAACCGCCGTCGGCGTCTCTTCAGCCGTCTCGGTTGTCGGAGTTTCCTCTTTAGCTTCAGCCGGAGCGTCAGCCTCCGCGGAACTTGCTTCAGAAGAGGTCTCATCTACCGCAACTGCTTCCGGTTCCGTTTCGGCCGCTTCCTCTGCAACGTTCTCGTCTTCAACATTGGCGGCGGGCTCTTCGGATGAAGCTTCGTCCGCCGTTGTCTCGGCTTCAGGTTCTGCAGCCTCTTCGGCCGCTTTCGACTCAGCCTCCAGAGCGGCGGCGGCTTCGCGAGCCGCATGCTCTTCGGCTTTCACCTTCTTCACAGCTTCTTTCGCCGCCTTCTTTTCCTCAGGTGTCTGTTCGGGCGAAGCCGGTTCCGCGGGTGCTCCTCCGATACTCAGATTGGCGAGCTCAGCAAGCGACGCCATGCCGCCTTTGGCCTCGCTCGAATACATTTTCGAATCGACAACCGGCTCGTCTTCTTTACCAACGGCCCGTGCTGAAAGGCCGATCTTCTGATCGCCCTGCTCGATTCGAAGGATCTTGAAATCCATTTCCTGGCCGAGTTCCGCTACTGATTCGGGGCGATCGACGCGTTCGTCCGAGAGCTCCGAAATATGACAGAGTCCTTCGAGCCCCTCACCGAGTTCGACAAAAATACCAAAATTGGTAAACCTCGAAACCTTGCCCCGGACGACATCGCCCGGTCGGTGGGTAGCAATAAAACCCTCCCATGCACTCGGCGTCAGGTCCTTCATTGAGAGAGATAAACGCTGATTTTGCTTATCGATGCTGGTAACGATCGCATCGACTTCCTGATCTTTTTTCAAAACATCCTTAGGATGTTTGATCTTCTTCGCCCAGGTAATATCCGATACATGCACGAGGCCGTCGATACCCTCTTCGAGTTCGATGAACGCACCAAAGTCCGTAATGTTGCGGACGCGTCCATGGATCTTGGTGCCGATCGGGTAACGCTCATCAACACGGGCCCATGGATTTTCCTGAAACTGCTTCATACCGAGGCTGATCCGGCGTTCGACGGTATCAACGCCGAGAACCTGAACCTCAACCTCGTCGCCGCGGTTAAATATCCGCTTAGGGCTCTGAGCCCGGCGCGACCATGATATCTCTGAAACGTGAACGAGCCCTTCAACACCGGCTTCGAGTTCAACAAAAACACCGTAATCTGTTACCGAAGATACTTTGCCGGTCAGCTTTGAATTAACGGGATAAACCTCGATCACCGTTGACCACGGATCCGGAAGAAGCTGCTTGTAGCCAAGCGAGATCTTCTCGCGTTCACGGTCGAGTTTCAGAACCTTTACCTGAATATGATCACCGACCTTGAACACTTCGCCTGGATGATGAAGCCTGCCCCATGACATATCTGTTACATGCAACAGTCCATCGATGCCGCCGATGTCGACAAAGGCACCGTATTCGGTGAGGTTCTTGATCGTTCCCTGCACTACATAGCCAACGTCGATGTTGGAAAGCGTCTCCGCTTTCTGAACGCCGACAACTGCATCGGTCAGGATCTTGCGCGAAAGAACTACGTTGTTCCGACGTCGGCTGAATTTGATGATCCGAGCCTCGATCTCCTGCCCCTTGTACTGGTCAAGGCTGTGGATCGGACGCGAATCGATCTGCGACCCGGGCAAAAATGCCTCAATGCCGTTGAGATCAACACGCAGACCGCCTTTTGTCTTGTCGACAACAACCCCGATAACGTTGGCTTCGTCATTGAACGCCGTTTCCAGGACGTCCCAAGCCTTGCGGCCGAGAGCATCGTGACGCG
The DNA here is from genome assembly GCA_038245555.1 of Pyrinomonadales bacterium. GTDB lineage: Bacteria > Acidobacteriota > Blastocatellia > Pyrinomonadales > Pyrinomonadaceae > OLB17. Next base: position 11,447 of record JBBRSH010000116.1, on the reverse strand, counting down.
AGAGCTCCGGCGGTCCATCGCCCGAGTGCATACTCCGGAGAACAACCTCGACAGTGTCGCCTACGTTTGCGAACGATTGGCCATCTGGCCCGATGAAGTCCTCCAACGGCGCAACGCCTTCGGATTTATAGCCGAAGTCGATCAGGATCCCGCGATCGGAAACGCCGACGATCTTGCCTTCGACCAGTTCACCGGGGTGAAATGTCGTCTGTTCCTGCTCAAACTGCTCAAGGATCGCACCGAAGTCGATCTCGGCCGACGCCGGAGCTTCTTCATCTGGTGCATGTTGAACGGGTGCTACCTGCGCTGTTGCTTGATGCTCTGGTGCTGTCAGTGCTTCTTGCGTTGGAGCAACCAATGCTTCTTGCGCTGGTGCAACCAACGCTTCTTGCGTAGGCGCAACCAATGCTTCGTCAACTTGTGCAGTCGGAGCGGTTGGTGCTTCGGTCGTGGTTTCAACCGGAGCTGTTGCGGGAGTTGCTTCTATTGCTGCTGTTTCTTCCGCGATCGATCCCTCTGCAGCTTCGGATTGTTCGATCTCGTTTGTGGCCTCGTTTGTCATTTACGCGTGTCTATACTTCCTATTTTGATAAAAATTGCCAATAGGTCATTGGTCAATATCGTTCTCTAAACTGTCAATTTTCTTTCCCGGTCAGGTCATTCGTTTTACCCGCCAATACAGAAAAATCGTTATCATTTACCTTTGTGTTCGCAATCGGCCTGCAAATGCACTGAGGACAATGATGATAGCGACATTCCACTTGGCTTGGTAAACATACAATCTACACGCGTAATGGCTTTTCTGTCAAGACTTATCCGCCGAAAATGCTTAAAAACATTACATTTGGCGGAAAATAGTCGGTTGAAATTGGCGTGATCGCGGGAAACTGCATTGCGGCCCAAAATCGGGAGCGGAAAAAGGCAGGTAATTCAACTCATCTGATCGTCAATTCCTCGTGATCATGTCGCTGACCTGGCCGACGCCGCTCGAACGTTCCATATCTTCCGAGGCGAGCGAGGTCGTATTGTGGATCCCGGCAAGCCGCAGCCGAAACTCATCCGGATTTGTCGAACCGCGCAAGGCTTCGTCGAGGCTGACCAACCCCGATTGATAAAGGTAGAACAGCGACTGGTCAAAGGTCTGCATCCCATACTGCGAGGTCCCCGCCGCGATCGCGTCGCGAATACTCTGCGTTTTGTCCTCGTGCAGAATGTAATCGCGGATCAGCGGCGTTGACATCAAAACCTCGACGGCCGGGATCCGACTATTTCCCTTTGCGGATTTCATCAAACGCTGTGAGACAACCGCCCGGAGTAACCCGGCGATCTGGATCCGGATCGATTTCTGCTGATACGGAGGGAAGGCTGAAATTATGCGGCTGAGCGTTTCCGATGCATCCATTGTGTGCAGCGTCGACAGAACTAAATGGCCGGTCTCGGCGGCGACGAGAGCTGTCTCGATCGTTTCCAGATCGCGCATTTCGCCAACGAGGATAACGTCGGGGTCCTGGCGCAAGCTTCCGCGAAGAGCTTCGGCAAAATTGCGGGTATCGACATCGACCTCACGCTGAGTAACAAACGACTCCTTGTTCTTGTGAAGGAATTCGATCGGATCCTCGATCGTTACAATATGACAATTGCGCTTTTGATTGATGTGGTCGACGATCGCCGCCAGAGTAGTCGACTTACCAGAGCCGGTCGTGCCTGTCACGAGTATTAAGCCGCGGCGTTCGTCTGCAATATTATTAAGGATCGGCGGCAGTCCGAGCTCTGCAAAACCGCGAATCGTGTCTGAGATGACACGCGCGACAATACCGATCGAATTGCGCTGCTGAAAAATATTGACGCGAAATCGGCCAAGTCCAGATACTCCATAACCGATGTCGACCTCGTAGGCCTCTTTGAAATGCTGCTTTTGACGGTTCGACATCATCGAAAACGCCATTTCAAGCGTTTCGTCCTGCGACAGACGGCTCACTCCCGAGAGCGGCTTTAGTTCACCAGTAACGCGGATCACTGGAAAAGACCCCGCACGCAAATGCAGGTCGGAGGCGCCAAAGCTCATCGCCATCCGCAGGAGATCGTCAATTCTGGTCGACATAAAGAGAAACTAAAAGGAAATACGAAAATTCCGGGCGGGATACCGTTAATACAGCGTGTCCGGTCAGCCGAAATAGACTCTATCGAGTTTAACGGTTATTAAACACGGAGGTCAATCAATATTTTCGGGTGAATCAGTCGGGAGTCTTTGGTCTTAGTCTTAAGTCGGCTGTTTCATTTCGGGTTTCATTCATCATTCATCATTCTGAATTCATCATTTTCCCCGCTGTCCCACTGTCCCCGCATTCTCCCGCAACTCGTCAGCGGAATCAGATCCCGATCCAAGCCAAAGATCACAATTCTCCGCCGCGAAGCCTACCTGATCGCCCTAGCCCAGGGCCACGCTCTGCAAGCCTACAGAGCAACGGGCATCGCCCTAAAGCTCCAGGAAAGTCTCGACGCCTGTGAACAAGAAAGAAAGGCGAGAGAATCGGCGACATGACGCCAAAACGGAGTGCGGACACTCTTGTCCGCAACGCCGGTTCCTCCGGCGTGATGGTGTTTAGTTTACTCCGGACTTGAATTATCGCCATCGCAATCAGCTCCCTTTCGGACGTCAACTGGATAGACATGTTTGTCGCTGAGGCCGACTCCAAAGGCCGCGGCAAAATCCTGGGCCATCTGACCGATGGGGCGGTGGGAGGTGACCGGGTTCTTTCTACCCCAAAATGCTGTCAACGGAAAGTCCCAGGTTTGGCATTGTTTCGGACAGAACATTCTCGCCGCGTCCGTAAATTTTTACCATGCCGTAAGTGGTTTCTTTGGCAACCGAATGCACCTCGACCCGCTCGGCTTCAAGATTTATTAGCCATGCTTCGGGAATCCCGGCGGCAGCGTATTTGGGGAATTTTATCGAACGGTCAAATTCGACACTCACGTCTGAAACTTCGATTATCAAAGAAATATCTGCGGCAGCGGGAAGCGAATCTTTATAAAAATCCTCGCGAAAACGAACAACCGAAATATCCGGCTGCGGCTCGCTCAAATCATTAAGAATTATTGGATTTTGGACGCTAATTATATATGTGGTCGCAAATAACCGATTGAGGTAACTTGAAAGAAAATTTAGGCATCTGACGTGCAGACTTCCAATCGGTGAGATTCCAATAATTTCTCCTTCGAACAATTCGACACGCTCATCAGGGGCAAAAGCCCCGTACTCCGCCATAACGTGATACATCAGAACCGAGATAGGATATGGTTTTGCCGCAACTTCTATCATTGGCTGATCATATAGCAAAAAATAATGAAGTGAAATTAAAATCTGCCATCAGTGAAATGATGTCAGAGCCGGGAGCGGCAGCGACTGGGTTCCGCTCCTTTAGGGTTAATTTATGCGTGTGTTCGATCCGCCTGATCCGGAGTTCTTAATGAATGAGTCAGGGTGACCTTTGAGTCCGATAAGGTTCGTCCAAAGTAAGGGCAGTTCTAATTCTCGATCAAATATATATTGCCTTTTTCAAAGTCTCTAATTTGTTCTTTGAATTTCGGCAACAATTCCAGCAAATTCTCAATTTTGCTTTTCTGAACATCAAGCACGACGATCGTAAGCTGGTATTTTTTATGTTCTGCTGAAACTCCAGATTCTTATCAATTGTGAGCAACACATCAAAGTTTTCTTCAACGGCAACCTTCATCAAATTACCGTTTTTCAAACCACTCCAATTCATTTCCACGACTGTTTTGACCTCAAACTCGATCAAATGTCGTTTCAATTTTTTCGTTACGCATTCGTCAAGCAAAATTTTCATACAACATTTCGGAAGATTTGATAGTGATCTGTTCAGAAAATTCGAGAAGCTTGATGATTTGTTCACGCTTGACCGAAGGAAAATCATCTAAAAATTCATCAACCGTTTCGCCTGTTTCCAGATAATCAAACAAGTTTTTTATCGGGACTCGCGTACCGTCAAAAACAGGCTTTCCACCCAAAATCTCGTTGTCTATATTGATAACTTTCATATAATAATTTTCACCTCAAGCCCCATCATAACACTCTTTTAAGCTATATTTATACGCCTAATTCCTCAAGATAATGCATTCCTCTGGTCTTGGTTCTGGGACCTGATGCTTGACGTCGCGCATCGCCTCAATACATCGCAGCAGCACATCAGCCGCCCTGGAATCGCCGGGCTACGAGGGGCATTCGCTTTCCAACCTACGTCGTTTGGCCGGAGTTCTTAATGCACGGGTCAAGGTGACCTTCGAGGCTGAAAAGAAATAGACTCTGGGTCAATTTAAATCGCGGGCTTTCAGGTTTTATTTGAATTTTCCCGCCGTTGCAAAGCAAGAAAACCCTATGTTAGAACTCCGTGAGAATGTCCTCAATAGAACTCGTTAGAAATGTCCTCTGATGAACTCTGCGGCAAGCCGCTGATCAGCTCGATCGCAGTGCGTAGCGGCAAAGCCATTCTCTATTATTGTTTATGTACAGCGGATCCGATCAAAAGATCCTATCGCGGTGCCAGCTTCGAGGCCGGCGATACTCTTCCCGAATGATCTCGTTTGTCGTTTTGTCCCCGTTTAATAGGTGCATTTCCTCGCTGGATCTGGCGTTGACAAGTGCGTGCAAACATTCGGTCTGTTGTTTTGGACTTAGTTCAATAAAGCTTCTCAATATAGATTCGATTTCTTTTTCCATTATTTACTCCTGATCAAGAACGCCCTATGCCGCTGCCGCCATTGAGGGAGATTACGTCAGACTCACACGGCGGCGACGAAATTTAGGGAAAGCCATCGCCGATATGGGCCCGATCGACCGCACAAAGATAACCGGTCACAGATCCCGGTACCTGGTGTGACGCCATCGCCAGACCGGACCGATCGGGTAGCTTGTCTCACGGTGGCCAAAGACGAGCGAAAATATCATACGTGAATAGTCAACCATAAACGACATCATTTTCATTGCGCACCTCCAAACACCCCACCAAACCTGGGACGCGGATGGTATTGGACCTTTCGTTGCCAATAATTCCATTGCCAATTGACGTCCAACGGGAGCGTCGTGTGCAATCGGCGCAGGAGCACGTTTGCCCGTAGTTTGCAGTAGTAGATCGAAAACTGGATCAGCTTCATGGATCAAAGACCTCCGCTAAACAATCGAGTAAGTGATGATGGGCGGCTATTACGGGGGCTTCCCTTACCGTCAGTACTCATCAAACGATTATCAATTAAGCCACCGCCAACCGGATGCGAATAATAAATGAGATTTATCTGAACGCGGGTCTGTAGAGGCATTCATCTGCATCCGGTCGGCTCGGGCTTATTCAATAGAATATTCGACCATCCGAAACCGGTCCGTGTGCTTACGCACATTGACAAAAAAGAATTTGATCAGTGTGACAGCGCACAGAAACTATCTTTATTTGGAAATACAGAGTATAGGTAGTAGTTGATTCTTCCTGACTTTGATTTGACTTAGAGGGAAAACGATGCTGGATGCTGCCGTGGTTTTGGATGATGCCCGCAAAAATCACCTGCTCGAATCTTTGCCGCCAAAGGAATTTGGAGCTATCCGGCCCTTGTTGACGAGGGTTTCGCTTGATCTTGGCCAGGTTTTGTATGAATCGGGCGATCAGTTGGATTATGTCTATTTTCCGACGACCGCGATCGTCTCACTGCTATACGTTATGGAAAACGGCGGAACCGCCGAGATAGGCATTGTCGGAAACGACGGCGTGCTCGGGATCGCTCTGTTCATGGGCGGTAACACAACACCGAATCGGGCCATTATTCAGAGCGCGGGCGATGCGTTCAAGATGAAGTCAAAAGATCTCAAGGAACAATTTACGCTCGGCGGTTTATTTCACAACGGGTTGCTTCGATACACGCAGGCATTGATAACCCAAATATCACAAACCGCTGTCTGTAATCGGCTCCATTCGGTCGAACAGCAGCTTTGCCGCTGGCTCTTGCTCAGTCACGACCGCCTGAACTCCGACAAGCTGGTCATGACACACGACCTGATCTCAAATATGCTCGGTGTCCGCCGCGAGGGGATAACCCTCGCGACCCAAAAACTCGCCAAAAGGAACCTGATCAAAAGTGCTCGGGGCACAATAACCATTCTCGACCGGAAGGCACTCGAGAAGACCTGTTGCGAATGTTACGCGGTCGTTACCGCGGAATACGAACGGCTTCTCGGCCGCGCCACTTTCCGTTCGTTCGCTTAGGGCTATGGACGTCCTTTCCTCGCTCGAAACCTACAGAGCACTGGGAAATTTAGTTATTCGACGACGGGAGGAGTTACGAATGGCAGCAGAGGCAAGAAATCGCTATACGCTCCAGGATAGAATAGCCGCAGTTGGTTGAGGATGTCATTGACAAGTTGATCGGACGGTTCCGAACCCGGCGCACATCGCTTGTTTAATGGAAAGTCGATCAGATGCACGGCTATACGCTCGGCAAGGGTTGGCGTGATCGGACGAGAGTTCGTTTTCATTGGATTCCTTATAGATCGAACGTTTCTCACACACTATACCCGCTCGATATCCGTTGTATGTACGCTGACACACCGTGATCCGTTGCCCCCGATTGTAGGAACTTAATATCTCTCAGGAGGACGACCTCATCCCCCAAAACAATAAAGTCCGAACCGCTGAAAAAAGACTGACCGACAACCAAGTCGTCAGCCAGTCTCGTTTTATTTATCTGGATGCTAACCAAGTTGTCACTTCGCCGCAGCCGCGGCCTTAACCGCTTCGTTCTTCGCGTCGTCACGCAGGGATTTGATACTGTTGTGAGATGCGATGATCGATCGGGACTGCGTCTTGACCAAGTCCAGTACATTGTCGGGAAGCGCCTTCGCAGCTGCGTCCGCATATTCCTCTTTGGCCAGATCTTCGCCGCGTTCACATTCATTTAGGATCGCGGTCTCATCGTTTGTCGAAATGGCATTCTTAAGATCCATCCATCCGCGATGAACGGCCGCCATCAGGGTTCCGGTCTTTTCCGGATCACCGCCCAAGCTTCGGACGAGTTCCTGAAGTTCGCCAACAAAACGTGAGCGCTCTTGAGAATGTTCGTAAAGCGTCGTTTTCAGAGTTGGTGCTTTGACGTTCTCGGCGGCGTCCCTAAAGCCCTCTTCTCCATCTTTGCATGTCCGGATCAGGCCGTTTAGGGTTGAGATCACCTCGTCATTCGGTGTCGTGCTAGGATATGCAGGCACTGCATCAGTTGTCATCGGCATAGTTGCCTCGTAATCGTTGATCATATTGTTATCCTCCATGATAGTCGCAAAAAGTCGGTAATTTACTATATGAGATGATTCAAGCATGTCGCTCTCTCTAAATACACACATCTCCTCTGTATTATTTTCAAGCATATCGGGCTAAATCAATTTTTAATGTGTGTTTGCGAACATATACGCATAAATCTGACGGCCCCATGAAGATAGAGGTCCTACAAGGAATTATAACCAGGCCTTTGCCGCGATAATTCGACACCCGGCGTTCAACCGCGTAAACTCGACCTTTCGTATGGGCAAAGCAGGAAAAATAGTAGCGGCGGACCCGCCGTATGCGATCCCGGGCGGCGAGATCGCGATCGAGTGCAGCGGATTCGACGCGGGAGGCAGCGATACCGGCTGCTTTATAGGCGGCGAAGCCTGCCGGATAACGGCCGCATCGGCGACGCGGATCTTGGCGAAGGTGCCGGATGGCGTCACGTCGGAGCACACAAATATTCATCTCGAAAGCGGCGGCGATCAAAGCGACCCTTTTGCAGTGATCGTCGGGAGACGGCTTGTCGGTGATATGCATATCGTCGCCAATCCCGCGATCGACCCGGCCGACGATGCACTGATACTGACTCGCTCCGGTTCGCGAGGCCAGCACTTGCCGGTCACGCTCTTTCGCTATGAAATGGATGGATATCTCGACGAAATTCCCGACTCGATAATGAACCCTACCGGCATCGCTTTTGATAAAAACGGCCAGATGTTCGTCACAAATCGAGCCGAGGGCGAGGTATATCAGATCAATGCCGACGGCACGAGTACGGTCTATGCGACGGACCTTGGGATAGCGACGGGCCTCGCGTTTGACGCCGATGGGTTGATGTATGTCGGCGATCGTTCAGGGACGATATTTAGGGTGCGCGATTTTGCGGAGGTCGAGACCTTTACCGTAATGGAGCCATCCGTTGCGGCTTACCACATGGCGTTCGGCCCGGACGGACGGTTATATTTGACCTCGCCCGGCCTCGCCAGTCATGACGCTGTACATGCCATCGACAGCGAAGGCTTTGACGAGAAATATTATCGAGGCCTCGGCCGCCCACAGGGCCTGGCGTTTGACACAGACGGCAATCTTTACGTCGCGGGATGTTACCGCAGCCGTCACGGGATAGCGAAAATAACCGCGGGCGGCTTTGAGGGCGAACATTTTGTAGCGGGAAATAATGTCGTGGGCCTATGCTTCACCCGAAAAGGCGACATGATCGTCGCTACTAACGACAGCGTTTATTCGCTGCCACTCGGGATCACCGGCACCATCCTCAACTAACTGCAAAAATGGTATCTCTCTGCCCGCGGGCCTAAAGACGCCGTCGATATAAACGTCCGTTCCGGACGAAATAATGAACGCGCGCACGTCGGGAGCGTCTAACGCGAAAGACTCGGTATCGGTGTCGCGGCCGCCTGACGATCCTGTAAAATCGAATACGGCGAATTCGTCGCCGCCTGCGTCTGAACCTGAACTGAAGCAGGTTTCCGGCCGTAACCGAGCCGAGCGCGGTCGTCGACGGGACTGCTTCATTACTCGCAGCACCGATCTCAAATGGCAAGAACGACACGGCGGATGTTAATAACAAAACCCATATCACGATTTTTTTATTCATAAATGTCTCCTGTGTGTTTCAAAAAGCTGCCGATCTGACGAATCGGGAACAATGACAGATTATCACGAGTTTATAAGTTGATAAAAGCTCGGCCACACGTGCCAAAAACGCATCATAATCTGTTATTGTAAAAGCGGCTTTAATGTAGCGGGCCGTCACTCCCGCAACGTGGTTTTCGAGTTGCAGGAGCAACTATTCTGAAGAGAAATAAATTGTGCTGAGAGCGAAATTACATTATTTATCGGTCGAGGAATTCGCGAACACGATAACGCATGGATTTGGGCTTGTCCTCAGTGTCGCGGGGTTTTTTGCTCTCATCGTATTGGCCGGTCTACGCGGAAATCCGGTGCTAATTGCTGGTGTGGTCATTTACGGCCTTTCGCTCGTGGTTCTCTACGCCGCTTCGACCATTTACCACAGCACGACCTCGGAGAAACTTAAGAAACAGCTCCAGATCGTCGACCACTGCTGTATCTATCTGCTTATCGCCGGAAGTTACACGCCATTTGGGCTCGTTATTGCCGGTGACTCGTTTGGGGTGGGACTGCTCGCCGGAATGTGGGCTTTCGCCGCGGTTGGGATCGTGGTCAAGCTCTTGATCGGCGCCCGATTTCCCGCTATCAATGTAATTTCGTATTTGGTTATGGGCTGGCTCGGCATATTTGCTATCCAGCCCCTATTCAACGTGCTGGGAATAATGCCGGTGATCTTTGCATTCGCCGGCGGCATCGCCTACTCGCTGGGAGTTATCTTTTTCCCCTGGAAGAGCGTCCGTCACCACCACGCGATCTTTCACGTCTTTGTACTTCTTGGCAGCATTCTTCATTATGCCGCCGTCGTGCTCTACGTGGTTCCTCACGCAGTAAATTTATAGCCGAATCCGTGAACCGTGTGGATAAATTTCGGATGACGCGGGTTTTCCTCGAGTTTCTGACGGAGCCACGCCACGTGAACATCGACGGTCCGGGTTGTCGGCATCGCGTCGTAGCCCCAAACGGCGTCGAGTAGTTGATCACGTGAATGAACGTCACCGCGATTTTCGATCAGGTACTGAAGCAGTTTGAATTCCATCGCCGATAGATCGATGGCCTGGTTATCCTTGACCACCTCGGCACGCTTGAAATCGATCGACACCTTTCCAAAGCGAAACGCATCCGACGTGGAACCATTGATTTGTGTCGGAGAACGCCTCAGCAACGCTTCGACCCGGGCCAGTAATTCGATCACCTCAAACGGCTTTGTTAGGTAATCGTCGGCGCCCAACTTTAGCCCGAGGACCTTGTCGATCGTTTCGCCTTTTGCGGTGAGCATCAGTATCGGCGTATCAATTCCCTTTTGCCGCAGATCGCGAGCCACGTCATAGCCGTTCTTTTTCGGCAGCATTACATCGAGAATTATCAGGTCGAAGTGCTCGGTCGAAGCCAGCTCGAAGCCAGTCTTGCCATCCATCGCGCTCGTGACCTCAAACCCCTCGCTCGTCAACCGGTCGGTGAGCGTGAGGATCAGGCCTTTTTCGTCTTCGACGAGTAATATTTTCATAGCGTGTCGGCAATCGGCGTTCAGCACTCGGCAATTAGAAAAGCCCTTTTTAATTCATCGAGCCGACTGCTGACGGCTAATCGCTGACCGCTCAACTAGGCAGTTCGATCGTGAACTTGCTTCCCTTTCCGGGTTCGCTTTGGGCGGTGACGCCTCCGCCGTGAGCCTCCGCGATCTGTTTGACCAGCGACAGCCCGAGTCCATTGCCGTGTATTTGAGCGTCGACGACCTCTTTTGACCGAAAGAACGGCTCAAATATCTGCCGCAGGTCGCTTTTTGAGATACCGATGCCGTGGTCCTCGACCGAGATCTTGACACGGCGACCGCCATTTTCGGCTGTCAGACGCAGCCACGCATTGCCGTTGCTGTATTTGACCGAATTGACGATCAGATTTTGAATCGCCTGGCTGAGGGCGATCTTGTCGCCGCTTATCGCTGGAAGCGAGTCGGAAACGCTGCTCTCAACCTCTATATGTTTTTCCTCGATCAGCGGCCGACACTCCGCAAGAGCGTCATCCACGATATCGCCGACGGCAACGTTGCTAAAGCTGTATTTTTTGCGTCCGGAGTTGGCGCCGGCAAAATCCAGTATCTGCTCGACCATCCGCGAGAGTTTTCGCCCCTCGCCTTTGATCAGATCGCCGTATCGCGAAACCTGTTCACCCTCGCGAAGGACGCCGTCCGCGAGGTTCTCGCCCGCAGAATAGATCACAGCCAGAGGTGTCCGAAATTCGTGCGAAACCGACGAAACAAAATCGACCTGCCGTTGGGCAGCCGTCTTAGCGCGGTGCGCGGAGATGACGATCGCCGCGACCGCAGCGGCCAGCAAAAATAACAGCCCAAAGCCTATGGCCAGATTTCGACGAAGCGTTGAGGCCATAAAACCGTCGAGCGAACCATACACATGCTGGACCTGCAGCGTCCATGCACCGGCTGCGGCACCATCACCTCCGCTCCTGGTGGTGGCAGTG
>JBBRSH010000115.1:0-13921 GCA_038245555.1 Pyrinomonadales bacterium | reverse complement strand
GAGATGGAAAATTTCAGCCAGTTGGGCCAAGTTTATGCGGGCATATACGGAGCGCTTATCCTCCGCACGCTCGTATTCTTCGGCTGTGCGTGGGTTTTCATGAATCTATTCCGCGGCGAAGTCGTGGATAAGAGCCTGCATTACTATTTTCTCGCTCCGGTGAGACGCGAGGTCGTCGTTGTCGGAAAGTATCTGTCGGGGCTGATAGCGACGATCGTTTTATTTAGCATCACTACGGTCGGCTCGATGCTGATACTTTACTTCTGGCTATTCCCGGCGGAATCGAGAGCTTACTTTTTTGGCGGGGCAGGGGCTGGCCAGCTACTTACTTATCTCGCAGTTACGATACTCGCCTGTATCGGCTACGGGGCAGTCTTTCTGATCGTTGGCTTACGTTTTCGCAATCCGATCGTTCCGGGCTTGTTGCTCTACGGATGGGAATGGATCAATTTTCTCCTGCCGCCGGGGCTAAAGAAGGTGAGTGTCATCCATTACCTCCAGTCACTCGTACCCGTTCCAATGTCTGAAGGACCATTCGCGGTGCTGGCTGAGCCCACGCCGGCATGGATCGCAGTGCCGAGTCTCATTTTATTTACCGGTGTCGTCCTCTTTTTGGCGAGCCTTCGGATCCGCCGCATGGAGATCAGCTATGCAGGTGACTAAAGTCAGATCGTTTATTTTATTGGGATCGGCGTTGCTCTGCTGTTCGTTAGCCTGTGCGCCTCATTATTCGCCGGGCGGTTCGGGGGATAGCCAGTCTTCATCGGAGACGGGTAGCGTGCCGGAGCTTAACGACGAGGTCATTCGCGAGCGGATCAACGACGCGCGCGTCTTCGAAGTCCTGCCCGAGAGTGGCACCGGCGATCCGATAAGCTGGGGTTTTGACGAAGACGAACCGAAAGAGATCACGGTTGTAGACAAGCAAGTGAACGGGGGCCGCGCTACGATCGTTTTGGATATAAAGACCCAGTCATCTCTACGTGCCAATATCCATCGTTCCCTCGCCGGGCAGATCCGCACCGAGTGGGAGTTGCACACCGGCTTAGTTCTGCGACGCTGGCAGATTGCTAGGACTGAGAACATCTCGATGAAATACAAAGATCTGCCGAAACCAACCCCGCAGAATTCGAATCGATGAACTCTCTATCAAAGCGCGGATCAGGGATGGTGAAAGCAAAACATCGACGGGCAGGAGCGGGCGACATTTGACGAACAGGATGTAGAATGACTGCCCAGGGATCGCTCTTTTAGTATTTTGTTTCATTGTCCATGCCCACAAAAAGATTTCGACCGTCTATCAGATGACGAAGTCACCAGTTCTCGATGCAAATGCCGTTGTTTTTTGGACCTGGTGCGTTAGAAAAGTAGGCAAGAAAGCAAATAGGCCGCTCAAATTGAGCGGCCTAAACTGTCGACAATGTTGGTACACCCCGAAAATTCCGGCCTCGAACATTCGTTGCTCGAACTGGTCAAGACGAGAGCATCCCGGCGCTTGGATGGGCTGAGTCGGTCACACTGATTTCTGAAACTCACGTCACGGACGCCGAGCTTGAACTCGCTCGTGCACATTTCAGCAGGAAGAGATCGTCAAATAGACGATGGCCATCATCACAATCAACGACTGGAACCGGCTCGCTATCGCGTTTCGGGCACCCGTTGGCACCTATCAGCGGCCGGCGGAGATTAGGGCCGAACGAAGAAAATTCTAATAGCAGAGTAAGGAGGATTTTATGACACAGATACCACCGGAACCACTTGTTCCGAATAATACGCTCGTAACCGCAACGCCGGAAGAGGGAAGGGCATTGGCGATAATGCTGGCACGGCACTCGATCCATGCGATGCAAAAGGATCTCGACGCACTGAAGGCCGGTCGTCCCGTTTACGCGAACGACCCTATGGGGCTGATCGCGGCGAGCCATGTAATTGCGGTGGAATTTGCCACCGTGGCGGCGGCCAATAATTATTGGCGATAACTGAATGTGACATCGGTCGCAGCCGATATCTCGGATCTAAACTATTAAGGGAGTAAAACAATGAAAAATCATCATTCGAAGGCGTTGGCGGATTAAAGATCGCTACCAAATCGTGGGAGGCGGAGGGAACGGCACGTGCGATTATTGTCCTTGTTCACGGGTTTAATGCTCACAGCGGCTATATAGAATGGCCGGCCGAACAATTCGCGGCAAACGGCCTGGCCGTTTACGCCCTTGACCTGCGGGGACGAGGTGAATCGGAAGGGGAGCGGTTTTATGTCGAGAAGTTTCAGGATTATCTCGATGATTTGGACACGCTCGTGAATACGGCAAGAGCCGAGAATCCCGGACTTCCGGTTTATATACTCGGCCATAGTGCCGGTGGTGTGATCGCTTCGTCATACGTTTTCGATCATCAGGACGAGGTTGCGGGATTGGTTTGCGAGAGTTTCGCGTTTGATGTCGGCTTGCCGCATCTGGTGCAGCTCGCGCTTGAGGGAGTTAGTCATCTTGCTCCGCATTTGCACGTGTTCTCACTGAACAACGCTGCTTTTTCCCGCGATCCGGCGCACGTGAACCTAATGAATGCCGATCCACTGATCGCGAAGGAATCGCAGCCAGCCGAAACTGCCTCGGAATTGCTCAAGGCCGCAGCACGGCTCAAGGACAATATGCCCTTGTTTACTGCTCCTGTGCTGATCATTCATGGTACCGACGACAAGGCGGCTCGTCCGGCTGGCAGCCAGTATTTTTATTACAATGCCGGTTCGACCGACAAGACCCTCAACTTGTATGAAGGCCATTTTCACGATCTGCTTTCGGATATCGGGAAGGAAAAAGTGATCGCTGACATTCAATCTTGGATAGATGAGCGGATCCCAGCGGAACGCGATACGGCGGCGACGGCATAGCGTTGGCGGTTGAGATAGAGAATGGCCGCGCCAAATGCCGTCGCCCGGATAGGCATGGATACTGGTGCGGCCTTAATATTAGAAATATTGCATCAAGGGAAAAATAGGGAGCCGAGGCAAATGGCTGAAACGATAAAGATACTGCTTCAATCGACGATACCGTACGATCAGAACGACTGGCATATCGGGCGGTTTTCGTTGCTACAAGAGAATTTGGCGGCGATGCGTTCGGTTGACGGAACCGCGCTGTTTGAGTTGACGGCGAGAGATCGCGAACCGGGTAATACCGGTAATGATCCGGTGCTGGTAGCTCTCGATGAACTCGATTTCGACGAGATATGGCTGACGGCATCGGACTCTGGCAACGGCCCGACCGAGCCTGATTGCGAGGGTGTTTCAAGGTTTCGTAAGAAAGGCGGCGGGGTTTTGACGACACGAGACCACCAAGATCTTGGTTCGTCGATCTGCTCGATCTACGGGATCGGAGGAGCAAATTTTTTTCATACGACCAATCTCGAATACGACGAAGCCAGACGGATCCGCGACGACCGCGATACAGAGATGATCGATTTTCCAAACTATCATTCGGGCAGAAACGGAGATTACCAGCAGATAACCGCCAAAGCTCCGGCTCATCCGTTGCTCCGGCGGCAGGACGGAACAGAGATCGAATACTTTCCGGCCCATCCACATGAAGGTGCCGTCGGAGTGCCAGCAAAAGATGCTTCGGCGAGCGTCGTGGCCTGTCCGACGAGCAAGGTGACCGGAGCTTCGTTTGATCTGGTCGTCGCGTTTGAACGAAGCCCGCATGAAAACGGCGTTTCAGGACGTGCGGCGGTACATTCGAGTTTTCATCATTTTGCTGATTACAACTGGAACCCAGCATTGGGATGCCCCGATTTTGTCAGCGAAGCTCCGGGGGACGGCTTTGCCTTGAGACCCGAAACCCTAGATGACATAAAGACATACGCCGGTAATCTGGCATTGTGGTTGGCTCCCATGTGATATCAGACAATGTTCACCCGAACTATTTGAGATTTCTCTAAATAACCCCCGACGGTCCTTTGCCACGCGAGTTTAGCAGCTTCGGCGTTGAAGCGAGGAGGGTGGGTGAAACCCGTTCTTTTTGCCTTTGTATTGAACAAACCCAATGGGCGAATCGCGTACAATTTTCACGCTCGTGACCTCCATCTCGTAATGGGGCCAGTTACGATAGCGACTCCGGTGGAATTTCGCATAATACTTGCTGGCAACCTCGGGGTTCTGCTCACGGAATTGATGTTGATGAACAAGGTAAAGGCACAGTTACACAGCAGCGGCTTTATCAGCTAGTCAGGCAGCCGAAACCAATCGACGATCGAGCGTTCCAGATCGAGTAGTTAAGGCGCTCCTAATATCTTGTCCTTTAAGACTTTTAGTGACATTGGATCGACCCGCTCAAATAGGTTGTACACCGAACGGCCTGGAGCGGCCCGCTTTCGAACCTCCTCATAAACCGGGGGCGAGACTAGGATCACATCGGACGAATCGAGGACCTCTTGAACTTTTGCGGTTTCTGAAAGTGTACAAGTTGTAAGACGTATTTGCTCGAACCCTAATTCGGCCTTTAGTAGATCTTTATATAGAACCGCTGACTCTTTGTCGCGACAAATGAAACTGTATTTACCGGCCTCGCCCACTGCATCCAACCGTCGTCTTGTTTCAGGATTAAGGTTGGTAATGAGTACTTCAATTTGCACCTCCTGCAGATCTCCTACGGCATCCCGCACCTCTGTTACATGAAACCCAGTGGTCACGATCTTGATTTCACGGCCTTCATCCATAAATCTCGGAATCTCTTGGGACAGACTAGTCACAAGCAGCGGCCGAACCGCCAGTTTTAATTCTCGTTCTAAAATCCCGGATATTTGTTTGATCTGAAACTGGTTGCATTCGGTGAAGACAATTATTGGAGCGATAAGGCTCCTCTCTGCATCTTGCAAACATCCCGTAAATAGATTCCTCATTTCATCGAGTTTCAGACCAGTTCGATTGTATCGATCGATTAGATCGGTAGCCGCCCCAGAGAATTGTGTTTGCAGATCCAAAGGCAAGTCACCCGATTTCTGCTTCCGCATCGTCCCCGCTCCGACCTTTGAGAACGACCTCGATAGGGAAATAAACGTCCCCTCGCCGTGCTTGATCTGTATTAGGCCGCTTTCCTTTAATTCCTTATATGCCTTCCGAACGGTCTGGAAGTTGATCCCAAGCGTCCTGGCTAGAACTTTTACAGGTGGCAATTGTTCTCTGGCGGTCAAAGAGCCCGTCGAAATAAAATACTGAATTTGGTCCTTCAACTGCAGATAAAGCGGAACCTTGTTTTTCTTGTCGATGAAGAATTGAACCATTTTATGACCCGTATCTTGAACTTCGATCTAAAGTTGTATAACTCTCGAATATTAAAACATCAAAGTTATACTATATTCCTAATTTTTTTACAAATTTATCAATGCTGGCGATAAATCGCTTGACAGAGAGTTATGTATCTATATAACATTCGTTCAAATTTCGAATATCGAGATACTTTCAATAAATTTCAGGAGAACACAAAAATGCGCTACACGCTTTTAGTTGGATTCGCGTCGGTTACATTGTTGATACTCGTAGGATTTGTAGTTATCGCAGTCGGCCAGGCATCAACGGCTAGTTTGAGCGGGACTGTAGTTGATGAAAAAAACGGGCTTGTCGCGGGAGCAACGGTCACTGCGTTGAATTCGGCTACCGGTCAAAAGCGAGACACGACAACAAACGAGTCAGGGCAGTTCTTTTTCTCCCAGCTAGTGCCGAGTACCTATAAATTGACGATCGCAGCCGGCGGTTTTAGTAAGACGGAGATCGAAAGGCTAGAGCTAAATGTAAGCGATCAACGAACATTGAACATTCAATTAAAAGTTGGGCAGGTCGGGGCAACGGTTCA
Organism: Pyrinomonadales bacterium; assembly: GCA_038245555.1. Lineage (GTDB taxonomy): Bacteria > Acidobacteriota > Blastocatellia > Pyrinomonadales > Pyrinomonadaceae > OLB17. The sequence goes on along the minus strand of JBBRSH010000115.1, from coordinate 8,078 downwards.
GGTAGTCGATGAGCCACCGCTTATTGATGAGTCGTCGTCTGTGGGTACAACGATCAATCGTGAGTTTGTCAAGAATTTGCCGCTCAACGGTCGCTCCTTCCAATCTCTGTTCGAATTAACGCCCGGCGTCGTATTGACCTCATCGGGTGATGGCGGCCAGGGGCAGTTTAGTGTAAACGGGCAGCGAACAAACGCTAATTACATTACGGTCGACGGGGTAGGTGCAAATGTAAGTGCTGCGGTCGGCAATACTCTGGGGCAAAATGCAACGGGTTCAGTGCCTGGATTTGCGGCTACGGGCGGAACGAATAATTTGGTTTCGGTCGATGCATTACAGGAATTCAAGATTCAAACATCGACGTACGCACCGGAATTTGGACGCACTCCGGGAGCACAAGTATCCATTGTGACCCGCGGCGGAACAAATCGCTTTTCGGGATCCCTTTTTGAATATTTCCGAAACGAGAAATTAGATGCAAATGATTGGTTTGCCAATCGACTTGGATTCAACCGAGCTCCTCTTCGTAATAATAATTATGGCGGTGTTCTCGGCGGACGGATTATAAAAGACAAAACATTTTTCTTTTTTTCGTATGAGGGTTTGCGGTTACAACAGCCTCAGCAAAAAACTTTCTTTGTTCCGTCCGACACTCTGCGCGCATCTGCCGCCGCTTCGCTTAAACCTATTATAAATGCTTTTCCGAGAGCAAATGGAACATTGGACACATATACGTCGGGGGGTGTCACACAGCCAACTGGATACGCACGATATAATGCGGTTTACTCCGACAAATCTGCACTGGATGCGACGAGTATTAGAATCGACCATAAGGTAACAGACAAGGTCAATTTATTCGGACGGTACAACGACACCCCGTCGAGCTCGGTCAACCGTCTGGCGAATCCGACCACGCCGGGCACGACCACCGCGAATACAAGAACGCTTACGGTTGGTTCAACCCAAGTTTTCAGCAGTAGTTTCGTGAACGATCTCAGGTTCAATTACACAAAATACAATGCGAGGTTGAACTTAGAACTTGATACGCTTGGCGGTGGGGTGCCATTCTCACTCTCATCTGTTCCGGGTGTCTCCAGTGCTAAAAGACCGATTTTTGGAGTTTTCTTATTTGATTTTGATCCAGCTACTTTCGGACAAAGACATGCAGACATTCCGGGAATCTTTTTGGGAGAACTCTCGAACAGTAAGACCCAACAATATAATTTGGTCGATAATGTGTCCTATCAAGCGGGTTCTCACGCGCTAAAATTCGGTTTTGACTATCGGCGTCTACACCCCACTTTCCTCGAGTACGACTACTTTAATACATTGACCATTTTTACGGCGGCGTCACTGACGTCTAACCTTTTTGGTAACGGCCCAAATCCAATCATTGGTGGTGTGGTTAATCAAATCCAGGTCAGGGCGGATTCGGGTGAGAGAAATCCGATCACGACAAACTACTCGGCATACGCCCAGGACACGTGGAAAGTAAACCGAAACGTGACGATCACGTATGGCGTTCGCTACGATGTCAATCCTGCACCGAAGGAGCGTGATGGAAAAACCCCCTTAATTGTTACAAATCTAGCAAATCCGGCCAACATTGCCGTTGCACCCGCCGGAACCCCTTTGTACAAAACGACTTACAATAGTTTTGCTCCGCGATTTGGCCTATCGTGGCAGGCAAATACAAAGAATGGCTGGGAAACAGTTATTCGCGGTGGAGCCGGAGTTTTCTATGATCTTGGCGGTGGCAGCGCGGCAGGCGGGGCCTTTAGCAATACCTTTCCGTATGTATCGAGTAAAACCATTCAGGACTTCGCAGGTATTCCTTATCCATTGTCTGCAGCCAATGCCGCGGCATTACCGATTTCATCGAATCTGCCAGCCACAACGAGCATTTATGCCTTTGAGGACGGAATTGTTTTGCCACGGACGTATCAGTATAACCTTGGCCTGGAGCAGTCGATCGGAGGAAGTCAAACGATTTCAGTTTCATATGTTGGGGCAAGAGGCCGGAAGTTGCTGCGACAGGATTTCATCGCCAATCCAAATGCAAACTTTCCGAATGGCATCGTCATTACGCGAAATTCAGCCGAGTCGAACTATGATTCGGTGCAACTCCAGTTTACGCGGCGCCTGGCCAAGGGATTTCAAGCGTTAGCGTCGTACACACTTGCCGAGTCAAAGGACACAGCCTCCAATGATGTGCAGACAACCGCCTCATTGATTCTGATTCCGACTAGTAATGACCGTGGGCCTTCCGATTTTGATATTCGTCATAACCTTACCGGAGCGGTCACCTATAATATTCCGACACCATTTAAGGCTAATGCTGTCGCAATGGCAATATTTGGGGGCTGGTCAACGGACGGAATTTTCCGTTATCGTTCTGCACCGCCTGTCAATTTGGTTGTTAAATTCCTGAATTTCAGTCAAAACGGTAGTGCGAGCAGCACCCGTCCTAACATTGTTAACGGACAGCCAATTTATCTTGAGGGTTCCCAGTATGCGGGCGGCCGACGTATCAATCCAGCGGCCTTTGTGAGCCCCGGTGGCGGAAACAGAGGAAATTTGGGACGTAATGCGCTGCGAGGTTTTAGTGCGACACAGTTTGATATGACATTGCGTCGTGATTTCAAGATACGTGAGAGTATGGGAATCCAGATCCGGGCTGAAGCATTCAATATTTTTAATCATCCGAATTTTGCGAGTCCTGATAATCTTTTCGTGCCTGCCGGCAGCGATACTTTTGGACTTTCGACACAAATGCTCAACCGAGGTCTGTCAAATGCCGGTAACGGAGGCTCCGGACTAGTTTCCGCATTCCAGATCGGCGGACCGCGGTCGATTCAGCTTTCGGCACGATTCTATTTCTAGGGTCCTCGAAAAGCGCTCGATGAGTCTAATGTTTTCCGTGCGGTACGTGGTTATCTTGTTAGCATTGATAACCACGGCACACAGGAACGCGATGATTAGGCCGCAGTGCTAATTTAGCATCAATGATGTGAAGAATTCGAGCCGCGAGAATTCACGGAAATGAGTTCAAATAACCAGTCTAAAATGACTTAGGGCCTGATAACGAGAGTTAATTGCATTATCTTACTCCCGACTATTCCAGGAAAAATATAGAGGTTTTCAAAATGCTTGCCAGATTTCAAATTAATTTCTGTCTTTTCCTGATTGTAATCTTTGCTTCGCCGATCTTTGCCCAAACGGTCAAAGAAGTGGATCTATCGCAGCTTGATGCGATCGTAGGCAATAAGAAATACGTCAATTTTGGTGAGGATAGTCATTTTATGGTCGAAGTCCATAAATTTATCGCCGATGCTTTTCCTTATTTGGTTGAGAAAAAAGGCTTTCGGGTCTTCGTTTTTGAAGCGGCGTGGGGCACGGAAGAGGCTTTTCGTGATTTTATGAATTCCGACCGAACTACCATAACCGGCGAAGAGAGCTTTTATTTAAACGCATTTAATTCTAAGTCAACAATTAAAATGCTTATTTGGATTCGGGAATGGAATCGAAAAAATCCCAAGGACAAAATTAGGATCGTGGGTTATCAACCGGAACAACCCGTTACCGATTTTGATGCTTTATGGAGTTTTACCGAAAAATCCGCTAATTTCGCTGCTGCTAATCTAAAAGAAAAGGCCAAAGTTTGCCGGGCGGGAATAGGCGAGCTCAAAACCAATATTGAGTTTATTATTGATTCGAGCAAACGCCGAAGAGCCGGGCAACCCACTTACACCAACGAAGAAAGAGCCGCCTGTAATCAAGCTATTGACGCAATCGAAAAGTTCATTGAAGCAAATAAGAAAGAGTTAAGCAAAAAGAATTCTAAGAACGATTATCTTGAAACGGCTGCCCATCTTATTAGTCTGCGGGTTTATTTAAACACGCTGACTGTTATCGGTGACGACGGCATTTACAATAAAAATCCGACGTTTGCCGAACAACAGGCGTTACAAAAAAAGGCTTACAGTGAAGGCGACAAAGGGCGATTTGAGATTTTTGAAATTCTTCACAAAACACGTTTCAAAAATAAAAAAATCTTCTTTTGGATGCATAATTGGCACGCGATGAAGCACGCCAGCGAGATTGAATCCTTTGGCAGAGGTTCCAATGATCCTTCGATTCCCACAGGAACGATTTCACTCGGAGAGCGAATGGCTGAAAAATACGGCAAAAATTTAGTTGTTATTGGAAATATTGTTCCAAAAGCCAACTGCAAAAATCCAATTTGCACCCCGCCGCCTGTCCGCGAAGATTCGCTCGAAACGCCGTTTCTAAGAGTTTTCGGGGATAAACCGATGCTCATTGATACGCGCAAAGTCACTGATTCAAATCGCAATTTACCAACTAACATAATGGGTTCGCTCTACGCCGACATTAACCAAGGAACCTTTACTAAAGTTTTGTTAAATCGACAATTTGACGCAATTTTGTATTTGCCGGAAACGACTGCAACCTTTGAGGATAAATAAGTTATGAATCAACCTAGGAACACAGAAAAACACAGATCATTGAGACGGGTGCAAAAGTCCGCACTTACTTCGGGGGTGTTTCTACCTTGCTTATTTGTGGTTTTGTTTTTCAGTAATATTTTTACTCAAACTCCAACGCCGACTCCCCCAACACTGCATTATTTTGTCAAAGCCAAACTCGTTATCAATCCCGCCGATGGGAGAACAATTGAAAATGCTGTCATCGAGGTTTCAAGTGGAAAGATCCTGCACGTCGGAAAGGCGAATGACTTGGCAATCCCAAAGGATGCGTCGGTCATGGATTTCAACGATAAGTTTGTCATTCCCGGCCTCATAGACACGCACGCGCATCTTTACGGGTATCTTCTTTTCGGTCACAGCACGAATCAAACCTTTCCATATCTTTTCCTTGCTAACGGCGTGACTTCGATCCTCAGTCCCGGGTCGGGGGACCCGGAGGGCGACATTGCTCTAAAGAATCGGATCGACTCAGGGCGCTCGGTCGGGCCGAGAATGTTTTTAGCGGGGGAATATATCGACATGGAGCCGCTGCATGTGCCGTGGATGGAACCGGTAAAGACCCCCGAAGAAGCTAAGGCAAAAATTGATATGTGGGTTTCGCGTGGAGCGTCCGCCGTCAAGCTTTACGCGAGCATGAGAGGCGACCTTATGCGAACGGTGATCAACTACGCCCATCAGAGGGGGGTTAAAGTCAACGGGCATTTAGAAGAAACCTCATGGGGCGAAGCGATCGAGATGGGCATCGATGTTTTGCATCACGGCATATATGCAATGAAGGAAGTTATGCCCGAGGGCATTCCGCCGCAGGCTATTGGGATGATAAATTTCGCGCCTCCGGAATATGAGAAATTCTACCAGGTGATCGTTGACGCTGATCTAAAATCGCAAAAGTTTCAAGCCATATTCAAGGCTGCGGTTGATGCGAAAGTTGTTTTCGTCCCAACTGTAGTTGCTCTCGAACCGTCGGACGCAGTGAAAGATCATATGGCTGAACAGAAACAGTTTTACTCTCCTGATGCCTGGAAAAAAGTAGAAGGACGCTTCAACGCCGAGAAGAAAAAATACGCACTTCTTCTGAGTCAAAAAAATGTGGAGTTTGTCCGCGAAGCTAACCGTGCGGGAGTGATGCTCTCAACCGGTACGGACTTTACGGATCTACAGATCTTGCCAGGCTGGGGTGTTTTCCGTGAGATGGAGATATTCGGCGAGGCTGGGATGAAGCCGATGGAAATTCTCAAGGCTGCAACATATAACGGAGCCTGGGCGATCGGCCGAACAGATATGATCGGCTCCCTGGAAGCGGGAAAGATGGCTGATTTTGTCATATTGAACGCAAATCCGCTCGAAAATATCAGCAACGTTAGGCAGGTCTATAGGGTGGTTAAGAATGGCACGATTTACAATCCTGAAGATGTTTTGAAACCCGTGAAAGGAAAGATCCACTGAGAGGAATTCGGAATGGACAAAGCTAAATTATTTATATCCCTAGCGATCGTCGGTTTGTTATTGGGTGCAGTCTTTGCACAGAAATCGAAGTCTAGCGCCGAGGTTAAACCACGGTTTGTCCACGAGCCTGACTTGAAGACTACGTTGGCAAAGTTCTTGACTCCGCAAGGATTTCTCGACCCAACATTTGCAGATGCCACCGCCAAACCTTCGCGCTTCTATTCCGACTTTTACGGTATTCAGGCGTTGGCTGACACTACGAAAGAAGGCATCAAACGTGATTTCGTGCCTAAATTTGCGGAAGTTGTTGCCGAAGATGAAAACACGATCACTCTTAAATTCAAGGGCGGATGGTCGGGCAGATTTTATATAAACGCTTCGCTAAAAGTGTTAGGCATCGAGACAAAATGGGATCACGTTGAAGTTAGCGGCGACACCTGGCAGGAACTGCTTAAAAATCTAGGGGCCTTTTTGGATATTCTGAATAAAAACAACCTCGAAAAAAAGTATTTGCGCATCAATCCACATTACAAGGACGAACTCGTGGTCTATAAACAGCTGACTACAAATCCGCCGCCGGTTCAAGTCAAAGTCGTTCCCCTTGCCGAGTTTCAGAACGAGAAAGATGCAGTTTTACTTTATCCGGAAGGCGTTCACGGCATATTGAAAGGTTACGAAGAATTAAAAGCCGATGTTTTGGACAAGCAAAAATTCGATTGGATGGCGATGGAAATGCTTGGCTCTTCGATGCAGAAGGACTTAGATGTCTATGTCAGATCGGTTGACAATTCGCCCGAATATCTGCGGACGCGAAAAGTTTTGCTTGATTATTTCAAAGATAATTGGAATGGCCGGGCCGGACCGAAAACGACTGCCGAAGAAAATTATTATTTCAAGATCGTCGAACAAATGCGTGCTAACAAAACACGGCTAATTGCTATGGAAAAAGCCATCGAGAAAATGGGTGCTGAGTACATTTTCTTTCGGTATGGCGAAAACAAATTTGGTGCGGCGGTTCGTAGTTACTGGTGGGCGACACTTCTGCCGAAAAGTGGGAGGGGTCTGGTTTTTGGCGGTTCCGGACATTTTACCGTTTCGGGTCCGATCAATTTTCAAGACATGGAGACACTCGTGAATCCAAAAATGAAGATGTTCGCCCTCAAACCCATTAAAGCGAGGTAGATGGGCGGAATGATGCTAAGGAGGACGGCTGTATTTTTGTTGATGTTCGGGTTGGTGTCGTTGCCGGCTCTGGGGCAAAGAGCGCAAGAGCGTATCGATGCCGACATGAATACCCGGATTAGGACCGAAGCCGACCGAAACTCCCGGATAATGCATACGATCCACTATCTTAGCGATGTTTACAGCCCGCGAATGACCGGCACGCCAAATCTGACGGCGGCTGAGAATTGGACAAAAACCGAGCTTGATAAATATGGCCTGGAAAACGTCCATTTTGAAAACTGGGATTTCGGATTTCCGGGTTGGGCGAATGAGGGGTTGTCGGTTCATGCTGTGGAGCCATTTAAGGCGCCGCTCGTCGCCGATGCAATGGCATGGACGCCTGGCACGAAAGGTGCGGTTACCGCCGAAACGTACAATCTGATACCGCCCGACAATCCGACCACGGGCGAGCTTGTGGCCTATCTTACGTCGGTTAGTAAAGCCATACGGGGCAAAATCGTTCTGACTGGTCGGCATACGATCACGCCTGTCAACTTCACTCCATCGGAACTACGAATGAGTGACGCCGAGACTCAGAAAACGTTCGCTCCAGAGCGGCCGCGGCCCGTACCTTCACCGACGCCTACTCCTTTGGTAAAGCGTCTGACGCCGATCGAAGTTAGTGATCAGCTCGATCGGTTTTTGATCGAAAACTGAGCGTTGGTACGAGTGTATGACGCTCGCGAACCGCACGGCGTCATCCGCGCCGTCATCAACAGGACACGCGACGCGAGTCAGTTTTTGCCGACAATAGTTCTACGGAATGAGGATTACGGGCGGATAACGCGTCTGCTCGCCGACGGGTCGCCGGTAAGAATTGAGGTTAATATCGTCAATCGTTTTTTCCCGGAGGGCAAAACACAGCGAAATGTGATCGCAGAGATTCCGGGCACCGATAAACG
>JBBRSH010000114.1:0-14561 GCA_038245555.1 Pyrinomonadales bacterium | reverse complement strand
GTCGAGCTCAAGGGCATGGAAAACAAGTCGATCACGATCGCCGTACGACAGGCCCTGATGGACACGTATCAGCTCACGTCGCTGACGCGGGTCGATCTCCAGCTATTTATCACCCGTGGATACATTAACGACGCCACGCGAGCAAAACTCGAAAAACTGATCGATCTGCGAACGCAGATCGCGGAACTTGAACGAAAGGTGTCCGGTTTTGACGACGAGGTCGAAAAGATCGAAGCCGACCAGAAACGGCTTCGCGAAAACATCGAGTCGCTCTCAAAAACCCCCGACGCCAAAGCCCTCATCGCCCGCTACATCACCAAAGCCGGCGAGCAGGAAACGAGGCTTGAGGCGATCGACAAGGAACGCAAAACGCTTGGAGCTGAACAAGAAAAGCTCCAGAGCGAGTTGGCGACGGAGATAAAGAATTTTGAGATAAAGTGACGAGTCTAAACCTTTACGTATATCTTCTTTCTATACAGCAGCCACATCAGAAACAGCCAGAAGAGGATAAAACTGATCGCGAACGCCAGGGACGCGTCGATGGGTTGAAAGATGGGCAGGTAGATGTGGAGCATTAACCACTTTTGGATGGAGATGAGTTGTCCGTCCGGGCCAGCGACGCGATAGGCGGCGATCATTCGAGCGAAGAGCCCGGTGAAAACAAACAGCGCAAGGGCATTGGCGCCAAATACGCGGAAGGGCCACGCCCAACGACTGTAGCCTTTGATATCGATGAGCCAGTAACAAAAGCCGAGCGTCAGCAACGCGATCCCGGTGGTCGCGAGGACATATGAACTCGTCCACATCGCCTTGTTCATTGGGAAATAGCTGTTCCAAATCAGGCCCATGGCCAGTAGGACAACGCCGAAGAAGAACATGCCGGAGACCTTTTCAAAGGCTAAAGGATAAGGGATAAGGGATAAATGCGGAATGTCTTGTTCCTCAGCTCGCTCATCTCCAGCCATTATCCTTTCCACGTTATCCTTGCGAACGAGCCACGTACCCGTCAATACCCCCGATATGGTCGTGACGATAGCCGGGATCGTCGATAGAATTCCTTCGGGATCGTAGACCTTGCCGAAGCGCCAGATGTGATTTTCGGTTAGGATGGTCCGGTCGATGTAGGCGGCAAGGTTGCAGGCTTTGTCGCTGATGCTGGTGACATCGCATCCGGGAACAGGGATGACGGTCATTATGAGCCAATAACCGAGGAGCAGAAACGCCGAGATCGCGACCTGCTGTTTCCAGGTCGTATGCAGGAAAATTATCGCGGTGATCAGATAACAGACCGATATTCGCTGCAAAACCCCGGCGATCCGTAAGGTTCCGTAGTTGTAGCCAACGACGTTGTAACCCGCAAGATTCATCCCGGCGATACCGAGCAGAGCGATGACGCACAACGCGGCCGCGACCTTGTAATTCCGTAGCAGCAGGAACAAAAGGGCCGCCGCAAACGCGAGCCAGATCAGCATTTTTACAGGATCGGGAGCGTCGGTCGATTGGAACTGAAAGAACGGGATGATCGAGATCGCAGCCCCGAGCAAGTATATCGTCGCCGAGCGGCTTATGATTTTTGTATAGGTCGAGCGGGTTGGTCCGGCACCCTCTCTACCGCTCCGGTTTCTGCCCCTTGATTTTCCAAGAGCTATCGAGATCGAGACGCCGACGATGAAGAGAAAGAAGGGAAAGATCCAATCGGTTGGCGTCAAGCCGTTCCATTCGGCGTGATCGAGCGGCCAATAGACCGGCGATCCGCCCGGGTTGTTGACCAACACCATCCCAGCGATCGTCATGCCGCGAAAAACGTCGAGTGAGACAAGGCGTTGTTGAACGGCATCTTCTGCCATAAGCGATCACACCATTCACTTCTTACGAATACGGGTGGTTGCCATCACAACGGCTCCAACTAGGAATACGGCAACTAACGCAACCAATGAGAAAAGCATTAACCGCATCAGGCCAACACTAACTGCACCAAAGAAGAGACTTATGAATATCAAAAACCCGAGCAAAACCACAAGCAGTCCGCTTCCGCACATGATGAATATGGAAATCTTCCTCATTATTCAAGCTTCCGATAAAGACCCAGCTCTCACAATTACCAACCCTTCATTGCACGCAACGCCGTTATATGGGCCGTGTGGTGCTTCGAATGCCACGCATAGAGCGCCAGAGCCCCGTCGAGTGTCCATTCGCCGGTTTCGGGATGAATGAATTTCTTCTGAAAATCTGCCTCCGACATTGAATTTAACAGCGCCAACCAACGAGTGTGGACGGCTTCGATCATTTTCAGCGAGACGTCTACGGGTAGGCGGCTGTCGCCAAGTTCGGCCCAACGGTCTTCGTAATAGGGCTTGATCGTCGGGGCCTCATCCTCCGTCAGGGCGAGTTTGAACCGAATTAGCGAGTTCATGTGGCTGTCGGCAACGTGATGAACGGTTTGCCGAACGGTCCAGCCGTCCGGGCGATACTCTGTTTCGAACTGTCCCTCGTTAAGGCCAGCAACCGCGGCCATCATTTTTGACGGAAGTTCCGCGATCGTCTTTATTCGTTCATTGCGGGCGGCGGGCGAAAGTTCAAATCCCATTTCAAATTCGCCGATGGGAAAGCGTAGATCTGTGCTCATAAAAATCGTCCTCACGTACGGTGTTCAACCACCCGCTACCGCAGGTGGTTCTGACTAACCGCTGTAAAAGTTTTCGAACCGAGTAAATTCCCTGATGAAAGCCATTTTGACCGTTCCGGTAGGCCCGTTTCGCTGTTTGGCGATGATCAATTCCGCCAGGCCCTGATTTTCGTCGGTCGCATTGTAATAATCTTCACGAAAGATGAAGGCGACGACATCCGCGTCCTGCTCGATACTTCCCGATTCGCGAAGGTCCGACATCAGCGGTTTGGGCGGACTTCGGGCCTCGGGTGCACGCGATAGCTGCGATAGGGCAACCACGGGCACGGAAAGTTCTTTCGCGAGTGCCTTTAGTTCACGGGAGATCTGTGAGACTTCCTGCTGGCGTGACTCGGTCTTCTTACTGCCGCCCATCAACTGGAGATAATCGACCACGATCAGGTCGAGCGTCTTTTGCTCGGCCGCCAGACGTCGGCATTTTGCACGTATCTCGAGAGCAGAAATGCCCGGCGTGTCGTCAATAAATATGCGTGCGTCCGAAAGCGTTCCGATCGCCTGGGCCAGCCGCTCCCACTCGTTTGTCATTAGATGCCCGGTACGAAAACGGTGGGCGTTGATGCGAGCCTCGGAGCTGAGCATACGCGTGACAAGCTGTTCCTTCGACATTTCGAGAGAGAACACTGCGACGACGGCGTTCGATTGGAGCGCGGCATTCTGGGCCAAGGTCAGGCAAAGTGCTGTTTTACCCATCGACGGGCGGGCCGCGATGATGATGAGGTCGGTCCGCTGCAAGCCGGAGGTCATTTCATCGAGTTCGAAAAACCCGGTCGAAAGCCCCGTGATGCCGTTCGACTCGCCAGCCGCGTGTTCCTTGACGCGCGCGATAACGCTGTCGGCGATCGGGGCGATCCGCGAGAAACCCTGCCGCGTTCGTGCCTCAGCCAATGCGAAGATCATTCGCTCGGCGTTGTCGAGGACGTTTACGGCGTCGTCTTCCTCGGCCAGAGCTTCGCCGGTAATAGAGTTGCACGTGCGGATCAGGTTCCGCATCATCGATTTGTCGCGAACGACGTTGATGTACTCCGCGACGTTTGAAAAATGAGGCAGGCCAAAGGTGAGGTTTGTGATCGTCGCGATACCGCCGATCGACTCCAACGCACCTTCTTTTTTGAGCTCCTCGCCGATCAGGATCGGGTCGATCTGCTTTTGCTTTTCAAAAAGTGCTATCATCGCCGCAAAAACACGGCGGTTCAGTGGCGAATAAAAATCCTCGGGCTTAAGATGCTCAACCGCCTCCGCGATCACCGCATTATCAAGCAATATCGCCCCCAAAATGACGCGCTCGCTCTCCTCATTGCTCGGCAATGACTTTTCGAGAAACTGCTCTCGTCGTGAATCGGGGAAAACGGATGCCATTCAGAAAACTCGTTCTAATAGTTCAGGGGGAAGTGGTCTAGTCGCTTCGCTTTCGAACCACCTTAAAGTAATAAACGAACACGACCGCAAGTGTGAGCCAACCTACGACAAAAATAATCGGCATTATTGGTCCATCGCCAATGACCTTAGAAAGCCCGATAAATATCAAGATAAATAGGAAGCCGCCGCCCACCAGCCACATCCGGAATCTGCGATTTCTGTCACCGGATCTCATCTACCTAGGCATTCACACTTCATTTAATGCCAAAACTCTTCTAGCTGCAAAATATAAAGGCCGTATGTAAGGGTTGCAGTGACTAATTTTACTCTTATCCGGATTCCCTTTCAAAGAATCCTTCGTGATTTTTCCAGGGCTGAAAGGTCGATAGGCCGCCATCTGATATCCGTCGGGCCCTGCCTAAGCCCATTCTACGACCGGCTTTTTGTTGCCTTTGGCACAGTCACGAAGAAACATATTGATCAGATTTTGATAAGGTATCCCGGATTCGGCTGCCAGTTTCTTAAAATAATCGATCGTATCTTCCTCGATGCGGATGGTGATCTGTCTTTTCAACATCGTGGCATATGGATTTTTGATGGATTTGGAGAAATCATATTCCTTTCTCATATTAATGGACTCCCATAGAACTTGTGTTCCATTTTTGTCGCCTTGCGGGCGGAAATAATGCGTATCTCAGATTCGTCGGACCTGTAACAGTGACAAACTGTTAAAAGCCTTGGATACCTGGCTCAGGCCAAGCAGGATGAAGCGGTCTTCGTCGTCCGAATGGTCAGGATCATTGACCAACCGGGCATTTTCGTCAAAGAAAACGGTCCTCGCTTCATCAAAAGAAACACCATGTTTTTTCTGGTTCGACCTGGCTTTTTCTGGGTCCCAGGAAAACTTGAGCTTCATACTTATATCATACTTATAATATAATTATACTTCAAGGGAATTATCTCTTAGCTACTTCGACGCGATAATATCTAACACAAAAAACCCGAAGCTAAGCTAGTGCCTAACCCCGGGTCTTTGGTGTCTGTCGACTTTGGCGAATATAGGCGTAGGAACCTATTCCGCCGAATCGTCAGCCGACTTCTCGGCTTCCGGAGAGGACTCCTCGTCAGCGGGAGTTTCCTCGGCGGCCGGCTCAGCGGCCCCAACCGGAGCCGCAGCCTTCGGCTCTTCAGCTTTCGGTTCGGCCTTCGGCTTCTTCTCTTCCTTGACCGGCATTTCGCCGCCTTCGCCGGTGACCGTTACGGGGACTGCCAGCGTGACTTCGCGGTGAAGTTTAACGTTGACGGTATATTCGCCCGTTTCCTTGATCGCGTCTTTGAGAACGATCTTGCGGCGGTCGATCTCGTAGCCTTCGGCCTTGAGAGCTTCGGCTATGTCCATCGACGTCACCGATCCGAAGAGAGTTCCGTGCTCGCCCGCTTTACGCTCAAAGCTAAGCTTGATGCTCTCCATCTGCTCCTTTTGAGCATCGGCGGTCGCCTTTTCAATAGCCGCTTTTTTGAGCAACGCCGCGCGTTCCTGCTCGATCTGTTTGACGTTGCCCTTGGTCGCGAGCGTCGCCAGAGCCTGCGGCAGCAGGTAGTTGCGGGCGTAGCCGGCCTTTACCTTGACGATCTCGCCGCGTCCGCCGACATGCTCGATGTCCTCGCGTAATAAAATAGTTGTGCTTGCCATGATAATTATACCTCTCCATGTCGAACAAACTTCAGTTTGTTCGTTTCAGCTAATCGGACCGAGCCCGTCGTCCGGGTTCGACAAACTAAGTTTGTCGGACGTTAGTCCGCGACGAATGGCAGCATTGCCATTGAGCGGGCGCGCTTGATCGCCTGGGCGATGCGGCGCTGGTCTTTTCCGGTGATTCCCGAGATGCGCCTCGGCATGATCTTGCCGCGTTCAGGCACAAACTGCCTCAGAAAATCGACGTCTTTCCAATCGACGTAGTCCGGAACAACCTGCCTTGGCCGGCGACGCTGATACGGCCGACGCGGACGGTCGCCGATCACATCTTCACCGACGCCGAACCCGCCTCTGTCATCCATCACTTCCAAATCATTCTCTGCCATAATTTTCTCCTTGCGGCCGGCGGTTTAAGCCTCTGCCTGAGCCTCCGTCGCTTCCTGACTCGGGCGGAATTTCGCACGCTTTTCGGCCTTCGCCTCGCGTTTCGCCATTTTCTTATCGGCGCATTTGCGATCTTCGTCAACGCGGACCGTAATGTACCGCAAGATCAGATCGTTAACACGCATACGACGCTCAAGTTCGAGGATCTCCTGACCGGATCCGTTGATCTCGAACAGCACATAGTGGCCCTCGTGCTTTTTCTGGATCGGATATGCGAGGTTGCGGATGCCGACGTTGTCCATTCGAACAACCTCGCCGCCCTCTTTTTCGATCAACTTCCCGACAGCTTCGTTTAGTTTTTCGATCTTTTCAGCATCCGTTTCAGGATTGATGATATACATTACTTCGTATGTTCTTAGTGCCATTTGTTTACTATCTCCCTTTGGGTTACCAACCTCATCCTCATTGAGATGAAGTAAGGATTCTCACTATTTCCGATTTGCGATTGCCGGGTATCAAGAATTAAATCGCAAATCAATTAAATCTCGCCATCGCATCTTCTGCACCATCGTAAATGATAGAGCGGACCGCGTCGGCTGATTCATCCAATATTTTGTCAAGCGTTTCGGATTCGGCCTTGGTAAACCGGTCCAAAACAAAATTTGCCGCGTCTCGTATCTCGTGATCGGGCCCGATGCCGATCCTAAGCCGGATAAACTCCTGAGTTTTCAATCGATCGATGATCGACCTGAGGCCGTTTTGCCCACCGTGCGATCCCTTCGTTCGAATCCTGATCTTGCCGTATGGCAAAGCCAGGTCGTCCGAAATTACGATCAGCTTTTCAATCGACCTTGCCTCTTTTGCGATGAGGCAGCTGACGGCGTCGCCGCTCAGGTTCATGTAGGTCTGCGGCTTTGCCAGTTCGGCCATCCGGCCGGCAAATTCGCAGCGGCCTACAAGTGCCTTACACTCCAAACGCTTTACCTGCGTTTGGCTTTGGCTGGCGAGCAGGTCGATCAGCATAAAGCCGACGTTGTGCCGCGTCCTCTCGTATTCCGGGCCCGGATTCCCAAGCCCTACGATCAGCCAATTGCTATCCGGCGAATCCATATTCCCTCGGTCCGAACCCCGACCTCTGATCGGGGTTCGGAGCGTTAGAACTATTCGTCGCCGCCTTCAGCCGGTGCTTCACCAACCACGGTCGGCTGAGCACCTTCCTCGGTCTGCGGTTCGAGAACCTCTTCCTTGACGCTGGCGATCGCGGCGACTACGGTCTCGGGCGATTCGAGAAGTTCGATACCGTCCCCGACCTTAAGATCAGCGACGTGGAGAGCATGGCCAGCAGCCATCTCGCTGATGTCGACATCGATCGAATCAGGAGTATTTGCCGGTTCGCACAATACTTTGATCTCGCGCATCGCCTGTGTCAGAACGGCTCCCGGTTCGTTTAAGCCTTCGGGATGGCCGATAAGTCGGATCGGAACGGTCATTTCGATCTTCTCGCCTTTTGCAAAGCGTCGAAGATCTGCGTGGATGAGCCGGCCCTTGACCGGGTGGATCTGACGGTCCTGAAAAATGACATCGTTAATGCCTTCGCCTTCGATGTCCAGTCCGAAAACCGTATTAACGCCCGAATCCGTACGGATGATCGCTGCAAGGTCCTTAAGTTCCGCGGTCGCCGCGAGGGCCGTCGAACCTCCGCCGTACACGATCACCGGGACTTTACCAAGAACCCGCAAACGACGATTTTCGTTCTTACCGCGTGTATCACGCTTGACTGCCTTAATAACTATTTTTTCTGCCATAACTTCCTCTCGTTCAAAGTTCAATGTTCAATGTTCGATGTTTATATTCCAGGTGACTTTGAACCTTGAACCTGGAACCTTGAACTTAAATAAACAGCGACGACACGCTTGTCTCGTCATGGATCGACTTGATCGCCGAAGCCAGCAGCTTGGCGACGCTCAAAACCTCTATCTTGCCGCCCTCCACAAGCGGCAGCCCATTATCACGGATCGGGATCGTATTCGTTACGATCACTTTTTTCAAATACGAGCCGGTGATATTTTCAACCGCCTTTCCCGAGAAAACCCCGTGTGTAAAGCACGCAAAGATCTCATTCGCACCTGCCTTGTGCAGAGCTTCGGCCACTTTGCAGATCGTTCCGCCCGTGTCGCACATGTCGTCGATGATCAGGCAGTTTTTGCCGTTGACATCACCGACGATATTCATCACATCTGCCTCATTGGCACGCTCGCGTCGTTTGTCGCAGAGTGCGAGGCCGGCATCCAGCCGTTTTGCATAAGCACGTGCTCGTTCAGCACCGCCGGTGTCCGGAGCTACGACGATCAAGTTCTCGATCTTATTGGTCCGAAAATAATCGACCACGATCGGTGCCGCGTAAAGGTGATCTACCGGAATGTCAAAGAATCCCTGGATCTGTGCCGCATGCAGATCAATTGTCAATATCCGCTGGGCTCCCGCGGTTGTCAGCAAATTTGCTACCAACTTGGCGGCGATCGGAACACGAGGCCGATCTTTTTTATCCGAGCGTGCATACCCAAAATACGGGATTACCGCCGTGACACGTTCGGCCGATGCCCGAACAAACGTGTCGATCATGATGAGCAGTTCCATCAGATGACGGTCGCTCGGAGGACACGTGGGTTGCACGATAAATACGTCGGAGCCGCGGACATTTTCGCCGATCTGAAAGTTAAACTCTCCGTCGGAAAAACTCTCAGTGCTTGCTTTTCCAAGTTCACAGTCGAGTCCACGGCAGATCTCCTCCGCGAGTTCACGATGAGCATTGCCCGAAAAGACCTTGATTTTTCCCGAAACTGCCATGTTTTGTCGGTAGCCCACACGTCAGTAAGGGCTCCTTTCGCATGTAGAGCCCTTTACGTGCGGGCTACTGACACCGACTCTCTCAAAAACAAAAAAACGGCCAACTCCAAATCAAGAGACTGACCGCTTCGGTTTCATAATTGGCTGGGGCGGGAGGACTCGAACCTACGAATGCCGGATCCAAAGACCGGTGCCTTACCACTTGGCTACGCCCCAATTGCTATTACAGAAACTGATCGGAAACAACCTTAAGCGTAAAGCTCTTCGCGATACTGGGACCGCGAAACGGTTGCTACGGCAAAACTTCGCCAGGTTGATCTCGTGTGATCAAGGGCTTTAATAGCTGCTTGCCGTGTCTCTATGTTGTCAAAAATTCCAAAAACGCTCGCTCCGCTGCCACTCATAAGAGCGTTGACCGCCCCAAGGTTCAACAAGGTTGCCTTAACCTCGCCGATTTCAGGGAAAGCCGCAAAGACGCACGTTTCAAAATCGTTTTTCAATACCGTATGATGCAGATCCAAGGATTCAGCCTCATCGCGGCAAACTCGAAGAATACGATTCTGAGCCTCATATGTCAAGCTTTCTGCGTTGATAGCCGCAAAAGCCTGAGGCGTCGAAACGCTTATATCTGGCGTGACGACCACCATGAAACTTTCGTCGAGGTCCTCGATCGGTTCTATCACCTCGCCGCGGCCGGTCCCAAGGGCCGTACCGCCGTGGAGAAAGAACGGAACATCGGAACCAAGTCCAGCAGCGGTCTCATTCAACTCGGCGTCCAAAACATCGATTTGCCAGAGCCGTTTCAGCCCCAAAAGAGCGACAGCCGCATTTGACGAACCTCCGCCAAGCCCACCAGGCGAAGGGATGCGTTTCTCGAGGTGGATCCGAGCCCCGTCGTTTACCGAAAACCGCCGTTTCAACGCCTCGGCGGCCCTAACGATCAGATTTTGCCCATCGACCGGAATTCCTGGATCATCGCATGTCAACTCAACAGTTTCCGCGGGCGAAAATGACAGACTGTCGCGCAGCGAGATCATTTGAAACAAAGTACTGACATCGTGGAAACCGTCCGGACGCTTGCCAAGTATCCTCAGATGCAAATTGACCTTCGCGTACGACGGCAATGTAAATAGCGGCTGCATTCGCTATAGAATAAAGAACGTGGAGCGACGGAGCAATGCGAAGCAGCGTTAACTAATTAGGGGTTCGATATGAAAAGGAAAAAAATCGCCGTCTGCGACTTGAGTAGATTTAACGCATTCTCGACAAAAAGACTATTGATGAGATTAAACCGGCTCCAGGAATGTGAACAATCGTTTGGCCTATCGGACAAAGATCTAGGGGAAAATACTCCGGCAGGATTTATTGAGTTTAAGGAGAGCCCTGACTGGATCGCCGAATATGAATATTTGAAAGAGTTATTGTCCAAAAGAGAGCATATTGATCAACCTAATTTAAAACACTGAGGCCGCTCAAGTGGTAAATCCCCCGGAGCGGCCCCAACTAATTGTCTTTAGCGGATCCTATTTAAGCAAGAAAACCTGCGTGAAATAGAACGACCCGTCGGCAGCGACAGCGATACCGACCGCCGACTCTTTCCAATGGTCATCCATTAGATTTTGCCGGTGTCCGGTCGATCCCATCCACAGCTCGACTGCCTTTTCGATCGGGTCTTTGTATCCGCGATTGTAGGCGATATTTTCGCCGATCGCTTTCCACTTCAACCCGCCGCGCTCCGCGCGGTCGCCGACCTTCGAATCGTCGAGTCCGCGATGGCTGAAATACTTGTTATCAGCCATATCTCGCGAATGGATGCGTGCAACAGCGGCCAGTAACTCGTTCCAAACGAGCGGCTTTTCACCGTTTTCGGCCCGCTTTTGGTTCAGCAGGTCAAACGCCGTTCGCTCGAATGACGCGATGTTGGCGGCCGTTGGCAGAGCCTTGGCGGCGACACTGGTGTCATCAGCAAGCCTCGGACGCACGGCACTATCGCCGTCGCTCGAAAACAGCAGCTTTGCAGTTGGTTGGGATTGAAAATTATTGGTTTGGGCAAAAGTTGTGCTCGCCAACGCAGCGAACAAGCCCCATAAAAGGATCGTAGCTCTTCTCATTATTACCTCACTTCGGCAGCCGGACGTCCCTTACGGATAGGTTCCTGGCTTTGCGTATGCCCCATCGGGCACTTGCCTTTTCGGTTAAGGCGGTAAAACATTGAAGTTTTACCTAGTTAAACAAATTGTGAATGGATGATAAATCCCAAAAAAAATCGCCAATTGAGCTAAATATTGGTATGCCCGAACTGTGGGGAGGCTTCGCGTTCTGTCAACGAGTTGTCGCTTCGATCAGGAACGTAAGCCCGAATATGTATTCACTCATCGCGATCGGCACGGGAGCGGCGTATCTGTTGAGTCTGGCGGCGATATTCGTTCCTGGAGCTTTCCCCGAAGTATCGATCAGGTTTTTTTGCGGAGGTCATGCCCGAAAAAAAGGCGGCTAAGGTCAAGGAACTGCAATCGCAAAGCAAGATCGTCGAGATGGCTGTTGACGGTGTTAATAACGCACGGGCGCGTTTGCCAGCGGAACTGACGTCGACATTGCTGGCGTTCCGATCGCGGCGGGCGTTCTGTTTCCTGTTTTCGGGATTCTACTTTCGCCGATGATAGCAAGCGCGGCGACGACATTCAGTTCGGTTTCCGTGATCACAAATGCGCTGCGGCTGCGAAGGTTGGACCTGTAAAAGCATCTCGCAGCGGGTTTCACGACCGAAGTTTTTTCAAAGCCTCTTGTATCAACAATTTTTCCTGTACGTTTTCGAGGTCGATAAGACCCTCAAAGTTGTCGCCATCCATTACCAATGCAACCGACTGGCCTTTTTTGGAAGCCTCTTGAAAGAATTCGATCAGCTTGGTTTCGGGATGCACGATGAAAAAATCCTTTTTCATGTAGGCAGACACGATCGCATAGTTTCCATTTTCCGAAAGCCCTCGGACAATCTCATTTCGCGTCAGCAAACCTACGGGATTGCCTTCGTCCGCTACGACAAATTCCGTCTCCTGACTATTCAAAAGTGCATATACTGCATCACCGAGCGGCGCGTTGGGTTCCAAAACAGTGAATCTATGCATCAAGGCATCCTTAACTGTTAGCCCGTCGAGAGCCGCCTTTGTCTGTTCGAAAGCCGCTTCGCCGCCGGCTCCCAGAAAGATGAAAAGGCCGATAAAGACAAGCCAGAAGTTGGAATAGAAACCTAGAAACACGAAACCTATAGCAAGCAGCTGGCCCAACGTGGCAGCGATACGCGTCGCCGTTGCCTTGTCAAAGGTAAAGCACAGCAACGCACGAAATACGCGGCCTCCATCCATCGGGAATGCTGGTATGAGATTGAAAGCAGCCAGAACGGCATTGGCAACGAACAACGTAAAGAGGAACGGCAATTTGGAGGTATCCTCTGCAGTGAGCAACGACAGATCCGGCATTTGTCCGGACGAACTCAGATAAACCCATAAAATGCCGGCGATAAATACGTTCACTAAAGGTCCGGCCAGCGAGATCAGAAACTCATGAGCCGGCTTTTCCGGCATCGATTCAAAGCTCGAAACGCCGCCGATCGGATAAAGTGTGATGTCGCGGGTAACGACACCAAACCGTTTGGCCGTAAGCGCGTGACCGAATTCGTGGAGTACCACGCATCCGAATAAGGCGAGAATAAACAGAACGCCCCTTATCGCCTCACTCAACCCATCGTCCGCCCGGACGTGCATCAGGAAGATCCACACCAGCAATATCCAAAACGTCCAATGAATATAGACCTGAATTCCAAAAAACTTGCCAACCGGCAGCGACCAGGATTTCATTTTTTTCCTCTTTCGGCTGAAGAGCCCGACCATTAAAAACGTGTTAAATATCGCTTCTTTACCGTATCTAACGACGTTATATCTCTGATAGTATTATCTTATGAACAAAATCGCACTTGCCATACACGGAGGAGCGGGAACGATATTGAAGTCGCAGATGACCCCTGCTCTCGAGGCGGAATATCGCGGCGGACTCGAAAAAGCGTTAAAGGCGGGATGGAACATTCTCGAAAAGGGGGGCAGTTCGCTTGACGCGGTCGAGGCGGCGGTTTGCTCGCTCGAAGATTTTCCGTTGTTCAACGCGGGCCGGGGGTCCGTCTTCACGCACGAAGGCAAGCAGGAAATGGACGCCTCGATCATGGACGGCAAAACGCTCCGAGCGGGATCGGTCGCCTTTGTAAATAGCATCAAAAACCCGGTAAGCCTCGCCAGGCTCGTCATGGAACGCACCGAACATGTTCTGCTCGCAGGCGAGGGTGCGAACCAATTCGCGCAGGAAATGGGGATCAAGACCGAGGTTGACGAGTACTTTTTCACTGAGCATCGATGGGTCCAGATGATCGAAGCCAGGAACGCCGGACGTGTTCAACTTGATCACTCTGCGGCAGGTTTGGAAAGCGAGTTAATGCAGTCGAACGCAAGGCCGCTCGGAACGGTCGGCGCTGTTGCTTCCGACTCAAACGGGGATCTCGCCGCGGCGACCTCAACGGGCGGAATGACAAATAAGAAATTTGGAAGGGTCGGCGACACCGCAATAATCGGGGCGGGCACCTACGCCGACGACAAATGCGCCGTCTCTTGCACCGGCGTCGGCGAATACTTCATGCGGGCAGTCACTGCCTACGATGTCGCCGCTCTAATCAAATATAAGGGTCATAATCTGGAAAACGCCGCGGCCGAGGCGATACGCCACGTAGGTTCGATCGGCGGCGAGGGCGGACTGATCGCGGTCGATTCTAACGGCAACGTCGCACTTCCCTTTAATTCGGAAGGGATGTATCGCGGTTACCTTATCGAGGATGGCGAGGCGACAATAAAGATCTACGGTTAAACCCGGGCTTTATTCAAATTATCGGCTGGCGACCTTTTATCCCTCACTCTTCTTATCATTAACCATATCCCGTATTTCCTGAACGTACCCGATGTCATCGGGTACGCGGTCCGCGAGGGTAACCACTAGTTCGCCTTTGCGGCCGTTCTTTATCGCGTGATGAATGGCGTCGCGGCTTTCGGGAATGACGCGGATCGCGGGCTCCTTTCCGCTGGCGGCAATTCCCTCTTTTATCAGGTTATAGGTTTCCTGTTCGTCACGGCCGCGGAGGTAGTTGCCGCGGCGGATAACGACACGGTCAAACGTCTGTCCCGCGATCATCCCAAATTCGCGAATATCCTCGTCACGGCGGTCGCCGGTCCCGTTGATAACGACCGTGCGATATTTATTAGGTAGTTTCGAGATGAATGCAGCTAAACCTCTGAGTCCCGCCGGGTTATGGGCATAGTCCATCAACACGGTAACATCCCCGACCTCGATAAAGTTGAGCCTTCCCGGTGTCTGAGCAGTGCCGGCGGTAAATGTGGTCAGGCCAACGCGCAGGTCCTCAAGCGAAATGCCGTGGACAAAACACGCGAGGGTTGCCGCAAGCACGTTCTGGACCATAAATTCCGCCCGGCCGCCGTATGTGAGCGGAATATTGACGGCTTTTTCAATGCGGACCTTCCACTTGCCTTTCAGGATCGT
>JBBRSH010000113.1:0-14666 GCA_038245555.1 Pyrinomonadales bacterium | reverse complement strand
CTTTTTTTAGTTATTCTTTTGACGCAGGCGGCCCTGTTCGGTCAGAGGCAGCACACGTTCGGTCAGAAAAAATACTTCGAAGTGGATCTAACTGTTAACGGCATTAAGTCGGGAACATCTTATTCAAGGATTCTGAAAAGGATCGGAAAGCCCCGCAAAGTTAGAAAGACCGGCTTTGATGAATGTGGAGGCGGATTCAGAAAAACCTTGTATTACCCGGGACTTGAGATAGGATTTTTGAGTAATAGTAAAGGACGGAATTCCACGGTCATTTCGATAAAAGTCACATCCGCGAAATGGAGAATTGCACCATCCGTCAAAATCGGCGCGACAAAGGAAGTAATTAGCACGCTATTCGGTGTCTCGGGAGGCGGCTATCCCGACGAAAACGTTTTCGACTACGTGACCAAAGAGAATCTCGGTGGGGTGAAGTTCTACTTCAAAGGAAACATACTAATCAAAGTGGAAATGCAAGAAACGCTCTGCTGATAGGGTATGACAAACGTTAAATTTATTTTGTGTCTTTCTTTATTTTCGGTGTGCTTTGCGGAGCTTGTCATCGCAAGTCGAGTATGGAATCCCACAACTTTCTCTCCGTAAATGGATTCTAATCGTAGTATATGACTGTATGCGGCGTTTGTGTTTTCGATTACTTTTAGCAAGTCTGACTTTTGCGGTCGGAATGTCAGCTGTGTGGGCCAGCGGCTTTCTTACAAAAGCAGAAATGCTTCTTGCGAAGGTCGCCCCTGATTTTGTTTTTAGACAATCTGGCTCCGAATTTCCTTGTGGATGGTCATACCTCTACGTTTTACCTGGCGGATCTCTTGGCGGCAATTTCGTGGTTGAAAACGACACGCGCAACAATGCTATCGGTTGCAAAATGACGCCGTCGTATCCACAATCACTAATAAAATTTGAAATTGGGCATGCGACCGAGATTGTTTCGCACATTTTAAATGGGAAAAATCGATTCGGAAACGAGGGCGAAAGAATTGAATTTCTGTATTTAGATAAAATACTTGGTGAGCGAGCAAAGATCATTTGGTACGACGGTGACACGAATATTTTTGTGATAGATGCCCCTTCACTGGAAATTGCCCGTGGATTTGAAGAATCTCATCCAAGATCTTAAGAATTAAATTTACTTTCTCCGACTGGTAATAACTCCATCTTGACTCACTTCCCAATACCTCGCCCAAGGGAAGAGAACCACAATTGAAAAAGCACTCTGGGTAAAGTTGGTTTCCCAACACCACCAGAGTGCCTGATCAAAAATCAAGAAAATTCGATCCTTACGGAATCTTCAATTCTTGTCCCGGATAGATCTTGTCTGGATCACTAAGGATGTCGCGGTTGACGTCCCAGATGGCTTTCCAAGGCACACCGTATTTGCCGCCGATCTTGCTCAGGCTGTCACCTGATGCGACCGTGTAGGTATTGGCACCGCCACCGGCAGCGTCACCCAACGTGACGATGAGGATCAGATCACTGGATTTATAATCCGGATCCAGTTCATCGTACTTTGCCCAAAGAGCAGCTTTTGCCTCCTCGCTGGGCGCGGTTCCGTTTACGTGCAGAACTCCGTCGCCTTCCTCCAATGAGTAAGTCGTTCCGTTCTCATTAGCGAGTTCAAGAAGTGATTGGTATTTCTCTTGTAATGACATAATTCCTCCTGGTACGGCCTATTTCTCCGTGACTTTGTTGATAACCTTCTTTGGCTTTGCTTCGTTAGCTGCCATCATGATTTCAGGCCATTTGGCTTTCGGTGCAATTCCGGTTAATGTGACTTCGCCGTCTACGGCAGTTGCCGTAATGCCCGTGATGCCCTTCTTCTTGAGCGACTCGTTAACGGTACCTTCGAGCATCTTGTCCGGTGACGGCGGCGGTGGTGTCGGGGCCGGCTTTACGCTCAAGCCAGTGGAGACAACCGATTTGATGCCTTCGACCGCTTTGACCGAAGTCTCTGCTTTTGCTTTTACCGTTTGATCGGCAGCTTCGCCGGTGAGTGTAGCGACGCCGTCCTTGACAGCGACGGTTACGCCGACGACCTTGTCAGCGGCAAGCTTGTCGGTAGCTGCTTTTTGCAGGTCAGCGTCGCTCTTGCCGCATGCACTCATAAAGAGGGCAATGGCCAGAGTAAGAATTGTTAAAGCTTTGAATTTCATTTTTCCTCCTGAAAAACTTATTTGATATTGATGTATCGATGATCGCGTATACCGAAAATGAATGCGCGATAATTCCTAAATTCGACAATTCCGCCGATCTACGATCGGGGAAAAGCCGCCTAATTACTTAGTGAGATTATATTGATTGATAAATCGGAAAATTTCAATCCGCAATGCAAGGAAGTTAGGAAAATATCTCTTCGATAATTTGCGATGCCACATCGTAGGACGAATGGTCGGGCCGGATAATAAAATGCCAGTCGGCGAGACAGTATGTTTTTTGCCTCTCCTCGAAGAGGCGCATGGCTCCCTCCTTGTTTCGGGCAAGCGGACGGTCTTTGCGGGAAAAGGTGATGTTGAGCCAGCAATGCTCGAACGAGGATTCGAGCCAGACACTCGTATACTCAGCCTGCTTGAGCATTTCGCGATTTACCGGCGTCGTCCATGCACCGCCGCCCAGCGAGAGAACACGCACGGTCGGGTCGGCAATAACGCGCTCAAGATTAGCCGTCTCGATCTTGCGAAACTCCTCTTCGCCATCCGCGTCGATGATCTGGGAGATGGTCCGCTTCTCACTTTCTTCAAGTACATGGTCCAGGTCGACGCGGCGGGTCCCTGCCATGTGGGCAACGTGGCGAGCGACGCTGGATTTGCCAACGCCCATAAATCCGGTCAGCACGATGCGAATGTCCTTATTCATCAAAATTTATCTTGCCCACGAAATTCACTAAAAAGAACCCGTCCTTGTCTTGGAAACTTTTGTTGACGGAAATTTTAAACTTAATATTATGTTCCCCATAATTTCGTGTATTTCGTGGGCGATCTTTCTTACTCCACGACCGAGGCGAGCCGTTCGAAAAATCCGGGGAACGAGACGTCGACGCAATCCGCTCCGATAATGCTCGTTTCGCCCTCGGCCAATAGGCCCGCAACGGCAAATGCCATCGCGATCCGGTGGTCGCCAAAGGAATCGATCTCGGCACCGACGAGGTTTGATCTTTCGATGCGGACGCCATCCGGAAATTCCTCAACCGAGGCGCCCATTCGCCTTAGATTTTCGACCACGGCCGAGATGCGGTCGGATTCCTTTACCCGAAGCTCGGCTGCGTCGCGGATCTCGATCCCGGCGTCGAGCTGCGAGCCGAGGATCGCCAGGATCGGTATCTCGTCGATCAGGTTGGCGATGATGCTTCCGTTTACCAGATTGGCTGCCGATCCGAGCGGTCCGCGACGTCCCTGAACCGTAATTTGACCGACCGGCTCATTACAAACGAGCTGCTCGTCGCTCACGGCGAGGTCGACACCGAGTCGCGTTAGTATTTCTATAATTCCTGTGCGTGAGGGGTTTAGGCCGACGTTTCGGATGGTCAGATGCGAACCGGACAGACACGCTGCGGCGACGATAAAAAACGCCGCGGACGAGATGTCGCCGGGGACCGAAAATTCCTTTCCGGTCAGGGTCTGCCCGCTGTCGATCGATATGCTCGCACCGTCGGCGTCGATCGACACACCAAACCATCGGAGCATTCTCTCGGTGTGATCACGGCTCGTCGCAGGCTCTATGACGGTTGTTCGGCCAGTGGCGTTGAGGCCGGCAAGCAGCACGCAGGATTTTATCTGAGCGGATGCGATCGGGAGCGTGTATTCGATTCCCGTAAGCTTACGGCCTCTAATAATGAGCGGTGCGTGACCGTCGGTCGACTCGATCGAGCCTCCCATTATGGAAAGTGGCTCGATTATCCGCTTCATCGGGCGCTTTGAGAGCGATTCGTCACCGGTGAGCGTGGTGTCAAAACTCTGGCCGGCCATAATGCCCGACATTAGTCGCATTGTCGTCCCGCTGTTGCCACAGTCGAGCGGCTTTTCGGGGGCTGTGAAGCCGACGCCTCCGGCACCGTCGATGGTTACCGTCTGTCCGCTGACGTCGATCCCGACGCCCAGGTCACGCAGGCATGACAGCGTCGACATACAGTCGGCGCTGGTGGCATAGTTTGCAATTACACTTCTACCGGTGGCCAGAGCGGCAAACATTGCTGCCCGGTGCGAGATCGACTTGTCGCCGGGTAAATCAATGTCTCCACGAACTGCATCGGCTTTTCGAATATTCATTATTGGTATTTTAGACTGAAGCCCCCGCGTTTGTCTTGACAGAAACCCTCATAAGCCATTAACTTACAATGCATATACTGTGACTGAACAAACCGAATTTATTTTGCCGAGCGTTATCGAATCGGTCGACATGGCAGCCGCTAAGGCGGAATCCTTTGCCCGGGCGATCGGTCTCGCGGATGATGCCATCTATGCGATCGACCTCGCCGTACGCGAATCGGTGGCAAATGCGGTAAAACATGGTAATAAATTTGATAAGGACAAGGACGTTGAAGTGACGTTTGCCGACACGGGCTCGGGGCTCGAGATAACCGTGCGCGATTATGGAACGGGTTTTTCCATCGAAGATATCCCTGACCCGACAGATCGCGAAAACCTGCTAAAAACTAACGGCCGCGGCATTTTGTTTATGAGATCCTTCATGGACGAGGTCGACTGGGACAATCCGGATGGCGGTGGACTTATGGTGAAAATGGTCAAGAACCGATAAAAGGTACTTGTTACGTGGACATTTCAAACGCGGTTGTTCTAAAATCTGCTATCAAACTAATTTTACTAAATCTAACAGGAGATAATAATGGCTGATATTAATATTACTGAACGTCAGGCGGGCGATGTTACTATTCTCGATCTTGACGGAAAAGTAACTATCGGAGAGGGAAGTGTTGCACTGCGCAGTACGATCCGCCGTGTGCTCGGTGAGGGGAAAACAAAACTTCTTCTCAATTTAGGCCGCGTCGGCTATATCGATTCGAGCGGCATCGGCGAGCTTGTTTCAAGCTTTACCGCGGTCAACAAAGAAGGCGGCACGCTGAAGCTGTTGAATTTGACCGAAAAGATCCAAGATCTGCTCGCGATCACGAAGCTCCTGACGGTTTTTGACGTTTATGAAGACGAAGGCGAGGCTCTGAGCAGCTTTAACTAAAGCGGCCAGCCAGTTTTAAGAACCAACGAAGGATAAGGGAAAAAGCTCGGTTTCCTTTATCCTTTGTTTTGTTTTTTGACCTTTATTCGAAATGAAATGCATCTTTGCGGCAGTTTGGTTCATCTTGTTTTTTGACGCATAACTCCGATATCTGGTGGTTCAGATTGGCTGCCGGACGTATATATTCGATCAATGCAAAAAGTATTATTATTTCTGATTTTTGCCGTCGTTTCGATGCCCGCACTTTGCCAGACGCCGACGGGTTTCGACCTGTCTAATTACGGTGTCAAGATCGACGCGGACAAGCGGCTCATCGTGGTACTCGCGGCCCTCGAGATGGCCCGCGGTAAGAACGAAGCGGGTGACGAGGTCAAGCTAATCAACACGCCGCTGTCCGAGAGCGGCCGCAAGTTTCGGGCGCAGTTGTTGGCGGATAATGCGGGGTTAAGCGAGGACCTGAGGGCTCGTATCTCGCAATTTCTGGCCCAATATAAGAAGCGGCGCCCGAATGCGACCGATGCCGAGATCGTCGCTCCATTTATTTCGATGTCGTATGCGTTGTCGCCCCTGCCAGAGCTATTCGATCCTTCGTTTACGGGCGATCTGCCGGGCGAGCTGTTGGACGTACTCGATTTTGCGCCGCTCGCACGTGAGTTTTACCGACGTTCAGGGATCAGCACGAAACTTGACGAGTATGCAAAAACTTACCGGGCCGAAGCGGACGGCATTTTGCGGACGTCGACGAAGGAGATGGTCAGCGAGCTTCTCTCGTACCTCCATACACGGCCGGAGACGACTTACCAGGAAAAAGTAAAGGTCGAGACGCAAAATGGCGCGAGCAAAAAAACGGTCCTGCGAAAGATAGAAACGCGCGATCATGATCGACGTTTTCTTTTGATCCCGGAGCTTCTGGCTCCGCTGGGAACAGTTCACTTTCTAAATATCAAGGACGATTATTATGTGATCGTGCCCCCGGACAAGGACGTGAGTTATTCGGATGTTCGCCGTGCGTTTCTCCAGTTTGTGATCGATCCGATCGTTCTGAGGAACGCGACGCAGGTTACGGCGATGTCGGAAACCATCAAACAGTTGATCGAGGAGCGCCGAAAGCAGGACCCCAAAATATCGCCGGATGTCTTTCTGTCGGTCAGCCGCTCGTTGATCGCGGCGGCCGATGCTCGTGAGACGGTTTTTTCAAAGCTGGCGGCGGCGACCCAGATGGCCAGGGAACGGGTGGCCCAAGTAAAAACCGATGATGAAAAGCGGGCGATCACCGCTGAGCTTGAAAAGCGGAAAAATGCGCTGGAGGACGAGGCCGCACTTGAGTTGTCAGAGGCGTATGAACGCGGTGCAGTTTTGGCATTTTATTTTGCGGAACAGCTCAAAGGAACCGAAGATTCCGGTTTTGACGTAGCCTCCTCGATGAAGGAGATGATCGCGACGATCGATCCTCTAAAGGAAAAGGACCGCCTCGCCCGGAATGCCGAGGCTCGGAAACGGGCTCAAATCGTTCGCGAGAATCGAAAAAATCATACTGGCCCGGTCGAGACCATCGCTGAAAATCCAGTTACGACGAAGCTGCGGGAGATCAATAAGTTGATCGAAGCAAAGGACTATAAACGAGCGGCCGCGGACCTTAATCAGCTTCTTGCCGCCTATCCGTCAGAACCGCGTGTGTATTATAATCTCGGGCGTGTTGCCAGCCTTTCGGCTGAGGAAATTACCGATCCGGAAGTCCAGTTCAAGACATTGACTGAGGCTAAGAATGCCTATTCAAACGTTATTAAAACCGCAACCGCGTCAACCGACCGGGCTTTGATGTCGCTGACATATGTTGCTCTCGGGCGGATATACGAATTCGATAATCAGCCGAAGTACGCCCTGCAGCTTTATGATGTCGCAATAACGATCTCGGATGTTCCGGGCGGAGCTTATAAAGATGCGATCGCCGCAAAACAAAGGTTACTGAAGACTCCTCAGTAACCAAATTGATTTCTTCTTATTATTGTTCCGACAAATCTGCTACTTTTTAACGGATGAGCAAAAAGTCTTTCCGCAGCGGATACGCTGCGTTTGTCGGTCGCCCGAATGCGGGCAAATCGACGCTTCTAAACCGGTTAGTGGGCGAAAAGATCGCGGCCGTTTCTAACAAGCCCCAAACTACAAGGCACAAGATCCAAGGAATCGTCTCGCGCGATGACGGACAGATCGTATTTGTAGACACACCCGGCGTTCACAAACCCGGATATCTCCTTAATCGCCGAATGATGGCGGCGGTCTACGATGCGGTGCTTTCGGTAGATCTGCTCGTATTGATGCGCGATGCAAGTGTTTCAACCGGCAACGGCGATCGATTTGTTTTAGAGATCGTCAAAAATGCCGCAAAGCCGACGATCCTTGTCCTCAATAAGATCGATAAATTAAAGGACAAAGCGGCACTCTTGCCGCTTATCGAGGAATACTCAAATGAATTCGATTTTGCCGAGATCGTGCCTGTTTCGGCACTTCGAGGCGAGGCGGTCGAGTATCTTCTCGAACAGATCGTCAAACATTTACCAGAAGGTGATCCGATCTTTGGCGCGGATGAGATGACCGATCAGCCCGTGCGAAGCATCGTTGCTGAAATGGTCCGCGAAAAGATACTCGCGACCACCGGCGAGGAGATCCCCTACGTGACCGCCGTCGTGACTGAGGTTTTTGACGAGACGGATCCGGGAATGTTGCGGATATTTTGTGCAATATATGTCGAGCGGTCGTCGCAGAAAAAGATCATCATTGGAAAGATGGGTGCCCGGATCAAGGACATTGGAACCAAAGCTCGCATCGATATCGAAAAGCTGGTGGGCACCAAAGTGTATCTAAAACTTTTCGTCAAGGTGGTCGAAGACTGGCGAAATCTCGAAGTCCGTCTCGACGAGATCGGAATTATAGATCGATGAATAACCCTGTAAATCAATGGTTTGCCGTCGACGTCGTCTGCGAGCCCGATACGACCGAAGCCATCGAATTCGCATTTAATGACCTCGGAGCTCTTGGCACCGAGATCAACAGCCTGCGAAAGCCCGCGGGCCAGCCGCTGCTCGTCTCGGGCTATTTCGAAACGCTTCCTGAGAGCGCGGAAATACGCACGTCAATTGATGATTCGCTGCGAATTTACGGCGTTTTGCCCGGTGCTGTAAAGAGCATTGATTCGCGCACGGTCGAGCAGACCGATTGGCTGGCCGAATGGAAAAAGCATTGGAAGCCTACGGAGATCGGCAAATTTATCGTAACGCCCCCGTGGGAAGTCGTGACAAACAGCACCAGGATAATCATCAGCATCGAGCCAAACATGGCGTTTGGCACCGGTACGCACGAGACCACGCAGCTTTGTCTAAAAGCGATAGGCGATATCTTTCGGCCTGGACAGAGTTTTCTTGATGTCGGGACGGGCACCGGGATACTTGCCATAGCTGCGGCAAAACTTGGTGGAGAAACGATCCTGGCCTGCGACACGGATTCCGATTCAGTTAAGATCGCTCGTGAAAATGCAGTGTTGAATGGAGTCGGCGACAAGATCGAATTCTTTGACGGGTCGATCGACAACGGAACTCCTGCCTTCGACCTCGTTTGCGCAAACCTGACGGCGGACGTGATCATACCGTTGCTCGACCTGCTGCTGGCGAAGTCGACTGAGGTGCTGCTTTTATCCGGTATTTTGGCGACCCAAGAGAGTTTAGTTATTGCCGAGCTCGAAGCGCGGCACTTTACCGATCTCGACGTAGAACGAGCGGGTGAGTGGATATCTATCCTGGTCAGGGTTGGATGATCTTCTTTGGGGGAACCGCCACCGGAATGTCCCCGTCATCGGTGATCGTCACCAGCGGGTCGCGAAACTTCGGCCGAAGCCGCGGAGCCGCCTTTGCAAGGACGGGAGCCGTCTTCGGCGTAGTCGCCGGTCGCGGCGACAGCGGTTCCTGCCGTTTGAGGATCGTGCCCCCTCGGCCCGCAACCCACACCTGTTTTCCACCGCGATAGACTACCGACTGGAGCACCTTACCGGTGATATTGGGCTGCAGCAGCCATTCCTTACCCCCGTTTTCTGTAACCAGGACAGTTCCGGCTTCGCCAACTGCGATCGCGCTCTCGGATCCGAAAACCTGTATCGCAAACAGGTTGGATCGAGAAGAAGACTCCTGGTCCTTCCAGGTTGCGCCGCCGTCGATGGTATTAAGGACGATGCCACCGGCTCCGACCGCAAATCCGACGTTGTCGTCGAAAAAGCTAACCGAATATAAATTTTCGCGGAGGTTCGTCTTTACCTTGCTCCACGAGATACCGCCGTCACCGGTTCGCAGGATGGTACCCTTGTCGCCGACGACTATTCCTTTTTTATCATCGAAAAAATGGACGTCTTCCAGCCAGAGCCGGGTGCCGGATTCGAATTGTTCCCAGTAGGCTCCCGCCGATTCGGTCCGAAGGATCATCCCGTTTGCACCGACGGCGAAGCCCAGCTTATCGGTCACAAAGTTGACGCTGAGCAGGTCCTCGGTAACATTTGAAATGCCCTTGCCCCAACTCGCACCGCCGTTTATCGTCCGGAGGACAGTTCCCTTATCCCCAACCGCCCAGCCCTTTTGGCCGTCATAGAAGCTCACCGAATTAAGGTTTTCTGTTGTATCCGTGAAGACCGGCAGCCAGCCGTGGCCTTCATCGTTCGTAAGCCACACACGGCCCTTTGATCCGACCGCGACGCCCATTTGGTCGTCGAGGAATGTTATGTCATTGACATCCTCGCGGCCGCCCTCGCTCAACCGCTGCCAACTGTATCCGTCGTCGTCGGTTCGCAAGATCAGGCCATTGTCACCGACCGCCCACCCGGTGGAGCCATCGGCAAAGTAGGTAGCGACGAGTTTTGGATTTGTCCGTACGTTGAAGGGGAGCCAGGTCGTGCCGCCATCGCCGGTCAGCCAAACCATTCCATTGGCGTCGGTCAACGCCCCGTTTTGCTTGTCCGAAAAAGAGACTGATAGCAGATCGGCACGGCTAAAAATATTGATCGCTGCCCAGGTAGCTCCGGCATCCACGCTTTGAACAACGCACCCACCATAACCGACCGCGACCACGGTCGAAGAATTTAGATACGAAACGCCCGACATGATCGAATTTCCGCAGGGGTTTGACATCGTCCAGGTCGTCCCGCCGTCCTGTGTGGTCACGATCGCACCGCCGATCCCAACCGCAACGGCGTGTTTGTCATCACTTGCCGCGATCTTTAGGAGATGATCCGGAGAAACTGATTTTTGAGACTGCCAGGACAAGCCGCCGTCGCTGGTTTTCAGGACTCGTCCATACGTCCCGACGATCCAGCCGCTGTCCGGGCTTGATCGTGAAAATGCGATGCCATAAAAATGGTCGCGGACCTCGGTAACGATTTGTCGCCAGGTTTTTCCGCCATTGGCCGTTGCGAGGATAGTTCCGCGCGAGCCGACGATGAGAGCGTTGTCATCGTCGCGAACCCAGACGCCCGAGAGGGCCACGTCGGTCGCGGATGTCTGCTTTAACCAATTAAATCCACCGTCGGTCGTGTGCAGTATTGTGTTGTCGGACCCGACGGCGAAACCGCTGGTCTTGCTTTTCGAAAAATGTACTGCGTAGAGAGGGTTGCCCTGCGGCAATGGGTTCTGCCACGCCCAACCGAGACCGCCGCGAGATTGGGCAACCGCCGCGACCGAAAGTAATAGAACCACAAATGCCGCGAAGAAAAAATCGCCTGACCTGGTGATCATTCTTGCTCGGGGCAGACGCTTGATTTTCAATTCAATTCTCACAAACTCTAAAGCAGTTGCTTGTTCAAAATTCCACAACTCCGATCTCCGCCGCAGCCTCGTCAAGCAATGATTGATCTAAATATCCAAGCGTAGCAGTCTTTCTTGCCATCGTGTCGGCGACTTCCTGTACCATATGGCCGTCGTGGCCCTTTACCCATTTCCAAGTAATTTGATGCCTGGCGGATGCATTATCGAGACGCTGCCACCAATCGTGATTCGTTTTGCGTTTCCATGTGCCCCCCATGGTTTCAACCACGTACCGCGAATCCGACATTAGCGTTACCTTACAAGCCTCTTTCAGGTTTTCAAGTCCGACAGCGGCAGCAGCGATCTCGGCTTGCTGATTCGTCGCGTGGCCGAGAAATTCACCGACAGCTTTCCACAGGCCCTTAAACCCAAGCACGGCTACCGCAGCGGCCCGCGGATTTCCTTTACCGTTGCCGAGGCTCGAGCCGTCGCAGACTATGGTTACGTTTTTCACAATTCTTATTCGAATGCCTTGTGGATCTTTTCGGAGATCACTTCCCAAATAATTTCGCTTCCGTCGCCTATGTAGGCCGTTTTCGTCAGGATCTGCTCCTTAGATACGTCATTTTCGACCCAGCTTTGCTTGTTATTGTAGAGATTCTGAAGAACAGGCATAACCCGATCAATGGCACGGGCATACTTCGCTTCTTTTGTGTCTCCATTCTCAAATTCATCCCATAGCTCAAGAAACTCTGAGCTAATGTCAGGGGGTAAGATGCCAAAAATCCGTTTTATCGCAACCTCTTCTTTTACCTTGGCATTATTCCTAGCGGCTTCGTCGAAAAAGAATACATCATCAGCATCGATCTCGCAGATATCATGGACCAACAACATTCGCGAGACCCGCGCAGCATCGAGCCCATCCTCGCCAAATTGTGAAAGGACGAGAGCCACGAGCGCCACCTGCCAGCTATGTTCGGCTGACGTTTCGTAACGATCGAGTCCGACAGGCTTTATCTTTCGCGTCACCGCCTTAAGCTTTTCGAGTTCGATAATGAAGTCGAAACATTTTTCCAAGTCTTCCTTTGTCTTCATGTTCCGTCTCCTACCGAAACTACATTGTCGACGTAGCTATCAAACGTCTCGTCATGCGAAATTACAAAAAGCTGGTCGAAATGCGTTATCCGGCTGATCTGCATCGCGAGATTTTCACGGCGTTCGGCGTCCAGGTTTGTGGTCGGCTCATCGAAGAACGCAACGCGAATATCGGTCAGCTGCTTTAGCAACGCCAGTCTGACGGACAAGGCCGCGGCCATTTGTTCGCCGCCGGAGAGGCTCTGGAAAGGCCGTTCGTAACCATCCTCTTCTAGCATTATGGCGTAATCCTTGCCCCATTTCAGCGTGCGTTCGGCGTTTCCTGTGATCTCGCGAAACATTTGGT
The DNA here is from genome assembly GCA_038245555.1 of Pyrinomonadales bacterium. GTDB lineage: Bacteria > Acidobacteriota > Blastocatellia > Pyrinomonadales > Pyrinomonadaceae > OLB17. The sequence goes on along the minus strand of JBBRSH010000113.1, from coordinate 2,249 downwards.
TTGCTTCGAGTGAGACGTGGTAAACATAGTTACGGGCGACCCGCGGAGCCGCTTCTTTGAGTGTGTTCCGGATAAAGACGGTTGCCTCGGCGACATTTTCGAGACGTTCTTTTTCCTTGAACTCCCCCGCAAGCGACTTTCTGATCTCAGAAAAGCGAGCTAACTCGGCGGCCAGTTGCTGCTGACGTTGTTTCTTGGCCTCGAGCGTCGCACGGGTTTGGGCCAGGCCGCGCTCGGCGTCGAGCAGTGACAATTTGGCGGCTCTGTGAACTTCTGCATCGTAATTCGCGGCCGCCGCCGCGATCTCACGCTCGAGGGCAGCAACCGTGGTCGTGAGTTCAGCATGCTCCTGCCGCGTCGTCTCAAGCTGTTTCTCTCGCTCGGGCAATAGTTTTGACTCGGACTCATTAGACAAAAACTCTCGATGAGCCGCACTCGTCGAATCGCGTTCGGCCGACAGTTTGGAGAAGTTTTCATCAAGGTCGCGGTAAGATTCAAGCTGTTCGATCTTAATCTGCCGGTCATTTTCGAGCCGTTCAAGGCTGCTCTGGGCCGTGGTCAAACTGTGGGGGAGTTCCGCTTGACGTTCCAGACGGCTGGTCAGAAAGCGAATGCGGGAACGCGGATCGTCGAGAACTTTTAATGTACCCTCCAACTGGTTAAATCGCGTTTCCGCATCAGACTGGCCATCAACCTGCCTTTGAAGGGCCGTTTTCTCTTCGTTCAGCCGCAAGCCCTCCTCCTTTATCTCGGCCTCCCGGTGTCGAAGGCCTTCGAGGGCGGCCGCGTATGTCCGGGCATCGCGAGCGGTTTTTAGATCGGAAGTGAGTCGCACATATTCGCCTTCGGCACCGGCGATCTGGGCCCGCAATTCGTGAAACTGGCTCGAGACAAAGCCCTCGAGCGTTTCTCCCTCCTTCAGATTTAGACACCTTTGCGACAGGATCGGGCAGAGGCCGTTTTTGATCTCGCTCTGGAATTTTTCATCGCGATCAAGGCTCGCCCTGAGGTTGGCAATATTACGGATCAGGTCGGCGTCGCGTTTTTCGAGCGAAACCAGATCGGCGGCCGCCTGCGACCGAGCTGCCGCATCGGCAAGTTGGGCGGCATTTGTCTTATAACTTTCGCGAAGGCGTTCGAGCCGTTCATCAATATTTCTGAGATGCGTCGAGGCGGCCCGGATCGCGGCGGCACGATCGCGGAGCTCGGCCAGTTCTTTTTCGATCATCTCCTGCTCGACCGCTTTTGGCTGCAGTTCCAGGATCTCAACCCCTGCCTTTTCAACCGCCTCTATGTCTTCGAGCAACCGCTTTTGATCGGCTGTTACGGTGACTAATGCCGATTCGGTCTTTACGAGTTCGCTGCGAAGGCCGTCGCGGAGGCCGCGTTCACGTTCAAGCTCTTTGATCAGGCCAAGTATGACGACATGGCGTTCCGCTTGCGGCCTTACCGCGTTGACCTTTTCGGCAGCTTGGGCTGCGCTCGCAACGCTTCGTTCCAGTTGGCCGATCGCGGCAGCAGCCGTTGCTTTTGCGGATATGGACTTGTCGGACGCGGATCGCAGGGCGGCGTAGTTTTGCTCATGGACATCCATTTCCGCTACGGCGGATTGTTTTGACGCAAGGTCCCGCCCGATCAATTCGAACTGAGCGGCGAGTTCCGCGACTTGTTTCACCACACTCTTGTGTTCTTCTTCGACCGGATCCGAGCGGGAAAGCTCACCCTCGCCCCGGGCGATCTTTTCACGGATAGAGCTAATGGACGCATCCAAAAAACGAGACGTTTCACGCAGCTTTTCAGCGGCCTGGCGATATTCTTCAACCTTGAGAAGCCGGTCGAACGCGATCTTTCGTTCCGTTGCTCCCTCGAGAAAAATGGCGGTAAATGTGCCCTGCGGAACACCGATCGCCTGGCGGAACAGTGATCGGAGGTCCGTGCCGGGTTCGAGGCCGAGATGCTGCCAAAGGAATCGAACGACCTCTTCCTTTTTATCGGCGATCCGCGTATCAAGTCTGGGGTCGGTGACATTATAACCGGCCGCGGTATCGCGATAGACAACGTATTCGCGTTCATCGAGACCGCTCTCAAACGTGACGCGGGCCCAGCCCTTCTTGGCCCCGCGCCGGATAAAATCTTCCTTCTTGTATTCGAGCAGATCGAACAGCAGCCACGCGATCACCTCAATGATCGTGGTTTTACCGGCACCGTTCTCGCCGGTGATTGCAGTCGTTCCGCGAGAAAAATGGAAT
>JBBRSH010000112.1:0-14668 GCA_038245555.1 Pyrinomonadales bacterium | reverse complement strand
CGAGCAGGAAGAGATCTTCGCTCCGGTTCTGGCTGTTACAAGGGCTCGAGATTTTGACCACGCGATCGAGATCGCAAATGATACCGAATTTGGCCTGACCGGTGCTCTTTATTCCGCTTCCGCGGAAAGATTAGACCGAGCGAGACGCGATTTTCACGTTGGCAATCTTTACTTGAATCGAAAGTGTACGGGAGCGCTTGTTGGTGTTCATCCGTTCGGCGGATTTAACATGAGTGGTACCGATTCAAAGGCTGGCGGCCGTGAATACTTGCTCCAGTTCATGCAAGGCAAATCCATCGCTCAAAAACTCCAACAAAGACGAATTAGTTAATAAAAGACTCAAAATATGAAAACTTTACGATTCAATGTGGTTTTGATTTACACGTGTATTCTGATCGCGGGCGTGGCCACGGTGTCCGCGCAAAAACGAAAGCCGGCGGCCAAGGCGTTGAAGCCGATGATCTTCGCTGTGTTAAGCGATGGCAAGTCTCTTGAGCCCATTGCTTACATTAATAAGGGCAAACTTGAGACGACCATCAACGGAAGTGATGAGAAAGACTTGATCACCGCCTTTTCGAATTCGTACTACAAGACCGGAGCAGTCTATCGAATGATATTTGGCGGGACGAATGCCGGCAGCGTCACTGTCAAATCGTCAAACGCAAAGACCGAATGTGCCGCAAACACGGCGAATGTCACGGCAGTTTCCCCAAAAACGAATCTGAAAGGGTTTGTAATGGCTCTGGGCACCAACGCCGAGGTCAAGAACAAATCCTCATTCCGACGAAAGCCGACGACAGACGAGAAAAGTGAGATCGATGGTCTTGTTCGATCCGAATACGCAGCCCATAATCTTACGCCAAAAACATTGCATTACCAGAACTTAACGGCTATGGATTTTAACAACGACGGTAAGGCTGAGTTTGTGGGCTCCTATTGGATCGAAGTCGACAAATCGACACGCGCTTTATTGTTTTTTATTGCTGAAAAAGGCGACGGCGGTAAATACACGTTTACATATTCCGATTTTCGTTCGATGGATAAGGCCAGCGTAATGAGCGGTGACCTAAAGGACGTTGAAGCCGGTATTTACAATGAGCTGCTTCTCGACGCCTTTGACTACGATGGTGATGGTATTGCCGAGATTTTCACTTACGAACAATCCTTCGAAGGAGCTGGATTTACAACCTACAAAAAAACGGGCGACAAATGGATCAAGGCCTATGAGTTTTCGAACTATCATTGCGCATACTAATAACGCTGAGATTCCGAGATGAATCGAATATTCAAAGTGTTAAGTCATCATAGGACTTAACACTTTTTCGACTTATCTGGATCGAAACGACTGAAATACTTTTTTTGCGAAAAATATGAAGCTTGTTTTCATGGGAACTCCGAAAGCGGCGGTAGCGTCGCTGGAGCGCATCTTGGATGCGGGGCATCAGGTCGTTGCCGTTTACACGCAACCCGACCGCCCATCCGGGCGCGGCAAAAAGGTCGCTTATTCTCCTATTAAAGAATTTGCAGCAAGTCACGGTTTGCCCGTCTTCCAACCTTCAAAACTTCGGACTGGGGAGGTTCTTGACGAGTTTCGAGAGCACAAGGCCGACTTGGCTGTCGTTGTTGCATATGGACGAATTCTTCCGGCAACCTATCTTGAGGCGTTTGGAATGGGGGCAATAAATGTCCATTTTTCATTGTTGCCAAAATATCGTGGAGCGGCTCCGGTTAATTGGGCGATCGTCAACGGCGAAACCGAAACGGGCGTAACTACGATGAAAATGGATGCAGGGCTCGATACGGGTGATATCTTGATGCAAAACCGGATACGCATAGGACCAGACGATGATTCAGTAGTTTTGATGGATCGACTTTCCGAAATAGGGGCGGATCTGGTCGTTGAAACCATTTCCCGATTTGCGTCGCTCAAGCCCCAGCCGCAGGACAATTCGGAAGCCTCACTGGCGCCTCTAATGCGAAAAGAAGACGGAGTCATTGACTGGTCACTCAGTTCGAAAAAGATCCGTGACAGAATTCGCGGATTTCAACCGTTTCCGACCTCTCATACGACGTTTCGAAACCTACGGCTCACTCTTTGGAAGGCCGAGGCAAGGAGCGTGGCCGCTATCACTGTGAAAGAAAGGCTGGGTACGATCATTGAAGCGGCCGGGGACTCTCTGGTGATCGAATGTGGCTCCGGAACCACGCTCAACATACTAGAACTGCAGCTCGAAGGGAAACGGCGTGTTGGGGCGAGAGATTTTATTAACGGGTTGCGTCCGATGGTCGGAGATCGTCTTGGTAATTAAAGTGATGAATGAATATCAGATCGTAACCTTTTACGAGTTTAAACTCCTCGAGAAGATCGCAGACCTCAAGGTCATCCGTGAACAGCTAAAGGATATAATGCGCGAGACGGGCGTCCGAGGAACGATCATAATCGCAAAAGAAGGCTTTAATTCAACAGTTTGCGGTACTCCTGATCAGATCACACGCTTTCTTCCTGCTGTCGAGGACGTTTTCCAAACGAAACTGAGCTGCAAATTGTCGCTGCATGATAATGCACCTCTTCGAAAAATTGACGTAAAGATCCGCCCTGAAATCGTTACGCTGCGAAAAGAGGTTGAGATCGGGTTGGCTGTTGGTACTCACGTTTCGGCAGATGAGTGGAATTCGATCATTAGCGATGACGATACTGTCGTTCTTGATACCCGCAATGATTACGAATTTCGCAACGGCACTTTTCGAAGAGCTATTAATCCCGGAACAGCCAAATTTAGTGAGCTTCCGGAGTTTGTAGCTGAGAATCTCGACCCCGCAAAACATAAAAAGATCGCAATGTTTTGCACGGGCGGTATTCGCTGCGAGAAATTTGCGCCCTTCATGAAAAAACTTGGATTCGAAACTATTTATCAGCTTGAAGGGGGCATTCTAAGATACTTGGAAGAAACTCCTCCCGAAAAGTCTTTGTGGGAAGGTGAGTGCTTTGTTTTCGATGAACGAAAAACAGTAGATCACGATCTAAAAAAGGGGCAGGGCCCGGATTACTCCCTTCGAGGCGCTAACAAGCGCGATCGTTCGTGAGTTGGAAGTTTCACAAACATGGCGATCTCACCTGCAAGAATTTCCGCTTTTGATATTCTCCTCAAGATCGAGACCGCAGATGGTTTCTCGTCCGACCTGACGGCAGAGCAGTCAGAAGGCCTGGATGATCGCGATCGCTCGTTGAGCCATGAACTCGTTTTGGGATCGCTTCGTCGCCAGATATATCTGGACCGGATAATTGCGTTGCTTTCTAATGGAAAGAAATTGGACGCGGAAGTGCGGATCGCGCTTCGAATGGGCCTATATCAACTCCTCCATTTGGATCGCGTGCCTGATTATTCTGCGATCAACGAAAGCGTCGACCTTGTCGCCCGTTTCGGGAAGAGGTCCGCAAAAGGATTTGTCAACGCCGTGCTTCGCCGGGCAACGCGTGGTCCGGTCGAGCCTGACTACGTCGATGAAATCGATCGGATCTCCGTCGATACATCGCATCCGCGGTGGCTTGTCGAAAAATGGATCTCTCAGTTTGGGCCGGATGAGACGGTCAAACTCGCTGACGCAAATAACGAGAAGCCAAATGTCGCGTTCAGAGAGACAGCGATCAATAGTGAAGGTCCCGCCGGGCTAGCCAGGTGGGGCGACAACATCCGCCAATCTATTTACGTTGAGGGATGCTTTTTCTCGGACCAAATGTCGACCGAGCTGCGAGAGGCAGAGGCCCGAAGCGAGATTTATTTTCAGGACGAAGCATCTCAGATGGTCGCTCAGCTGATCACCCTGACGCAACACCGGAGATTTATTGATGTCTGCGCCTCGCCGGGAAGTAAAACGAGCTTGATCGCGGCCCGTAATATGCAGCGTCTACCGGGAGCTTTTTTGGTAGCCGGCGATATTAGTAAAAATCGGACTCGATTCCTCAAGTTCAACTGCGAAAAGCAGGGCGTGGGATTCGTAAATTGCCTTCGCTACGACGCGGGGATAGACCTGCCGTTTTCAGATAATAGTTTTGACAGCGTTCTCGTTGACGCTCCCTGTTCCGGGACGGGTACGATCAGGCATAACCCCGAAATAAGATATCGTATTGCCCCGGCCGACATAGACAGATCAGCGGCAAGGCAGCTGAAGTTTTTGCACAACGCTGCTCGGATCACAGCTGACGGCGGCCGGTTGATCTATTCGACCTGCTCGCTCGAGATAGAAGAAAACGAAAACGTGATTCAACGCTTCTTAGTAGATGATGATAGGTTCGCCGTCATAAAGCCGGATGTTAACGGCCGATTTGTGACGCCGCAGGGCTTTGCTCGAACATCGCCGGCCCGCGACGAAATGGATGGTTTTTTTATTGCCGTTCTCGAGAAAAGGTCTTAATGAGTTTATTGGATGATGCTTTGGTTCCTCCAGCGAGCGAAAAATGCTAATATTTCCATTTGATTTCGGAGATTCTACGACGTGAGTTTTGTAACAAGAAGTGTATCGGCAATAGGAAAACTTGCTGCCCTGGCGGCATTGCTAGGGGTTTTCGTTTTCGGTATGGCCGCCGTTGTTTATAAGTCTCTTCAGGGTTCCGAGATCAAAGTACCGGAGATCACGGGCAAGAATTTTGTGGATAGCGAACATGAGTTGGCTTCACTTGGCCTAAAGATCAAGAAGAGAGCGGACCGCGTTAGTCCCGAGGCTCCCAACACCGTGATCGAGCAACTTCCGAAGCCCGGTGAAACTGTCAAATCAGGCCAGATGATACTTGTTGTTACCAGCAAGGGCTCGGGTGAGGGCGAGGAAACTCCTTCGATATTGAAAAAGGCGGCTGATGAAGACGATTCGAAGAAGATCGAAGAGATGATCTCCGATCAACCTAAAAAGGCGAAGTCAAACTCAAATTCAAACCGTAAGAAGGCAGATACGACCCGCGACGTGATCGCAAATACGGTGACCTCTAATTCGAATTCAAATAGTTCGGATGGGAACTCAAATAAGAAAGAGCCCGGGCTGAGCAATAGTATGCCGGCCAACAAAGCGCCTCAAAAGCCGCCAGGACGGACCGAGACGAATACACGTCCGGGTGGAGGATCGCGGCCCGCAAATCGACCTTAGGGCCAGAGACAACGAAAGTCTAACTTTTTGCAACAAATACAATAGTTTTTGCATGTTTGAAATAGCACCTTCGCTACTGTCCGCGGATTTCGCCCGTCTTGGTGAAGATATTCGCGCCGTCGAGGCAGGCGGAGCACGAGTACTTCATGTCGATGTCATGGACGGCCGGTTCGTTCCGAACATCACTATCGGCTTGCCCGTCGTGCGTTCGATCCGGAAAATTACCAAACTCACGATCGATACGCATTTGATGATCGTTGAGCCGGGCCGCTACGCCGCTGATTTTGCCAAGGCTGGGGCAGATATGGTCTCAGTCCATATCGAGGCGGATGATCATCTGCACCGGACTTTATCTTCGATCCGGGAGGCTGGGGCTAAGGCGGGTATTGCAATAAATCCCGCGACGCCGCTGGTGATGTTGGAAGAGGCATTGGCCTTTGCCGACTTTGTCCTTTTAATGTCAGTCAATCCAGGTTTTGGCGGGCAGAGTTTCATCCCGTCCGTGATGGACAAACTCCGACGTTTGAAAGTGATGATCCGCGACCGCGGGTTGGCAACGCGAATTGAGATCGATGGCGGCATTGATCTGTCGAACATTGGAGAGATCGTTGGTGCCGGGGCTGAGATCATAGTCGCCGGATCGGCGGTTTTTAATGGTGGCGATCCGAGTTCAGCGGTTCGCGGCCTGATCGATAGCGGCACGGAGTGGGTATAGGTTGTGCTCGGTCTCATTCTGATGACCAGCTTGTTTGAGGAATTATGATTAATTTGAGATTTAAGTCCATCGTCTTGCCTATTTTGGTCTTAGCGATGTTTTCTCTGACTGCGTTGGGTCAGTCCAAACCCGGTGACGGTACTGATATGCAGCGTCTCGACGTTTCGCGTAATAAGCTCGAAACGATGAAACGCTCGCTCGATGCGGCAGTTTCGGGCCTCAAGCAGGAAGGTGAAAAGCCGAAAAAAGGCGATAAGGATAACCTGGATACTCCCATCAGCCGTCTGCAGGGCCTCGCAAAGGATGCGTCACGGCTGCTGTCGGACCTAAACAGCCTCCGCGGCAAGATCGAACGGGCAGAGAAATATGATCGCAAGGAAGTGGATGGGATCGAACAGACGGTGTCCGAATTTCAGGTTAAGGTTGAAAAGGTTCAGATGGAAACCGCTTCAGCCCGGGCAAACCCCGAATCCCGTGTGGGCCAGGCGGCTGAACCCAAAAAGAAAAAGAAGTTCCTCGGGATCTTTGGCGGCAGCGGCAACGATGAGTATGACAAACTGATGGGTGCCGTTATTCCCGGTCGTGACCGCGAACTTTTCATCGTGGCAACACGGGAGGTCCGCAAACGTAACTATGATGTCGGCCGCCTTCTTTTTCAGACGATCATCACTACTTATCCCGATTCGCCGTATCTGCCGATGTCGAAACTGGCAGTGGCGGACTCTTTCTTTTTGGAAGGATCAGGTAGCGGCCTGATCCAGGCAGTCTCCGCATACCAGGACTGGCTGACCTTTTTCCCTACGCACGCGTTAGCAGATCGTGTGGTGCTTAAGATCGCCGAGTCCGAGATGCGCCAGATCGGGCTGCCGGACCGCGATGCCACACGTGCCAAACGTGCCGAGACACGGCTTAAGGCCTTGATCCAGCAATATCCCAATTCGATACTCAAGGATGCGGCTCAGGTCCGCCTCAGCGAGGTACAGGACAATTTGGGCCTTCATAACCTGTTTGTAGCAAATTATTATTACGTGAAGGCAGTTGACCAGAAACAGAGCGGATTAAAAGGCGCGCAGTCACGATATCGTGAGATCCTGGATAAATACCCCAATTTCAAGTTTATGGACGAGGTGCTGTACAAAACGGCCGTTACCTACCAAATCGAGGAGGAAACGGACCAGGCGGCGAAGTACTATTCGCGGCTCGTCAGCGATTATCCAAATAGTGAATATCTCGATAAGGCCAAGGAGCAGCTCACCTTGATCGGTGCCCCGATACCGACGACCAATCCGGAACGGGCAAATGTGCTTCCGCCCGAAGATGTTTCCTTTTTCCAGAACTTCAAGAATCAGCTTTTCGGCATCTATCCGATGACCATCGATAAAGACGGCGTTTTGATGACGCGTGATTTTGACAGCTCGAAATTCGAGTTGATAGACCAGATCATCGATAATCAGGGCGACATCCTTAAGGATCAGATCCCGCAGGCTTTGACAACAGTCATTTCGCAGCGGCAAGCAACTACGCAACCAAAGCCAACACCACAGACTCCGCCGATCAAACAATAGTCACCGGGTCTCGAAGCCCGCGATAAAAGGCTCCGAGGCGTAAATCCTTGGAGCCATTTTGCACGTTTTTTCCGCGCAATATGACGGGGGAAGTTACCGCCGGCTGAATTCAAACGCCTGCTTACAGTAGAAAACTCTATTTTAGACCCTTGACAGTGACGGTGAGCTTAAGCGATCACGCAGCTATCACAACCGCATGCCACTTCTGCAATCGTCAGTGTGTAACCAATTTGCCGGAAAAAGTCCCCTACGAATTTCGGGAACCATCCCTACCAATTTGGGAGGTCTCCTGTTACAAATTCAGATCTATTCTGTTCCAAACTGCCACTAGGAACACGATTCCTGATTCGCTTGTCGTTATGACCCTTCACCATAACACAAACAAATAAGAACGGTCACGGAACATGTTCCGGGACCGTTGAATTAAAGTGTCGTTTCAAAGCATTTAGATGCTAGGAGTCGGCGTTGGTGTGGCAACCGGAGTCGGCTCGTCGCGTTTCTTGAGTTTTGGCGGACCGCTGTCGGATGAGCTTGAGCCGAGATCCGGGGTGTCGATACCGTCGGGTGCATCGGCTTGGCGTTTCTTTAGGGTCGGTTTGGTATCTCCGCCTTCGTCGAGATCGGCGTTGATGCGGGATTTGGCGTTCGTGACCTTCATCAGGTGGGCCTTGACGCGTTGAAATTCCGAAGTACTGATGACGTATTCTTCCTTTTCCGCAAACCGGGCGACGAGCTGCTGGCTTTCATCACGACGTTCGAGTGACGGCGGATGCGAAGCAAATAGCTTTGAGATCGTACCTGGTTTTTTCTTATTTTGCGATGCGAGTTTCTCGAACATTGTAGACATTGCGGTCGGGTCGTAACCCGCCGCGTAAAGATACTGGACGCCCAGTCTGTCCGCCTCGTTCTCCGCCGAACGGCTGAACTTTGAAAATGCGAGAGCCTGAGCCAGTCCAGCCGTATTTTGAAGAACGCTTCCGGCGATGCCGCCGGAGAGAAGTATGCCCGCCAAAATGCCGTATTGCATGGCGGTCGACTTGCCCTGATTTTCCATTGCATGGCGAGCTGCCACGTGGGCGATCTCGTGGGCCATAACACCCGCAAGCTCGGCTTCGTTGTCGGCGGCGAGGATGAGGCCCTTGTTTACAAAGAAATAGCCGCCGGGGAGGGCAAATGCGTTAACCTCGTCACTATCGATCACCTTGATCGTAAATGGTATTTTTGCGTCAGAATGGAGGACTACATTTTGGCCGACACGGTTTACGTATTCGGTGATGATCGGGTCCTCTACCATCTTGGCTTGTTGTTCGACTTCCATCGCAAGCTGCCGACCGATCTGCATCTCTTTTGCCTGCGATCCACCTAGCCAGCCAAAAAATTTATCGGATCCCGCATTAATGTTGCGCTTTCCGATCTGCGCCGGATCTTCGTTGGTGGTCAACGGAGAGTTGGCCTTCGCTCCCGGAGTTGGTTCCGGTTTGGCTTTGTCTGTTTTATCGGATTTTGGCTTTTTATTATCGGTCGCGGGATCTTTTACGTCTTGAGCTCTTACACCGACCGGAAAGACTGAAGCCGAACCGACCCAAAAGCTAAAAACCAGAACAAACGCAAACAAACTTTTCATCGAACCTTTATGCATATTGCTATCTCCAAAAATTAACCCTGACGTACGGATAGTAGCGGTTTGTCGGACGAATTTCAATAGACTTTGGATGCGCGGCGCGACAGAAAAGTTGTGATTGTATCTGCGAATCTATCAAATTTTTACATATTCTCCGCGAAACATCATTTTCTGTTTCAATGAACGAAAAAACTTGTTAAACTTATCTTCAGTTGGGTACCTTTGAAAACGGATCTCAACCAGCCGTAATCTTCACGTCAGTTGGGTCCCGGAGCACGCCCGGACCCGAGGCATTCGGAGCCAAATCGCGCATTCCCAAATGAAACGCATCGACGAAAAAGTCAAAGATATCGTAGAGGTTCGTTCGCACGGTACGCTCATCGATTTTGCCATCGATCCCATTCAAACCCTTGCCGGATATCACTTTACCGACATAACGTCGGACTTGATGTCAAAGTGGATAAATGGCGCTATACGCGTTAGCAAGGGAAGCGGTGAAGGCTTTGCCCTCGCCGGATTTCGTGGGGTCGGAAAGAGCCATTTCCTCGCCGCGTTTGGAGCAATACTTGGCCACCCCGAGATCAGGTCGAGGATCTCCGATTCCCATGTGTCATCGGCCGCCCAAAGCCTGACGCGTCGCAGCCATGCCGTAGCGTTCCTCAGACGCGGATCACAGGATTCTCTCTTAGCCGAACTAAAGGATGCAGTAGCACCTTTGCTCGGTTCCGAACCGGCGGCATTGAGCGATTCGCTTAATGAACTCCTTTTGCGCGCGAATGAATGCGCCGGCGACCTTCCATTTGTGCTGTTGATCGATACGGCATCTGAGCGATCGTCACGCGTGTCACGCGATGATGGGCATTTACTTTCGGCCATCGCCGAGGCTGCCAAGGCGCTGGGAATATTTGTCGGAATAGCCCTTGACGATGACATCTCCGGAGCGGATGGAGCAAACTCGGCGATCTCGCGGTCATTTGTTATTGATTATCTTGATCAGGAGCATCTGTACAAGATCGTCGATAACCATATCTTTCCAAAGCAGGCCCGGATGCAGCCGGTGCTTCAACAGATCTACGAATATTATCGGGGCGTAATACCAAATTTTCGCTGGAGCGAGGAGCGGTTCAGATCGCTGTATCCTCTCCATCCGGCGATAATGGAGGTCGCTCCGTTCGTGCGACTCTACATGCACGAGTTCGCGCTGCTCAATTTCGCCGCTGAAGCGGGGTCGAGGATCCTAGGGCGACCCGCAAACTCGCTGATCGCGCCCGACGAAGTATTCGATAAGGTAGAAAAAAGCCTCCGTCGTGTCGATGCGTTAAAAGGCGCTTTTGCGGCATTTGACAAGATAAATACCGAAGTTGTTGTCAAAACACCGGTAATGAAAAGGCTGCAGGCGAAACTGATACTTAAAGGCCTATTTCTTTTTTCGCTAAATGACGAAGGTGCGACCGCTGTCGAGATCGCGGCATCGACGCTTATTTTCGACGAGAACGATCCGGAAGCCGCGATCCGCGATGTCGAATCACTCATGGCCGCCTTTGCTGCGGCCTCTCCTGAGGGGATAGCCGGAACCCTCGACGCGAACGGGTTGGTCCGATATAGATTCAAGCTCGATGGAAAGGATGATCTAAAAACAGCGCTGGATGAGGCCGGAGCTTTAGCCGGTGCCACCGTAGTCGACGATATTCTCAGGAAACTAATGGATGATCGGTTTTCCGACTGTTCGTTTGTGGAATCGGGCGAGAGTTCCTCTATTAGCTCGTCAGATTGTCAACTCGAATGGCGGGGCGGTCTGAGAAAGGGGAAGATCTATTGGCCGACTGCCGAGACGACGAATCAGTTTGACAGTCAAACCATCGTTGAATGGAAAGTAGCTCTTGATATCGGCGGCAGATCGATTCCCGTAAAGTCTTCCGCCTCAGAGCTTCCGGTAGTGGTGTGGAAGAGCTCGGAACTGCGAACCGACGAGATCGAAACCCTGAAACGCTATCATGTCCTGCTGACCGACCCAGCGATCAGGACTGATTTCGAGGAGCATATTGCGGCTGCCGTCCAGGCTCATATATTGAGCGTCGAGAAGATACTGCAAAGAGTATTTCTAGATGACGGTGTGCTTTTGATCGAAGGATTTGAGTACAACTTTGTGGAGGAAGCCCGAACGGCCCACAGTTTTTCGCAGATCTTTACGATCATGCTCGAATCCCTCTTCGAGGGCAGATTCCCGCTTCACCCGTATTTTTCGCAAATGATCCGGATGAAGGACGTGTCGAACCTCGTCGCCGACCTATTTGGCGGAGCGAGGCCGAATCTCGAAGAGGTTCAGCACATGGCCGAGACATACGCTCTTCCTCTTGGGATAGTGGCCATGCCGGGTTCATATTTTATTCCCGCCGAAGCAGAGACACTTCAAGAACTCCCATTAGTTCGGGACATCCTTGACGTCATCAAGTCGAACAAGGAACCCGTTTCATTGCTAAACGTGATCTTCGCACGTCTAGGCGAAGCTCCTTACGGTTTGGTGCATGAGGCAGGTTATTTACTACTAGCGGCGATGGTCTCCGGCCGCCTTCTGGACTTCGTCACGTCCAACGGCGACCGGATCAGTCACCGATCGCTTGACCTGCAGCTGATCTGGGACGACATCATCGGTATCGCCATTCCCGCTGAGTCGGCGTACTCGAACGAACGATTGGTAATGTGGGGCACACTGCTTACCGGAAATTTAGCGCTCAAAGGATTGAACAAGACCGAGGACCGGCTAAACGTACTCCAATCTTTACAAGATTGGCTGGCGGCCTGGAACAGCGGATGTTTGTCCGACAGATTTGATGCGATCCGAGACGACCGCCTAAATACGAATATCTGGCGGCTCGCCCGAAATTCAATAAAGGCGTTTCGAATTGCTGCCGATTCGATCGCCGCCGTGGTTGATAGTTCACTACCCATCGAAGGCTGCCTCCAGCGTGTTGCCGATGCATTTGCAGATTCCGACGCCGAGTTCGCTCGATTTTCGTCAGATCTGGCTACCGTCGAGGAGTTTATAACAGGAACGATCCTGCGAGAAGAGGTTGGCACGTGGCTGTCACTTTGCGAGATCACCGGCATCCCTGAGATCGACGCGATCGCACTTCTACTTGGGGACGCGATCGGCCGAGCACCAAATTCATCGACGGCGACATGCAATGACGATATCGCCGAATTGTGGACAAGATTCAAGAGTGAATATTCAGCGTATTTTGTTGAACGTCACGACCTGCTCTTGTCGACACCCACTCTTCGCGACAAACTCGATGAGATTCACAAAACAGATCTGTGGTGGGAATTCGAAAATCTCTGCGGAATACCTGCTTTCGATCGCAGCTTCAAGGCAGCCTCGCGGTCAATCGTGAAACGGATCAAGCAATTCGATTGTAAATTCGACACCGATAAGATCCTTGCGACGGCAATGCCGGTTTGCGGATGCTCATTTACGCTTGGTCAGGCGGAAACAGTCGAATCTTTGCCGCAAACTCTATGGGAAACGGTAAACGAAGGGCTGGCCTCGTATCGGCAAACCCTTCGTCTGCGAAAGGATGAATTAGTCGCGAAGATGATCGGACTTCCCGAAGAAAGTTCTGATGGCTCAGCGCCCGATGCGAGAGACACGCTTACAAAATATCTTTCGTCGGCGAATGAAAACAGGCGATTATCGAATTCGGAACTCTCTCTGATCCGCAATCTCTTTGCGATGACCTCAAATATTACAACTGAAGACGTCTACGAGATCGATGAGATCGGTCCATTTACCGAAAGCGAGGGATTTCCAGTCTCTATCGATGTCGCTGAATATCACCCTTTACAGCAGTAACGTCAACATTTGACTCACGGTAGCGGCTGCATTTCGGATATAGTTTTTACCGGCATGCAATCTGTTTCTATCATCGGTGTCGGCCGTGTCGGAGGTGCTCTTGCCCTCGCACTGCCATCCGACAAATATTTGATCAAGGATCTGATCGTCCGGGACCGAAACGCCTGGCTTGGTAATTCTGCAATCCGAAATCGAGCGTCGCGCGTTACAGACCTTTCTAAATCGGACCGTCTCGACACGGATACGGTAATAATTGCGACCCGCGACAGCGAGATAGCCGAAATTGTATCTTCGATCGCCGGCCGAGTAAGCAGCGAAACGTATGTGTTCCATACCAGCGGATCGCTTTCGTCCTCGGTTTTGTGGCCACTTAAAAAAGCCGGATCGCCGATCGGTTCGATCCACCCGCTCGTCTCGATCAGCGATCCCGAAATAGGGTCCTCAAGATTTAGCGGTTCGTATTTTTGTCTTGAAGGCGATCAAGATGCCTTAAACCGCGGCCGAACGATCGTGGAGGACCTCCGTGGAATTTCGTTTTCGATCGACGGGGACAAGAAGGCGCTGTATCACGCTTCGGCTGTGATGGCGTGTGGACATTTTGTCGCGCTTGTCGAATCGTCGATGGAGCTGATGGTCCAATGCGGGTTGAAGAAGGACGACGCTAAACGAGTGCTTCTGCCGCTCGTCGCGAGTACACTTGAAAACATTAAGGTCCAATCGCTGCCGGACGCTCTAACCGGCACGTTTGCCAGGAGAGACGTAGCTTCATTCAAACGCCATCTGGCCGCGCTGAGTGAACTCGGAGACCCTCGAGTTCAGGAACTTTATCTGTTACTCGGCGACATTTCGCTGGACCTGACCATTGAAAAAGGAGCCGATCCATCAGAAGTCGCAAAGTTTCGGCAAATGATCGCGATGGCTAAATCCGATACCGGATGATAAAATCGAGATTCGGATGGTCGTGGATGGAAACGGATCGCTATTTATTTGAGAAGGAAAGGCAGATCTTTCTGGAGCATATCAAACTTGCGGGTCTCCGGTGGACGGGACAGCGCGAATTGATAATGAATACCTTCCTAATTACCGAGGAACATTTGACGATCGACGACCTGCATCGTCTCGTACACAGGGAAGATCCTTCTGTCGGACATACGACGGTTTATCGAACACTCCGTCTCCTAACGGAAGCTGGATTGGCACGTGAGGTTAGGTTCGGCGATAACAAGACCTACTTTGAACACCACTATAATCACGATCATCACGACCACATGATCTGCACCGCATGCGGTAGCGTTATAGAATTCTTCTCGGAAGCGATCGAATCGCTTCAGGACAAAATGGCTGAACAATTTCGATTTGTACCCACTCATCATAGTCTGCGCATGTGGGGCATCTGTGCCGAATGTCAAAATAAAACAGAAGCGATAATAACTGCACCTCCCGGGGCTCAGCCCCGCGTGCGTGTAAAATCGGTCGTAGGCGGCTAAGGAGTAAGAAGTATGGCAAACGCGACAATCAGATTTGAACGCGAAGGGCTCGAAGGTGAGGTCGCGGTCGGTACATTTCTTTCCGATGCATTAAAACGTTTCGGTGTGCGGTTTGAAGATGCCTGCGATCAACGGACCGGTATTCACAATTGCTCGGTCATCGTCAGCACCGGAGCTCAACTTTTATCGCGCGAATCAGCTCTCGAAAAGGAACATTTTTCTACTGTTAGTCGTAGGAAAAATGAGAGGTTGGCGTGCGAGGCGAAAATTAATCAGCCGGGAGAGGTAGTTATT
>JBBRSH010000111.1:0-14684 GCA_038245555.1 Pyrinomonadales bacterium | reverse complement strand
GTTTCCGAGTTTGTATTACATCCTTAATAATGCGAACACGCCGCCATTGACGTATACCGGGACTCTCCCGTTTGCTCCGACCAGCGGTTCGACCAACGGCTACGTCTGCGCGGCGGGTGAAACATGCGTTACCGGCGAGCGGCTACCGTCAATAGCACGCACAATGAATTTTCGAGTAACAGTACGCGATAACAATGCTGCCGGCGGTGGTATTGCGGACGGGGCAGCGACCGTTGTTGTTGCTGGCGGAGCAGGGCCGTTTCTGGTGACAACTCAAGACACGCCGGAGGCGTGGGCCGCCAATTCCGTGCAGACTGTAACCTGGAATGTAGCCAACACGGCTGCGGTTCCCGTCAGTGCGGCAAACGTTAAGATCACGCTCTCGACCGATGGCGGGCTTACGTTTCCGATCACGCTGCTCGCAAGCACGCCTAACGATGGCACCGAGCCCATCACAGTTCCGAACAATCAAACAACGACAGCTCGTCTCAAGATCGAAGCGATTGGAAACATCTTTTTCGATATTAATAACGCAAACTTTCAAATAACGGCTCCCGCAGCAACGGGTGTGGGGATAGGAGATGCCAGCGGTACCGAAAGTGGCGGAGCACCCAGTTTAACCAGTGGTCCGAGCAATAACACTTTTGATTTTCTTGTGACCAGGACGGGCGACCTTAGCGTGGTCTCGACCGTTCATTATAATACTGTCGACGGAACGGCGACCGTCGCGGATCATGACTATGAGCCGCAATTCGGCGATTTGACATTCGGCGTCGGCGAGTCGACAAAGGACATTTTCGTCGTGATAGACGGTGACAATAAGGTCGAACCCACCGAATCTTTCACAGTTCATCTCAGCGCTCCAGGTGCCGCGACTCTAACCGACCCCGACGGTCAGGGCACGATCCTGAACGACGATGTCAGAGCGCGAGCCGATTACGACGGCGACGGCAGGACCGACCTCTCCGTCTTCCGCCCGTCTGAGGGTAACTGGTACATCAACCGCTCAACAGCCGGTCTTACGACAGTGCATTGGGGCGTCTCCACCGATACCATCATTCCGGGAGACTATGATGGGGATGGCAAGACGGACTACGCCGTCTGGCGGCCGACCGCGACAGATAATGTAGCCGACTTCTACATCTTGAACAGCAACACGTTTACACTTAGCGGCTATGCGTTTGGACTGCCGGGAGACGTACCGGTAACCGGCGACTATGACGGCGACGGCGTGCTCGATATAGCTGTTTACCGTCCTTCAACACAAACATGGTGGATATCGAAGCAACAGTCACAGACGGTGGATTCATTCAAATTCGGATCCTCCGGCGATGTTCCGTTGGTCATGGATTTCAACGGTGACGGCAAGACCGATCTGGCTTTCTATCATCCGGGTGACCGTACCTGGAACATGAGCAACGCTTCTGGAAACCCATCGCAAAACGTTACAAAGGTTCAATGGGGACTACCGACCGACATCCCGGTTCCCGCCGATTACGACGGCGACAGCAAAGACGACATCGCCGTCTACCGCCCAAGTGACGGCACCTGGTACATCATTAGGAGTACCGATGGTGGATTTACATTCGCGCATTTCGGCATCAGTACGGATATCGCGGTTCCCGGGGACTACGATGGTGACGGCAAAACAGACATCGCTGTCTACCGTCCGTCGACTGGGGTATGGTACCTAAATCGATCGACCTCAGGCTTTGCGGCGCAGGTCTTCGGTTTGAGCACCGACCAGCCGATCCCCGCGGCATATCATCCGTAGGGAACCGAAAAAAGCGAAATGGGGGCTGTCTGAAAAGGCGACCTCCTTTTTTGTCCTGACCGAAACTACAGGACGCGGTACCGATCAAGAGGAAAGATCGTGGCTGATGGAATACGGTCGATGAGTCGAGTCGGGCGGAGTCGAGTATAATATCGAGATATGATCAGCATCGACAATTACATTGGCGGCGAGTTTGTTCAGCCGGCGTCGGGGGAATATCTCGACAATTTTGATCCTTCGACGGGTGAGGTGTATTCGCTGATCGCGGATTCGGATGACCGGGACGTGCATTTGGCGGTCGAGGCGGCGACTGCCGCTTTTCCGGCGTGGGCGGCAACCTCGGCGGAAGATAGGTTTACGGTTCTGATGCGGTTAGTAGCGCTGATCGAGCGAGAGATCGACGAGCTGGCTTTGGCGGAGAGCATCGATAATGGTAAAACGCTTGCCATTGCAAAACTGCTCGACATTCCGCGGGCCGCTTCGAATTTCAGGTTTTACGCGACCGCGGCGATGCATACGGCGAACGAGTCGCACGACAGCGTTGGATTTGGGGCCATCAACTACACTTTGCGGCAGCCGCTTGGGGTTGTTGGCTGTATTAGCCCATGGAATCTGCCGCTGTATCTGTTTACCTGGAAGATCGCACCGGCGATCGCCGCCGGATGCACGGTCGTCGCAAAACCGAGCGAAGTGACGCCGATGACCGCGTATTTGCTCGCGAAATTGTGCATCGAGGCGGAACTGCCGGCGGGCGTGCTCAATATTGTCCACGGAACTGGGCCAAAGGTGGGTTCGGCAATAGTCGCACATCGCGATGTTAAGGCCATCTCTTTTACTGGCGGTACATCGACGGGTGAGGAGATCGCACGCGTGGCGGCACCGATGTTCAAAAAACTCTCGCTCGAGCTTGGCGGCAAAAACCCGAACATCATCTTTGCGGACTGCAACTATGACGAGATGCTGGCCGAAACACGGCGGGCGGCTTTCGCAAATCAGGGTGAGATCTGCCTGTGCGGTTCGCGGATATTCGTCGAGCGGCCGCTTTATGAAAGATTCAAACGGGATTTTGTTGCGGATGTCTCCAGATTAAAGGTCGGTGACCCGCTTGCTGACGATACGGATGTCGGGGCTATTGTTTCCAAACCGCATTTTGAGAAGATAATGTCGTATATCGACCTCGCTCGAACTGAAGGCGGAACTATCCTGACCGGCGGCACGGCTGTCACAGTTGACGGGCGATGTGAGAAGGGACTTTTCATTCGGCCGACGGTCATTGAGGGGTTGTCGCACGATTGCCGGACCAATCAGGAAGAGATATTCGGCCCCGTCGTTACGCTCCAAGCATTCGACACCGAAGACGAGGTCCTGGGCTATGCAAATTCGGTCCGCTACGGCTTGTCGTCAAGCGTTTGGACTGAGAACCTATCGCGAGCCCATCGGTTGGCAGCGAAACTGGAGTCGGGAATTGTCTGGATCAACTGCTGGCTGCTTCGCGACCTAAGAACACCCTTTGGCGGTGTAAAAGACAGCGGTGTTGGCAGGGAAGGCGGTTTCGAAGCATTGCGATTTTTTACAGAAGAGAAGAATGTCTGCGTGAAGCTGTGACACGAATTGGACATCGCACGGCGGCAAATAGTCCGTTATCCTGTTTTTTTATGAAAAGAATATTTCTATCGTGTCTCATTGTAGTCGTTTTGGTTACGGGCAATTTTGCCCAAGCTGATCCTCTAAGCAATAAAGACATCAAGGCGAGAATGCTCAAGGTTGCCGAGTGGCAGCTCAAGAATCCAAATCATGAACTGACCGATTGGACGAACGGGGCGTTTTACGCGGGCGTTTTTGCGGCGTATGAAACGACCGCGGACAAGGATATTCTCGCGGCACTGATGGATATGGGCGAGAAGAATGGCTGGAAGCCGGGGAAGCGATTTGATCATGCTGACGATATCGCGATCAGCCAGACGTATATCGATCTTTATCGTTTGAAAAAGGATCGGAAGATGATCCAGCCGACGATCGATGCGATCGCCCGGATAGGTAAAGACAAAAGCAATGAGGTCGAAAAGCACGGGATCATTTGGTGGTGGTGCGATGCGTTGTTTATGGCGCCGCCGACGTTCGCCAAGCTGGGAAAGACGCTGAACGACAAGTCGTATTATGATATGAATGACAAGTTTTTTAGGGAGACATACGATCTGCTCTACAATAAGGACGAACACCTGTATGCCCGCGATGCGGGGTATCTGGTAAACGTCAAAGGCGAGGGCAAACGCGAAGCGAACGGGAAAAAAGTCTTTTGGAGTCGCGGCAATGGTTGGGTGACGGGCGGGTTGGTGCGACTAATGAAAGAGCTGCCAAAAAACGATCCCAACCGGGCCTTTTACGAAAATATGTACAGGGAAATGATGGATCGCGTGCTTGTCCTTCAGCAATCTGACGGGTTATGGCGATCGAGTTTGCTCGACCCCGATGCCTATCCGGGCGGCGAAGCGAGCGGTTCAGGATTTTATGTCTATTCGATGGCTTGGGGGATAAACAACAAATTGCTCGATCGAGCGAAGTACCTACCGGCTGTGAAAAAGGCGTGGATCAGATTGAATTCGCTCGTTCATGCGGATGGCAAGGTCGGATGGACGCAGCCTATCGGGGCCGATCCCAGGCGAAATTTTAGCGCCGATAGCTGGGAAGTTTACGGGGCGGGAGCGTATCTGTTGGCCGCTTCGGAAGTCATAAAAATAAAGGTGTAAGCGATGCGTACAAATATCGCATCGAAAGTGTGACCGATGTTAAGTCTATGAAATTTATTTACATTTTGATGATAACGCTGCTGGTCTGTGTCAGCGGCTACGCCCAGCAAAAGGCGCCTGCTGAAACGGCGATGTCTCGCTTCTTGCGTTACGTCAAGATCGACACCCAATCGGCGGAGGACCAACCGGCACCGCCAAGCACCAAGAAACAGTTCGATCTGGCGCGGCTTCTGGAAAAGGAGTTAAAAGATCTGGGTGTCCAGAACGTTCGTGTAAGCGAATTTGGGATCGTTTACGGAATGGTTCCGGGCAATCTGGCTGATAACTCGAAGGTTCCGACAATTGGCTTCATGTCCCACATGGACACATCACCGGCCGTTTCCG
The DNA here is from genome assembly GCA_038245555.1 of Pyrinomonadales bacterium. GTDB lineage: Bacteria > Acidobacteriota > Blastocatellia > Pyrinomonadales > Pyrinomonadaceae > OLB17. The sequence continues at coordinate 9,779 of JBBRSH010000111.1, read as the reverse complement.
GTGCTAATGTGAAGGTTAATATTGTCAAGAACTATCAGGGCGGCGACATTGTCTTGCCCAACGACAAGACACAGGTGATCAGTGTCGCAAAAAACCCGGACCTGAAAAACCTCATCGGCGATGACATCATTACGGCGGACGGGACGACACTGCTTGGTTCCGACGACAAATCGGGCTGTGCCGAGATCATGACGATGATCGACACGCTAAAGCAAAATCCCCAGATAAAGCACGGCAACCTCGCGATCGCGTTTACGCCCGATGAAGAGGTCGGCGGCGGTATCGACAAGTTTGAGATCGAAAAATGGGGTGCAAAATTTGCGTACACGGTCGATGGCGAGCAGCTGGGTGACATATCGAACGAAACATGGTCGGCCCGCACGGCCACGGTTACCTTTCATGGCAAAAATACTCATCCCGGCACTGCGAAGGGTATCATGATCAACTCGATGTACGCGGCCGGCGCGTTTCTTGAGGCATTTAAAACGGCGGTGCCGAATCGCCCGGAGACGACCGAGGGCCGCGAAGGATTTCTCCATCCATATTCATCGGCGATGAACGAAGAGACGTCGACGATAAAGATCCTTTTACGCAATTTTGATATCGCTGGCCTGGCGGGACAGGAAAATGCTGTGAAGCGCGTGGTTGCCGATATTCAAAAACGATATCCGGACGTGAAGATCGATTACGAATCAAAACTCGGGTATCTAAATATGAAAGAGGTGCTAAAAGATTACCCGCAGCTCACCGACTACGCGATCGAAGCTGCAAAACGTGCGGGCGTCCCATCGGAATTACGACCGATCCGCGGCGGAACAGACGGTTCAAACCTGACAGCTAGGGGATTACCGACGCCGAACCTCTTTACCGGTGGACATAATTTTCACGGTAAGCTGGAGTTTAATTCAAGAAAAGGCTTGGAGAAGACGACCGACACGCTCGTGAATTTAGCTCGGATCTGGGCGGAGAAGTCGAATTAAGAAATCTAACCGGAAATAATCAGATGACGCAGATAGGAAAATGTTTCTTATCTGCGTCATCTTTATGAATGTGCGGCCGATTTCTTCCTGAGTTACATCGACCTACAACTTAAAAACTGTTCTGACTATTCCACATACAGACCAGGAAAACGATTCTTGAGGTCAGCAACCTTCGGAGCGTCGTTAACAACAATGTACGACTGAGTCGGGTGAAGTGCTAGGTAATTTTGATGATAGGCCTCGGCATCGTAAAACTGCTTTAGCGGAACGACCTGTGTTACAACCGGCTTTGAAAAGGCTTTGGATTTGTCGATCGCCTCAATATACGAAAGCGCCAATTTCTTTTGCTCCTCGTTGCTGTAAAAGATCGCAGACCGATACTGCGTTCCGGTGTCCGGGCCCTGGCGGTTTAACTCCGTCGGGTCATGGGCGACCGAAAAGAATACCGTCAAAAGCTGGGTATATGTCACCTTTGTCGGATCAAATGTGACCTTGACGGATTCGGCGTGGCCGGTATCGCCTTCGGAAACCCGTTCATAATCGGCGGTCTTTGCTTCACCGCCAGAGTAGCCCGATTTAACGTCGATCACTCCCTTTACATGCTTGAAAACCGCGTCGACACCCCAGAAACAACCGCCGGCGAAAACTGCTATTTGTTCTCCTTTGGCAGTCGTTGCCGGATCACCGCTTTCGACAAATGGTTCCGGCTCTATATCTCGAAGGTCGACTTTCTTCGCCGAACTGGTTATGACACCGCAGCCAACTGCAGCAACGATTGAAGTAAGAACAATGCACTTAGTAAAAATGCTCATTTTAGGGCTCCTCATATCATTCATATGACAATTACGATATAAAAACAAATATTACAGAAAGCATCAGAATATACTTCCTGTATATATTAGATGCCACCACCGTGGCAATCTATTCCCGACAAGTATGTATTCTCCCAAAATCCGAAGCCGGATTTAAAACCGGGATGATAAACATAGACCCTTCAAATCAGGTAAAATGCTAAAAATGGCCAAAGATGATTTCTTTTATTCGTCAAAAGCGCCTGAATCGGTAGGCCACTATCCTCACGCACGCAGAGTCGGCGATCTGTTGTTTTTGTCGGGTGTGGGGCCCCGCGAACGCGGTTCCAGGGCGATTCCCGGCGTTGAGCTTAATGAGACTGGAGAGGTAGTCGGCTACAATATTGAAAAGCAGTGCCGTTCTGTCTTTCAGAATGTACGATATATTTTAGACGACGCCGGCTCATCGTGGGACCAGATCGTCGATGTGACGGTATTTTTGACTAATATGCGGGATGATTTCGCCGTGTATAATCGAATTTATGCTGAATATTTTGCGGACAATCAACCGTGCAGGACGACGGTCGAGGTGAACAAACTTCCAACGCCGATCGCCATCGAGCTGAAGGTGATCGCGACCATAAAATAACTAATAAGGGGTGAAGAATTGATAAAAACAAAGGGTTACGCAACACATAATGCCGAAGCTAAATTCGGCCAATTTGAATTTGAACGCCGCGACGTCGGGCCGAACGATATCTTGATCGACGTCCGATACTGCGGCGTTTGCCACTCGGACATTCACCAGGCGAAAAGCGAATGGGGGCCGTCGATCTATCCGATGGTGCCCGGACACGAGATCGTGGGGCCGGTTTCACAAGTGGGCAATGCCGTTACGAAATTCAAAGTCGGGGATATCGCGGGCGTGGGGTGCTTCGTTGATTCGTGCAGGACGTGTTCGAGCTGCCAGGCCGGCGTCGAGCAGTTTTGCAAGGTTCATTGTGCGGCGACGTACAACGGCACCGAGATGGATAAAGCGACGCCGACCTACGGCGGATATTCAAAACATCACGTCGTCGACGAAGCGTACGCCCTCAAGGTTCCCGAAGGGCAAAATCTCGCCGCCGTCGCACCGCTGCTTTGTGCCGGTATCACAACCTATTCGCCACTCAAGAAATATAAGGTCGGGCCGGGCACTCAGGCGGCTGTCGTCGGGCTTGGCGGCTTGGGCCATATGGGCGTCAAACTGGCGGTCTCGCTGGGGGCTGAGGTGACAGTGCTGAGCACATCTCCGTCGAAAAAGAACGATGCATTGGCACTCGGAGCCCATCATTTTGTTGTGACCACGGATCCGGCAAACTTAAAGCCGCTTGCCGGAAATTTCAACTTCATCCTGGATGCAGTTTCGGCCGACCATGAGATGGATATGTATCTCAAACTGCTTGACGTCAACGGGGCGATGGTACTGGTCGGGCTTCCGGAAAATCCGATCTCTGCACGGGCGTTTTCGCTTGCGGGTAACAACCGTACGCTCGCCGGTTCGAGCATCGGCGGCATAGCGGAGACGCAGGAAATGCTCGATTACTGTGCCGCTCACAACATTGTTTCAGATGTCGAGGTCATAACTGTCTCACAGATCGAAGAGGCTTATGACCGGACTATCCGTTCGGATGTTCGTTACCGCTTCGTGATCGATATGGAATCGTTCTAGATGAAATACGTCGCCCTGCTCCGCGGCATTAATGTCTCGGGGAAGAACATGATCAAAATGCAGACACTGCGAGCGACGTTTGCTACGCTCGGTTTTGAAAATGTAAAAAGCTATATCAACAGCGGCAACCTGGTGTTTGAAACGCGGAAAACGGACGATGGCAAGCTCGCGAAGATAATACACGACACGATTCAAAAGGAGTTTGGGTTTGATATTTCTGTGATGGTTCGACCGATCTCGGAGATTCAAGAGATTGTCGAGTGGAATCCGTTTGCCGGGCAGTTCGAAAGCCACAAGGATGTCCATGTTTTCTTTCTGAATGAGAAACTGACCGATGAGCAGGAGGCTTTTCTCCTTGAGCAGGGCAATGAAAATGAGCGATTCGCGATCCTGGGCCGTCACGTCGCCTGTTTCCTCAAGATCCATATTACGGACAGTGCTGTAGGCAAAGGATTTATTGACAAGAAGTTAAAAATTGCCGCGACCGGTCGTAATTGGCGGACGGTAAATCGCATTGCGGAGCTGTAGGAGCGTAGTTCTATGAAAAAGACTTCGATAATAGCCGTCATCGTCTTCATCTCGTGTTCTGTTTTGGCAACGAGAGGACAGCGAAGTGTCACCAAAAAAGCGATCGATGATTTCGTCAAAGGCAAGATGCGCGAATATGGCATTCCCGGCCTATCGCTTGCAGTTGTTCGCGACGGCAAGATCATTCACCTCAAAGGCTACGGGATCGCAAATCTCGAACTATCGGTACCTGTGACCGAACAAACGAGTTTTGGCATAATGTCGATCACAAAAACATTCACCGCGATCCTGACGTTGGCCCTTGTCGAAGATGGCCGATTGTCGCTCGACGATCCTATATCCAAGCATCTAATTGACCTGCCTGCGATCTGGCAACCGATTACCGTCCGCCAGTTATTGACTCATACATCCGGCATTCCCAGTTTTGCAACCAGCGATAAAGATCCGTGTCCGGTTGGAAAAGAACCTCGTAGTTACACCCGTGAAGATGTTTTGAAAGAGGTCTCCTGTTTTCCGCTTGAATTCACTCCCGGTGAACGTTTCGCTTATGGCGACACGAATTATCACCTGCTCGGGATGATTGTCGAACGAGTCTCGGGAAAGCCTTATGAAACATTTCTGCGCGAACGGGTTTTAGGTCCGCTGGGCATGAAAGATACGCGAAGCACGAATTACACCGACCTCATTCCAAACCGGGCAAACGGGTATAGTTTGCGTGACGGAGTTGTAAAGAATGCAGGTCGGTTTGAGATCGACGAGTTTGCCAATGGCGGGCTGATCTCAACAGCAATCGATATGGCAAAATTCGAAGGAGCCTTTTCGACTGAAAAGGTGCTCAAGCGCAAAACTTTGGAGCGAATGTGGACAAACGCCAAACTCAACAACGGAGAAACCGTTCAGCAATATGGTCTGGGGTTGGGATTGACGCCGTTTCGCGGTCGAAAACGTATCGGTCACACCGGTGGAGGAGGTCTCGGTTTTGCGACCGCTTTCACGTATTTTCCGGCCGAAAGGATCTCGGTTGTATTGTTGTCAAACGCGGATCAACCAGGAGGCCGCATAGGCGAATTGGCGAACGAGATCGCGGCGATGTATTTTTAGGTAACAGCAATCGCCTCCCTTCAATTTTGACGATGGATCGACGAGTTCGCCTTACAGTCTCGCCTCGAGTACAAGATTGAACGGCGTTTCGTTTGCCCTCCGAAACTGCGAGAAACCGCCTTGCTCGGCAACTTCCCGGAGCCTCGCCTCACCGGCCTGAGCTCCAAGCCCGAGCCCCACTTCCTGCGAACGCGAAGCCGGCGTGCAGATCAATGTCGACGCGGAATAGAAAACGCGTCCGACCGGGTTGTGATTGTCTTCGAACTTGTCGTTCGCAAACGGCTCGACTATCATCCACGATCCGTCCTCGCTCAGCGCTTTACGAACATGTGCGGCCGCCCCGACCGGGTCGCCCATATCGTGCAGGCAGTCAAAAAAGGTGACCAGATCATAGTCGCCGCCGGGGAAATCTTTTGAGCTCGCAACCTCAAAGGTGGCGCGGTCGCTCACGCCCGCCTCCGCGGCCTTTGCTCGGGCGGTCTCGATCGACTTGTGATGATAGTCGAATCCGACAAATGTCGAATTGGGATAGGCCTTGGCCATCAATATCGTCGAGGCTCCGTGACCGCAACCCACATCCGCGACCCGGCCACCCGTTTTGAGTTTCTCGTCGACGCCGGTGAGCGACGGTATCCACGCCGACACGAGATTCGTCGCGTATCCGGGCCGGAAAAACAGTTCAGTTCCGCGAAAAAGGTCGTGGTGATGCTCGTGCCAGCCAAGCCCCTCGCCCGTCTTAAACCGTTCGACCATTTTCGGAACAGCCTGCAGAGCGGCGTTTGCCAGGATGAAAGCACCCGGCAAGTATGCGGCACTATTTTCATCGGTGAGCACAAACGCCTGTTCATCGGTCAGGTAATACTTGCCCGATGCCGGGTCATATTCGACATAGCCGCTTGCAGCCTGGGCGTTAAGCCATTCGCGGATATACCTTTCGTTCGTGCCAGTAGCCGCGGCTAATTCCTCAGAAGTCATGGGTTTAGCTTCTACGGCCAGAGATTTGTAGAGCCCGAGCTCCGCACCTATCACGACCGAACCCGAATGGAGCGTTGCACCGAGATCGCCGACAAATTTGCCAAGCAGCTGATTCAATTTATCTTCGTTAATATTCATGATTTCCCCTGGACTGCTCAAAAGTTAATAAATATGCTCATCGTTTGCTGACCGGAGCGGTCGTGGAAGGGCGCGGATGAACGCAAACGGTTACTCGAAACAAAATATTTTCAGATATAATAACATGGTTAAAATGTAATATTGAAGAGATTTTCCGTGCAATTAGAACTGAGCCCGCGATCGACAAAGAGTCATACAATTCAAATGAACAAGAGCCTGTTTCTGCTACTTTTTTTCCTTCTAACTTTTATGTGTCCGGGGCTTGACGTAAGAGCGCAAAAGGCGCCGACGGTACCGTCAGGATCGGCGATCCTTTACAAGATCACCGGGAAAAAGCTCAAAAAGCCATCTTATATTTTTGGCACTATCCATCTGATCTGCCCCAAGGATATGTTTCCGGCTGAGGGGCTAAAAGCCTATGTTGGTCAGACAGAGCAGTTGCTGCTTGAGTTAGATTTGGACGACCCGGCCGTAATGAAAAAGGCTGCAAGCGGATCTATGATGCCCGATGGCAAATCAGTAAAGCCGTTTTTGAAACCCGAAGAATACGCAAAGGTCGATGCACTTTTTAAGAATTATCTTGGAATTTCATACGACCAGCTTCAGAATTTCAAGCCAATTTTGGTAACCGCCGTCCTGCTGCGCAGCCCAAAGGTCATCGGCTGCTCCGGACCGGTTGCTTATGACAATTTTCTGGTTGAGATAGCGACAGCAAAAAAAATGCCAATAAATGGATTGGAAACGGTCGAAGCCGAATTTGCCGCACTTGACGCGCAGCCGATCGAAAAACAGGTCGAGGGACTTGTGAAAATGGCTTCCGACCCGGAAAAGGGTTTTGGCGAGTTTAAGGATCTCTATCGTATCTATCTGACGCAAAGTTCCGACGATCTCTTCAAACTTACGGAAAATCAGGAAGATATGGATGCTGCGATGCAGGAGAAGCTGCTTGTCGATCGAAACGCAGCATGGATACCCGTGATCGAGAAAAACATCACCTCGACCCCGTCGTTCCTCGGCGTCGGCAGCGCACATCTCGGCGGCCCGAAGGGTGTGTTAAATCTCCTCCGTAAAAAAGGATATGTTTTGACGCCGATAAAGCTCTAAAATAACTTGATGTCTATACGACGCCCTTTTAATTTCAAACAATGGATCGACGAGCACCGGCATTTGCTCAAGCCGCCGGTCGGGAATCAGTGCGTTTATGATGACGATGATTTTATCGTGATGGTCGTCGGAGGGCCGAATTCCCGCAAAGATTACCACTGGGACGAGGGTGAAGAGCTTTTTTATCAGCTTGAGGGCGATATAAAAGTGCAGATACAGGAAGACGGCAAAGCCGTCGAAGTTCCGATCCGCGAAGGCGAGATGTTCCTGCTCCCGCCTCGCATTCCGCACAATCCGATCCGCGGAGAGAACACTGTTGGGCTTGTCATCGAGCGGAAACGTCACGAGGGTGAACTCGACGGCCTGCTTTGGTTTTGCGAAAACTGCAACAGCAAACTGTATGAAGAGTATTTTCAACTAACTGATATAACGACGCAGTTTCAGGGTGTGTTTAAGAAATTTTACGGCAATTCCATCCTGCGAACGTGTAAGGGTTGCGGTGTCCTGATGGAACCGCCGCCGATGGCTGTCTAGGAGGCGTTATCTGGATTTGATTTAATGACAGTGGAGGGGAAATATGTCCGACCTGTTGATTGAGCTGGCACAGATCACCACTTCGTTAGAAGAGAACGATGTCGAATATGCCGTTTGCGGAGGGCTGGCACTGACGATATTGGGTTTTCCGAGGGCGACCTTCGACATTGACATACTGATTCGAAGCGAATCGCTTGACGAGTCTCTTCAACTTGTTAAACCGTTCGGCTACGATATTCATGGATTGGATATGTCGTTTAAGGAACGGGCGGTCGAGATTCGACGGGTATCAAAGATCGACAGTGACGGTGAGGTCCTTTCACTCGATTTCCTGCTTGTGACTCCTCAGGTCCATGATGTTTGGGAAGACAGAAGGACAGTCAATTGGCAGGGAAGCCCGATGTCGATCGTCTCCCGTGAAGGACTTATCAAAATGAAAGAACTGGCCGGGAGGCACAAAGATCTAATTGATATAGACAGGATTCGAAATGAAGGAAATTGATATGTCATCCGAAGCAATCACGAGACGATTGCGACAGACTGAACAGCTGCGCAAGCTTAGCCTTTCCCTTATGACGGCGAAGCCGTTGAGTGACGCGGAGGCGGTCGAGCTTCGAAAACAGTTTAAGGAAAAGAGATCTCAGGAAGCTAAAAAGTGATGTCATCACGGGTCGACAAAATATGAAATTCAAATCAACATTCGAAATCAAGGGCTGGGACGTCGCCGATACGGGCGGCGTGGAAGAGTTGTCGGATATTGGGAGAGCGACGATACGCAAGGCCTTTACCGGCGAACTTGAAGGTTCGAGCGTCGGCTATGGCTTGCTGCTACAGACACCGGCGGGGACAGGCGGATATGTAGTTATGGAACGTGTAACCGCAAAAGCGGACGGCCGCGAAGGGACTTTCGTCATTCAGCATTACGGCGTTCGCGACGCAGCGGGCGGCGGGCCCTGGTATGGCGATGTCGTGCCCGGGAGCGGCACCGATGGATTTGAAGGAGTGACGGGAACGTTTGCGATCCAGCACGACGGTGAAGCCTTGTTTAATTGGGACCTCGAGGTCGCCTAGAGTTTGGAGAATCGGAATGAAGACTCACCTCATCTGGTTGTCGTTGGGCATTTCGATCGTCCTGATCGCCGGGGACGGTCTTGCGGCAAATGCCCAGACGGTTTTGCTGGTTTGCACGTGGGACACGTCATCTGTATTTAGAGACAAGACCGGCAAGGAAAAATTTGAGCGACGGTTCTATGTTTCGCCGGTCGTTTCAATGTCCAAAGAGGAGTTCCTGGAGGCCGATCGGGACGGTGAACGGATCGAAGGTTTGTGCACCACATATCTGGAAAACACCGTGATCACGGCGGCAGTAGACCGTGGGGAGCGGCTCGATACAAGCGGACAGCTAAAGGTGATCCGGAATATCGAACTGTCGGGTGAAAATGCTGGCAGTAGGAGCGTGTATAAATTCTCCACGAAGGAGCAGATCGAAAAACTCCGGGATGCCGCGGTCAAAGAACTAAAGGACGCCGGCCGGTTTATTCTCAATTTTAATTGGGATGTGACCGGCAATAGCGAAATTGCCGATCTGGAGAGCGAGAAGAAGCGGACTGTTCCGACCGTTGTAAAATGAAAGAATGAAGAGAAGCTAGTCGTACTCATCCGGGAAATAAAAAGGCTGTTCGAAAACTATGGGTTTCCGAACAGCCTTTTTTTATCCGATCAGACAGGCTGGAAAGCAGGCCTGCCTGATCGGTCCTAGGGACTAGTAACGCATCAGGACGTCGCCGGCGGTACCGAACTGCATTGAGCTGAAACCGCCAACAGCATTACCTGCCTGGCCTGAATTCAGGATGTACCAGTTCGTGGTCGACGAACGATAGACAGCAACATCGGTCTTGCCGTCGCCATCGTAGTCGG
>JBBRSH010000110.1:0-14951 GCA_038245555.1 Pyrinomonadales bacterium | reverse complement strand
AGCTGTTCCGCTTTTGCCGCTCACGCTTTGTCCGGTCGGCTGAACATCTGTCAGAGTCAATTCGCCATCCGAGCTGATTGTGAAACTCGACACGCTGTTGTCGCCGCCGTTCGTGGTAAATAAATACTGTCGGTCGGGCGTGATAATAATGCTGCCGACACCTTCAAAAGCGTTCGGTGCGCTTTCTTGTCCGGTGATCGGTTTGAAAGTCCCAGAGCCTGCGCCGCCGGTCGAAATTCGTTGGGCTTCGGTCAACTTGCCGTTGTCCTCGCGGGAATACCGGACAATCTCGTTGCTGATTCCGTTGGTTTGGATATAAACGCTTCCCGTCTTTTTTTTGGCCTGTGCGCCGACCGGATTTACCCAAACCGAAATCATCACGGCTAACATTGTTAATATTGAAACTAATTTTACTTTATTCATAAAAACCTCCCTTGAATTTGAACTTTTGGCAGTGAACTGACAAGTCATGTTTTTTCTTAAGCCACAGATAAACACAGAAGTTTTATTGGTTTATCCGTGTTTTTTGTGTTCATCTGTGGTTAAGTTTTTTCATTATTTTTTTGGTCACTACCGATTTTTAATTTAATAAGCTGCCAAGCCGGAAGCTCCGTCGTTAACGGGAAGTCCTCCTGTAACAAGACCTAAAGATGTGAGACTTCCGTTCGCTTCGACGCGGAAGGCGGCGACCGCGCCTGTTCCTCGGAGAAGCTGATAAAGGAAGTGGCCGTCGGCGCTGAGGTCTATATCTACCGGCTGACTCATTGCTCCTGAGAATGCTGCCGCTCCGTTGAGTAGAGTCAGAGAACCAGATGGCGATAAGCTATAGCTGGAGATTGTTCCGCTGCCGAAGTTCGCCGTATAAACGTAACGTCCGTCATTGGTGACTAACACCCAGCAGACATCGGTTTGAAGGTTAGGAACAGATCCGCTGATGACCGATATTGTACCCCCAGGATTCAGTTGATATGACGATGCGGCGGAGAGATTGGGCGCGGCGTTGAATGATTCGACCGCGACCAATTTGCCGTCGCTGCGGAAGGCTAAACTGAACGGGCGAAGTCCGAACGAAGCGTTTCTGATCGGCATCGCGCTGGCGTAGCCGTCTGCCCCAATCGTAAATGCGTCGATCGCGTTCTGCGGTGTCAGCACAACATTGGTCGTTTTTTGTGTCACGAGAATCGTTCGACCATCGGGGCTGAACTCGATGTCGCCGGGAACGGCAACGGGCGAACTCAGCATCCTGAAAGAGTCCGGGATCTCCGTTAAAGTTCCGTTGGCGGCTCTCCTAAAACCTCTGATTCCGTTGCCGGCCACCGACCCGTCAAGTGAATAAAGCAAATTGCCGCAAATGGTCAAACTCAACGGCTGATCGCCCGCCGCAACGATCTGAAGAAATCTGAGACGCGTTCCGTTCACTTCGAAAACGCTGATGTTGTCGCTACCGGGATTGACCGCGTACAGAAAGCGATTATCCGCGCTAAGTCTGAGCGGTCCCTGCGTATCGGTATCAACGCCTTGTCCGAGACCGCGTGTCGACACACTTCGAACTCTAGATATCGTGCCGTTTCTGAAACGCTCGTAGACCACTATTTCGTTGTCGGCGGTCGCATTCGTCATTGCGAACACGGCGCCTTCGGCCCTATTTCGTTCGTTCGACGAGGAATTACTATCCTTGTCATCCTGTGCCGATACAGCCATGCTTAACTGAAAAACCGCCATCAGAACGACAGCCGTCATCAAAAGACAATTTAACATCGAATTCTTTACATATTTTTTCATTATTTTTACCCCTTGCTAGTTTTCTGATCTAAATTTAGGTGAGAACCACCGGAAGTTGGTACCCCGGCAATTCCTGTAAAGCCGCTTGGCCTAAAACTCTAAGAACAATTACTTACCTACTAATAGGTAATTTAAATGCAATTCAAATAGAGTTCTGTGCGCTAGTGCACATTGAGAAAAAAAATGTGGTGTCGTAATTAAGAATTTGAAAGAAGCAAAACCGAAGTGCGATGACATTCCGAACATCTGTTGAAGTGTCCTAAAGTCAAATCGCACCGCTGACAAACGGCGCACCTATTTTGTGTTTTCCGCGAATATCAACAAATACGCGGCAATTGGTCTCCGGCGAGCATATCGACGATCCGCGTGCCGCCGAATCCGGTCGTCATGGACACAATTCCTTGTGGTTCGGCTTTGACCTCGCCGATAATGCAGGCTCCGGTTCCGTGCTGATTGTGCCGCATTCGTTCAATAACTGCGTCGGCTATATCACCTGATACTACTGCCACCAATTTGCCTTCGTTGGCGACATACAGCGGATCCAACCCTAGTATCTCGCACGCCCCTTTTACATTTTCTCTAACTGGAATAAGTTCCTCGCGGATCTCAATTGATACGTCCGAGTTCATTGCGATCTCATTGAGCGTGGTCGCGACCCCGCCGCGTGTCGGATCACGCATACAGTGGACGGAATCTATCGCACCATGTTTGTCGGCCTCGTCGATAATATCTGTTACCAGAGTGTGAAGTGAAGCCGAATCGCTCTCGATGTCGGTCTCGAGTTCCAGCTCGCCGCGCTCGATCATTATCGTTGTGCCGTGATCGCCGATCGTGCCGCTTACTATCACCTTGTCGCCCACCTGTGCCCGCGACGACGAGATATTTACCTTGGTTTCGATCACGCCGATACCGGCTGTGTTTATGAAAATTTTGTCGGCTCCGCCGCGTTGCACAACCTTTGTGTCGCCGGTGACGATCTGCACGCCGGCTTCCTCTGCAGCCTTCTGCATCGATGCGCAGATACGCCTGAGATCGTCGATTGGAAAGCCCTCTTCGAGAATAAACCCGGCTGAAAGATAAAGCGGCCGCGCACCGCTCATCGCAATATCGTTGACCGTGCCGTGAACAGCGAGTTCGCCAATGTCGCCGCCGGGAAAAAATATCGGATCGACCACGTACGAATCGGTTGTAAACGCCATTCTCTTAGCCCCGTTGACTTCAAAGATCGCCTGATCCTCGAGCTTTTCGAGCAGCGGATTTCGAAAATACTCCAGAAATAGCCCTTCGACAAGATCATGCATCGCCCGCCCGCCGCTGCCGTGGGCGAGCGTAATATGCGTCTCGCGGATCTTGTGTTTTCGCCGCCGTGCCCGCTCTACGCGTTCAAAAAGCGGGCTTGTTGAAAATGAGTCGTTCATCTAAGTAGTCTTTCCAGGTAAATAATAAAATCTCAAGACAATAAGCCCGGCGATAGCTGTCGCACACAGCATCAGATCGAATGCTGAAATATCAGGATTTATGGTTTTGCGGGCAAGCACAAAAACGACGACCTCCACAGCCGCGCTCAAGCGTCGAAACAGTAAAAGCAGCGCGAATTCTGCAGTGATTGCGATCAAAAGCAGATTCCCGATTATTGTTAGTAAGACACTATACTCGTCTTTGGGCTGCCATAACGAGGGAAAATCCCGCAATACGATCTCAAATGTCGCAATAGCCGCTACGGTTAGTAACAGCACCGCAAGTAACGAAAGAAACAGATGAATCACGGTCGCAAAAAAATTGCTGACAATCAACTCAGCTTTAGATTCTTCACCGGTACCGATTTCGCTCCCATGCGGTTCTTCCGCGGTATTTTTAGCCGACGTAGGCATAGTGTATTCACAATAATCGACGGATGCTCCTCCGCACCAGATCAGTTGTCAACCCGTAAACCAAATGAGACGAAAGCCCGAAAAGATGGGTAGTGAGCGGAAACTCGGTTACTGGCTTTGACAGCCCCAGAGCAGGAACAACGACGTCATCGGCGATCAGCCAAACCGCCGCTCCAAATGGAAGTCCCGAGCCGACAGTCGCCCTTGGCTCAATCTCAGCCGCCACGCCGTACATCATGCCCGATGCCGCACCCATGGCGTAGTGGACCGCGGGGTCGGCGATTTTTTTCTCACCCTCTGTTAATTTGTGGTCAAATACGCCTTCCGAAATAGCTGTCGCAGCCTTTGCGGTCGCTGGCTCATCGTCTTCTTTTTCTTTCTTGGTCTTTTTCTTCTTTGGCTTTTCCTTGTCTTCGGCAATTTTAGTAACGAGCGCCTGAAACTCGCTCATTACAAACGAACCAACCAGTCCGCCAATGATCCCGGCGACCGCCCCTTTTGCGACATCCAACGCATCTTTTTGTTTCATAATCCCCCTTGTTTATCTGCACTGCGCTTAACCAGTCGAACGCTGAGCGACCTTGGAGAGCCGTCCAAAATTGTAATAGGCCGCACACGCGCCCTCACTTGAAACCATACACGAACCGATCGGCGTTTCAGGCGTACAAGCCGTGCCAAAAACCTTGCATTCCCAAGGTTTTTTGACGCCTTTCAATATTTCGCCGCACTGACAAGCTTTCGGGTCGGCGACACGCAACCCGGGAACCGAGAATTTGATCTCGGCGTCATATCGGGCGTATTTTGCCTTTAGCTTCATGCCGCTGTGGGCGATCGAGCCCAAGCCCCGCCATTCGAAAAAGTCACGAGCCTCAAAAACCTCCGACAGCACTTCGAGCGCCTTTCTGTTTCCATTACGTTCGACGCATCGGCCGTATTGATTCTCGATCTCAGCCCGGCCCTCGATTATCTGTTTGACGATCATATAGACTGACTGCAATATATCGAGAGGTTCAAATCCCGTCACTACCAGCGGTTTGCCGTATTCCTCAGGCACAAATTCATAGCACCTTGTGCCGATGACCGTGCTCACATGGCCCGGTCCGACAAACCCGTCAAGCTGTAGATCGGGTGAATCGAGCATTGCTTTTAACGACGGCACGATCATGATGTGGTTGCAGAAAACACTGAAATTTTCGATTTTGTCCTTGGCCGCTTGAAGAATCGTCATAGCGGTTGACGGCGATGTCGTCTCAAAACCGAGGGCGAGAAAAATGACGTGGCGTTCCGGGTTTGCTTTGGCTATTTTCAGAGCGTCGAGCGGTGAATATACCATCCTGACATCGGCACCCTGAGCCTTGGCGTCGAGCAGATTGGTGCTCGAACCCGGCACACGCATCATATCGCCAAAGGTCGTAAAAATTACATCCGGCTCCAGAGCAAGCGAAATGCAGTCGTCGGTGCGTCCAAGCGGGATCACACAAACCGGGCAGCCCGGCCCGTGGATCATCTCGATATTCGGCGGCAAAAGGTCTTCGATGCCGTACTTGAATATGGTGTGCGTGTGCCCGCCGCAAACCTCCATCAGCTTGAGCGACCGATCGGTCATGCCCGCGATCTTTTCCGCAAGCCGTTTTGCTATGTCGGACTGGCGGTATTCGTCAATGAATTTCATTTTGTGCCTCCAACAAAGCGGGATGCTGCAAGAATTCATGCACCATATCCCACATGATGTGATAAAGCGTGACGTGCGATTCCTGTATGCGGTGAATGCTCGACGTGGGAACTGTAAAGCAATGGTCGATCAAACTCTGCTCCTTCATCATCTGCATCTTGCCGCCTTCGTCCCCTGCAAAGCCGATCGTTACAAGCTGCATCCGCTGTGCGGTCTGAAACGCATGAAGAAGGTTTTCGGAATTGCCGCTTGTCGAGATCGCTATCAATACATCGCCCGGTTTGCCGAGTGCGATTATCTGCCGGACATAGACGTCGCCAAAATTTATGTCGTTCGCGACCGCTGTAACCATCGCCATGTCATTATTTAGGCAGATCGCGGGGAGAGCTTTGCGGCCGACGGTGATCGGGTGCATAAACTCTACCGCAACATGTTGAGCATCCGTCGCCGAGCCGCCGTTACCGCAGACGAGCAGCTTTCTTCCATTACGGAAAGCTTGGGCAATTTCGAGCGAAGCGGCAAGGATGCCGTCTTTATTTTCATCAAAGAATCTCTGCTTTACCTCAACACTTTCACGTACTTTTTCCAGCAGCGAAAATCTGAGCTGCGCGGTCAGTTCCTCCGGATCCTTTTTACTTTCGTGCAAAAATGGATAAAACGTCTCCGAAAAATCTTCGATTTCTTTGGTCATGTCAGTTATCAGCTGTCAGTTGTCAGCTGTCTTTTATGACAACCGACCGCCTGACAACTTCCTCAATCTATCGTCGTCTGAAACTGCTCAAATTCTTCCTGATACGAACCCAGTTCTTGCAGCAATTGCAGGGTTTCATGCGCCTGCTTTTCGTCGATCTTGCTCATTGCAAATCCAACGTGCACAAGTACGTAATCGCCGAGAATTATGCCGTCGAGCATCCCGATATTTACGGCACGGCGGACGCCGCCGATCTCGACTTTGGCGATTTGGTTTTCCATATCGACGAACTCAACGACCTTGCCCGGTATTGCTAAACACATATTTTAGAATCTCCCTGATTGAATTTGCGCGTTCGCGATCGCCGCTTGCCCCAACGATATACCGCCGTCGTTTGTCGGCACACGGCTGTGCGTCAAAACCTCGAAACTGCGTGCTTTCAATAGCTTACAAGTCATCTCAAGCAAAAACATATTTTGAAAGACACCGCCTGAAAGTGCGACACGATTTAATTTGCGTGAATCCCGTATACTCGTTGCGACATTAGTGATGAGATTTGCCACAGCACGGTGAAATCTCGACGAAACTTCCGCCGTCGAAACGCCGTCGATCAAATCTTCAACCGCTTGTTTTACTAACTTTCCGGGTTCGATTAAACCACTGTCGGCAATGTTGAATTCATAAGCAGCGGACGAGGTTTTATCGGCAATTGTTTCGAGAGCAATTGCCGCCTGGCCTTCGTAATTGACGTTGCTGTGCAAACCCAGTAATGCAGAGACCGCATCGAAAAGCCGACCCATACTCGATGTTTTGGGGCAATTTGTTCCGCTTGCGATCATTGACGCTATCGTCGTCCATTTTTCGTGGTCAAGCTCCTTAACAAACGGAATATCGAGTTTTAAAAAATATTCGCCAAACGCGGTGTGCAGGTAAACGGCGGCCATTCGCCACGGTTCGCGTATCGCTTTTGCACCGCCCGGCATCGGGACGTAATCGAGATGGGCAACACGCTCGGCCGAGGTAAAATCGGCAACAAAAAACTCACCACCCCACATTTTCCCGTCCGTCCCAAAACCTAGACCGTCCATTGCGACGCCGATCACTTCGCCTGTTGCGTCGTTATCGACCAGACAACTCGCAATATGAGCGTGATGATGTTGGACGCCGATCTTTTTCGCATCTATTTCAAGCGCGTATTTGGTCGATAGATATTCGGGATGCAGATCGTAGGCTATGACCTCCGGCTCAAGATCAAAAAGCCGTTTGAAATGCTCGATGCCATCGGTAAAAGACCGCAGAGTTTCCAGATTTTCGAGATTGCCGATGTGATGGCTCAAAAACGCGTAATTATCCTTGGCTAAACAAAAGGTATTTTTGAGTTCTGCACCACAAGCCAGTATCTGTTTGGCAAACTTGAATGAAGTTCTAACCGGCGCCGGAGCAAACCCGCGTGAACGGCGGGCAACCATTGTTCTGGCATTGCCGGGAGCAATACGGAATATTGAATCGTCAGTACGGATATGAATCCGTCGATTGTTAGTAAGAAAATAATCGGCAATATTACTCAATCTGACAGCCGCATCGTCATCTGTATAGCTGATTGGCTCATCGGAGATGTTACCGCTTGTCATCACTAGCGGCTTGTCGAGATTTTCGAATAGTAAAAAATGCAGCGGTGTGTGCGGTAGCATAAAACCAAGCGTCGCGACACGCGGTGCGATTGATGCGGGGATGCTCGTATTATCTTTCTTTGCAAGCAAAACAATGGGACGCTCCCGGGACATCAGCAGATCGACCTCGGCGCCGGAAACATCGCAATACTGTCTGATGATGTCGACCGACGCAGCCATCAGAGCAAACGGTTTGTCTTCCCGGAATTTTCGCTGCCGCAACCGCTCGACAGCCTCAGCATTGAGGGCGTCGCAGACAAGATGATAACCGCCGATGCCTTTTATCGCGAGAATTTTACCGTCGGCTAAAAGTTGAAGTGCCCTCTGGATTATTTCTCGGCTATCGACACACTCCCCGCGACCCGCTTCTCCGCCTTCCTCTGCGTCTCCGCGTCTATGCGGTTCAAACCCAACCGCTCCCGCAGGCGGTTCCGACAGAAACAGACTGGGCCCACATTCGGAGCAGCACGTTGGCTCAGCATGAAACCGGCGGTTGAGCGGATCTTCGTACTCCCTTCGGCATTTAACGCACATTTCAAAATCTCGCATTGTTGTCCGGTCGCGGTCGTAAGGAACGTCTTCGATAATGGTGAATCGGGGGCCGCAATTGGTGCAGTTGACAAATGGGTATTGGTAACGGCGGTTACCCGGATCGAACAACTCGAAAATACAGTCGTCGCAGGTTGAAATGTCAGCAGAAATCGGCAGAAACTTTCTGCCATTGGTTTCACTCGGCGATATCTGGAAATCCTGGAAAGATTTGCTGCATAAATTGTCGTGTCTCGTGACTGATTCAATTGTTGAAAGCGGTGGGGGATTTTTCTTGAGTTCCGCGATTAAATGGTCGATGTCCGAGCCACGGCCCTCGAGATCGATCAAAACGCCGGTTTCGTTGTTTAGAATGCTGCCGCGCAGATTTCGAGTCTTGGCTAGCGAATATATGTATGGGCGAAATCCGACCCCTTGGACAATTCCGCGTACTAAGATTTGAGTTCGCGTTCCCATAATTTCAAAAACTTTTCAAGCCGCCTTCGACGCTCGCATCTTCTTTCGCGAGCCCAAAAAATCTATCCATTTTTCCATGCCGTCACCTGTTTTGGCCGAAACTTCGAGTACTTCGATGCCTGGCCGCACAGCCTGAATGCTTTTCAGAGCGGTCTCACGATCAAATTCTACAGCATCCGCTAAGTCCATCTTGGTAATGACTGCGACATCGGCGGTGTTAAATATCGTCGGGTATTTGAGCGGCTTGTCTTCGCCTTCGGTCACGGACATCAGCACTATCCGCAAATTCTCGCCGAGATCATAGCTCGACGGGCAGACGAGATTACCGACATTTTCGATAAATAGATGGTCAAGATCGTTCAAATCCCAATCGCCGAGAGCATCGCTGACCATTTGAGCTTCGAGGTGGCAGATCGTCCCAGTCGTTATCTGCCGTACTGGAACGCCGGCTCGCTCTAATCGCGCCGCGTCATTAGCCGTCGCCAGATCGCCGACGAGAGCAGCAACGCGAAAGTCGGGCCGCAGCATCGAGAGCGTCTTTTCCAAAAACTCGGTCTTGCCCGTGCCCGGACTCGACACAAGACTCGTGACAAACACGCCCGCATCCGCAAACGAAGCGCGCAAGCTCGCCGCAAGTACGTCGTTTTGCTTTAACACGTTTCGTCTGACCTCAACCAGTCGCGGCTGCATACTCATGTTCGAGCTCCAAACCAACTATCAATAATTCCCGCCCACGGACAACCTCCGACGACGCCTTGCCGCAAGCCGGGCACCGGAAATCCTGTATCGATGTGATATCTTTCTCGGCATTGCAATCACGGCAAAAAATGACGGCGGCAACCTCTTCGATTTCTAATCGAGATCCCATAAGCGGCGTGCCTTCGCATGCGAGTTCATACGAAAACAGTAGAGCGTCTTTGACCACGCCGGACAGTTGACCGAGTTGCAAATGGACGACCTCGACCCGTTCGCCCGAGTGTCGGGCAGCCTCTTCGGTCGCGCCTTCGACAATGCTCATGGCGATGGATAGTTCATGCATACATTAACTATAACGCCTTTCGCACGATGCGCCGGACGCCTTCGGTCGTCAGGCCATAGACGATATGTGACGCGAACGCCGACGCATGAATCGGGAACGGATATTCGGATGAATCCTTCGAGAGTCCCAGGAGTGGCACGACACCTTCGTCGGCTCCTAACCATACCGCCGCGCCAAATGCCGAGCCGGCGCCAACCGTTGCCTGGGGAATGAGTTCTACCGTCGCCCCGTACAGGGCACCCATCGAAACACTGAAACCATAGTGAAACAAGGTTCCGGCGGTGTCCTTTTCGTCTTCGGTCAATTCGTGGTCAAACGCGCCGACCGAGATAGCGCTCGCCATCCTTTCTGCCGAGTCATCGTTTGGGTTTTCCTTCCCTCGCTCTTTCAACATGCGGCCGGCGCCGTGATTAGGGCTTCCTTGCTGCAATGATTGGGCCCCGTGCGATCGCTCTTCGCCGAGAAGCATATTACTCAGCATCTTCTGAAACTGATTCATTACGGCCGTCCCGACAAATCCGGCAATTACGCCCGCGACCAATCCCTTAACGATATTGCTTTCATCGCCATTCACCGCTTGTTCGTATTGCATAAATTTACATGCTGCTGATCTTGATATACCGCTTCAGATCAGGCAGACTCGCAACAAATACGATCAGAGCGACCACAAGAATAAACAAAACGGGCGCCACCCAAGCGGTCAAAAGGTGCAGAACGGCGGCAACTACAAATCCGACAAAAATGATAAACAACAATGGCCAAAATAGACCAAAACCAGCCTCATTTTTTCGCTTCAAAGTTCTATCATTTTTCATACAGAATCTCCTTATCCCGGAATAGATAACTTCCTACATCCTACTGATCTTTATGTATCGGCTGATGTCCGGAATCGACACGATGACCAGTGCCGCCAGACCGACAAGAGCAATGCCGCCGACTGCATGCCATATCGACGGGCCACCGGTTTTGTCTTCTCGCCGCCGCTTGAACCGCTCATCTCTGCGTTCCAAATTGTTTCCTTCTTCCATTGCTTTATTCCCCCCTTTTTGTCAGTTCAATTATACCGTCGCCATCTCAGAATGCTTCGACATTATGCCGGCAACCAGCCGCTCGACGACCTCGACCGCTTTCCCGAGCGATGCCTCGACCGGCTCGCTCAACCCCATAAACCCTTCGCCGTCTTCGCCGGTAAATTGCGGTTCGCATCCGACGACGACTATCTTTTTAAAATCACCGCCAAGCGATTTGACCATGCTCAATACCTTGAGTGGATTCATTCCGTGCGGCTCAAATGCCGTGTCGCCTGATTCAATGGCGTCTATCTGTGTCCTGTCGGGTTCTATCACATAAATCGTTCCCGGATCGCCGCCCCGCCGTGCCGCATCTACAAAAATAGTCGTTTCATAGCCGTCCATCAATGCGTAAGCAAGATCGAAACTCCGAATTCCAAAATCAACCAGCTTCACGCCGTCCGGCAGCTTACGTTCCGCGAGCAGTTTCGCGACCTCACAGCCAAATGCATCATCGCCTAGAAATATATTGCCAATGCAGGCGATGAGTATGCGGGGCGTACGAGGGATGAGGGATGATGGATGAGGGAGGAATCCGAATTGTTCTTTCTCACTCCTATTCATCCGTGTATTATTCATCCCGCATCCCTACGCCTTCATGCTTCCCTTAGCGGCTCTACCTCCTGCGGTGTGAAAAAGAAACGATGACCTGGCTGCCGCAGCATTCCCATGTCTTTGCCAGGATCGTCGTCGACGACAACCGCGAGATGGACGTTGTTTTCGTAATCCTGCTCGATTGCCTCGATGACCGCGACCTTTCCGGCCAAAGCGATGTCGAATATGTCGCCTCCGGCACGAGGCCGCAACGTTACACGGTCACCTGTTTTAAGCTCCACGCCGCCAACAATTACGTCGATCAGCTCGCTTTTTTCTTCCAATAATTGCCACTCAAGCTCATCCATAATTAGCCTTTCTGGTCTTGTTCAGTCCGCGAAGAGCACCGTGCATTTTCAATAATTGTTCTTCGGGCATCATTTCGGTTCGCTCGAGTATTTTTCTGGCGCGGTCATCCACCGAACGCATCTCACGCTTTTCCTCGTCAGTCAAAGTCATGATCCGCAGTGTCAAAATCTCATCGATCTCGGCCGAATCAAACAGATCGCCCGGGCTTTCCCGTGCTATCTCCGGGTAATCATAGAGAATTATCGGAGACGAAAGCACTGTGTCCCGCCGCCCGTCATCGCCAGCCAGAACGGGATAACAGCCTTTGTTTTCACAGGTTGCGGCTGCCTCAGCAAATTCGTCCGGCGGTTCGAGCAGCGAGACGAATTCGCCGCCGCTGACGCTCAGGATCGTGTGTGTCGAGACTATCGATCTCAACAATGCTCCGTCACGATTGGATAATTCGGCACCGTCAAACGGCGTCGTATTTCGGATCAGCACCGTGACCTTGGAGAGTCCATTACCCGCACTCGTATCGATGCTCAATTTGACCTCACCATTGATCTCTCGCTGCGTGCGGACGATCAAGCCCGCGATCCGGCCATCGGCGTCAAATATCTTTTCGCTTTCAACACTTGCAGAAAACGAGAATGGAAATTCGATGTCCGCGCCGCCCGGATTTATGGCCGGAACGACGACTTCACGTTCGACCGCTTCCTGCCATGACTGATACAGCCGTCCGTTTATATCGAGCGACTGAACGGGCTGAGCATCGCCTGATTCGTCAACCTTAAAGACCTCACGATTGGTCAGTTGTAGAAAACGCACTTTGATATTGAGATCAGTATTTCTGTCACCGGCAATCAGGCATTCGGTACGCATTTCCCAAGCTTCGGTGCCGTTTTGATAATCGCTGTATGATTTCGGAGCAAGCGCCCCCCAATTAAAACGCTGCTGGTTTTTGACCGACGACGCACGGTACGGATAGAGCATATAGCCCTCGTAAAGGACGGCGTCCGCGATCTTTTCTACCAGCGTCAGATCCATAATCGGTTAATTTGTACCTCCGGCACTATTGCCGTTTTCAGATGGGAGTAGATTTTCGAGAGCCTGTTCCCAGCTTGTGATCCCGTTCTGCATCTTATATTTCTGCAACTTGTCGAAAACGTCTTTGCGTATATTGAGCCACGCGCTGTTTGGATAATACATCTCCATCATTTGCTTCCAGA
This sequence comes from Pyrinomonadales bacterium, assembly GCA_038245555.1. GTDB lineage: Bacteria > Acidobacteriota > Blastocatellia > Pyrinomonadales > Pyrinomonadaceae > OLB17. The sequence goes on along the minus strand of JBBRSH010000110.1, from coordinate 2,040 downwards.
TGCTGATGGGCAGGCGGTAATTTGCCTCTTTTTCCCAGGAGATCTGGGCCATTTGCAGCAAACCCTCGCCATCATGATAAAAAACGGTGCCGCTCAACAGAAGGCATATCGGAATCTCGCCCGCCTCAATTCCGTCAAAATATTTGGTAGTCGCCACGTTAAAATCGAACGTGCACGGCACCGGCATATCGATAGTTGTGGTGCCAGTAAATGGCGCAATGGCCATGTTCGTATGAGTCCACAGCAGTGTTTTCAATGTCTGGCCCCAACGTTCCGGCTCGCCAAATAACTCGAACACTTTTGCCTGTTCATCGGGTGAATACTGCCGCCGCGTCGTCTCGATCTGTATCTGACAGCGGAGCATGACGCTCTGTATCGCCTCGTCCGGATCGGCATTGGTCACCCGAATTTTCAGATTCAACAGCGGGGCCACCGCGTATGGTACGGCTTCGGCGTCTTCGACCGCGAAATTCAAGTTAGGCATTGGCCACCTCTCGTGGCGAGATCGACCGGTCCTTCATCTGTGTAAAAAATCCGTCAATCGTCTTCCACGCCTCGGTGCCGCCGGACAAACCGTGCCATTTTGAGCGAATCAAACCAACAAGCTCGTAACACTTATCGATCGGAGCGATAAAATATTCGCGTTTTTCGCCAACGCGGTTGACAAGCAGAGCTTCGACGTCCGGTTGGAGGCGTAGCAGAGCGGTGTTTTCAGCGACAATATCACCCCAAGAATCAAGTGCCAGCGTCGATTCCATTGCGCCGGCGGGGCTTGGATACAGCGCGATCAGGCGGCCGTCAGGCGTGCTGTTAAAAAAGAAGGCAAGCTGGATCGGGAGCATCAGGCTGCCCCACTGGAGATCGGTCAGGCGAAAGTCTTTTAGGAATTTAATGTCACGCGGGACGCGTTTGTATCGTAAATCGCCCTGATTACTGAAAAGTATCGCACATGGGTCACATGCGCAATGAATTTGCCGGCTAGCCGGTTCTAGCAGATGCGGATGCTCAGGAGCAACCTCTTTGGCACACAGATCGCAGCGCTCGACCGGGATGCGTGGCCGAATAAAACGGTTGAGCACAGCGAATGCATTGTCTTGTCGTTCATCCATCTCGTTTAAACCGACCTTACCACAAAGAATTATGTCGATCTCATCCTGTTGGCCGCACGAAGTGCTTCGCCTGCCGTCCAGATCGCCGCTCCGAGCAGCATTATATCCTTAAGTAAAAATTGTCCGGGCATCGGCGATGGAAACGGAAAGCCATAACCGGCCTGCCATACGCCTGGAGTGGTCAGCAAAAAGCTCAATGTCACGAGGAACATCACAATTGCGAGTATGCTGCCGATAGCCGAAACTTTTGGTGCAAACGGCCTGGTCGCGATCAGAAGACCTATTATGATCTCGACGCAGCCGAGCAGCGCTCCAAACGTCCGTACGCTAAACACGGAATAGACCCAGGACATCAGTGGCGAGTTTGCTACCAAACCCTGAATGCCTTCGGACTCGTAGGCCGTAAATTTCAAGGCTCCGACCGCCACAATAATTATGACAAGGCCGTACCGAATGACGTTTTCACCAATATTTTCGAGTGTGTAGCCGATATCACTCGTTTCCACATTTCCATTGTCTGTTCTGATTACCATTTTTAATTTCCCCTTTTTGTGATGCCGCCCAGGCGGTCACTTTACTTAACGCCCATTTTTGCGGCGAGGCCGTTGATCATATCGAGATGCATTTTCAATGTCGGCAAAGTCTTTGTCGCAAAATCCTTTACATCTGCGTCACCGGCAGTTTTCGAGGCGTTTTCAAATCCGGTAACGGCATTTTCATGATCTCCAACCATCGTTTTGACGTATTCCTTATCAAAATCCGCACCGCTCAATTTCGACAATTTATCCAGTGCCTGCTTGGCTACCGGCAAAACGTCCGACGGCAGCATCACTTTTTTTTGCTCAGCCAGCTTCTTTAACTCATCGCCAGCCTTCGTGTGATCGTCTACCATTTTCTGGGCAAACGCTTTAACCTCGGCGTTTTGCGCTTT
>JBBRSH010000109.1:0-14964 GCA_038245555.1 Pyrinomonadales bacterium | reverse complement strand
ACGGTCAAAGGAACAAATATGGGCAAGCCGATCGATAGCACGGTCCGCGTCACCCAGGTTTGGGCTAAGACAAAAGACGGCTGGAAGATGGCCAGTTTACAAGCTACGAACATTACCGCGAAGGCTGATGACAAGCCGAAGGCTGACGACAAGTCAAAAGAATCGGCCCCACCACCGCCTGCCAAGAAGTAGATCCTTAATTATTAGGGAGACGAGAAAGGCGAAGCCGGATGCTAGTTCCGGCTTCGCCTTTTTTTTGCACTGACCTCGCTCAGTGAAAGCTACTCCTCTTCGGTTCGGTCATCGTTTGGCCACCAGCCGTTTGGCGTGTAGTTGACGCGGCGGACCTCGCGGAGTCGGTCCTTGCTGAGCCGGCCTTCGACTAGTTCATAGCCCATGAGTGCGAAGATGCGGCCCTTGAGGAAGATCGGACGGGCATTGCCATACCAGTCCACACAGGATGCACGGCAGCCGTCGGCGGTGGTCGCGTTGTGTGCCTCAAGTTCGCCTACCTGGCTGAATTCGAGCCCTTCGTTACGAAGGAAGATTATCGCAGACGAATCTTCCGTTAGGTGACGGTAACCCGCGCGCCCTTCGCGGGCGATCGGCAAACCGAGCAAGCCAGTGTCGTCGCCGTCGGGTTTGTAGAAAAACCCATGGCTGCGAAGCTCCCCCTGAGACGCATTTTTTCGGATGTAGCTTGGGCGGACCGCCGGATCGCCATCAAGTTTGACGGGCGAGAAATAGAGGTCTGCACCGTTAGTCCCCACGACGACCGCGGCATCGCCCATCTGTTCGATGCGATCGACGCTGTGATCGAGATGAAGGTTCGCGACCGCTGCTGTTTTCCAGTTCACGGCAAAGAGGTTTGCCCCGTCGGTTTTCTTTTGAGCACCCCAGCCATTGCCGGTTCCATATAGCAAATAGTTGCCGACGAACCGGTTTTGGAAGGTATAGCCTTCGGGCTTTGGCATGGCCCGATAGCTGTCGCGGCTGGCCACCTCGCTGCCGTCGGAAAAGGCGTCAGCCGACGCTCGAAATAGTGCGACATCGCCTGCGACGCGCTCAGCTCCCCACATTTGATCGCCGCGGCCTTCGCTGCGGACGAGTACGTTTAGCTGTTCGTCGTCGCTCTCGAGGAACGAGAATTGGTCGACGGGAGCACCCGCAACACCGAGAGCACTCGGGGCCGAGCCGTCGAGCGGCATCTTGTAGAGCATCGAATCAGTTTTGGCTCCGTCTTTGCTGTATTGATAATCTGTCGTCCAGACGTAGACCGATTTCTGCGAAACGTAAAAGACGCGTCCCGCGGCTCCCAACACAGCCGTTCCCTGGCACTTCATATCACGCGATGCGAGGTCGCACACCGTGATGGTGTGCAGTGCGGTGACCGAAGAGTTTTCGATCGGGCGGTCCGGACGATATATGTGGGTTGCGGAGACGACAGGCGCGAATTCGTTGTCTTTTGCACCTTTGTGCCATTTTCTGACCGCGGGAAACTGCTGCTCCGGGTCGCCGTAATAGCCCATGTACTGAGGTGTGTAAAAGACAAGTTTGTCGCCGATCAGACGGCTGGCGTAATTTCGCGACGAGTAGTAATCATTCGAACGGAGATGATAGGTCGAGCGATACTTCAGATCGCCACTGTTATTGATGTCGAAAAGATTGATCTCGGTGCCGCCGCGTCCGTAGCTATAGCCGATGACGACGACCGTGTTCTGGGAGACGAGCATTTCGTCGTACCAATCATTACTCGGGTTGATTCCCGGCGGATATGCGTTGACCGCCGAAGCGGCCTCAAGCGTATTGCCGCCGATCTTAACGGTGAACAGCCGTCCTCGTCGGAGGATCACGAGATGGTCACCGTGGACCTTGACGATGCCGCCTTCGTCCACTCCGGCTGTCTGGGTGTTCGTTATCGATTCGTCATCTTTGGCGGCAGACTTATCGGCTCCCGCAACCGATTTTGCTGCCGCTGATGGTGAGGCAGGGGCCGCGCTATTTGCGACGGTATCGGTCGATATCTGCGCCTCTCGCCGTCTGGTGTCTTGAAATTTCTTAAAATGCTCTTTTAACTCAGCTTCCGATTTGAACGGCTGCATCGTTTTGTGCGGCTTTGAGGTCGAGACGGGAGCCGCCGTTAGCTTGGCATGCTCGCCGATGATAAATGAATACGCAACAATGCCCGCTGCAAAAATAAACATGCAGGCAACTAAAGATCTTTTCATAATTCCTCCGTTTTGCGGGCTGCTGACGCCGCTTGTGATCGGTCCAAAATTTCTCACTCAAACGATTGAACGAGTGAATTGGAGATCTCTTGCAGGAAAAATAAAAAGGCCCCGCCTAAAAGCGAGGCTCAGAAAGCGGTGTTAATGGGAATCAAGAATGGCCGCTATGGGTGGGCCCGATACTCTTGACGATCTATATCTTACGGTCTCTCTTCAGCGTGTAAGTCACCTTTTCTTCACGAATTATTTCGACTAAATGTCTTTAAGGATAGTTGTTCGGGTTCTCGACATTTAAGCCTTCGGCAATTGCCGCAATGTTTAGTTCGGTGTCAGCTGAAACCAATGTCAGAGTGGGAAGTCCCGCCCCAACGTTTGCGTTGTTTGCTTCGAGAGTAGCCGCTAATTGTACCGCATCGTAACCGCGTAGACCATATTTTGTCGCGGTATCCACCGCGTTGGTTAATAAAATCGGCGTAATTTCGACCGTGAAATAATTGTTTGATTGATCATGTCGGAATGCGGCGAGGGCTTTTTGAGCATCGGCGGCTGTAACGCTTTTATTCTTAAGCCTTCGGGCGATCGCAGCGGCGACCTCGACATGGGTAATTCTTGCCAACAAAACAATATTTCCGCTTCGGAGGTCTGCCAAGTTCTCGACGAAATTCGAGCCAATTTCATTAACGTAACGCTTTACGATAGCGCTGCTGTCAAAGAATAAACTGCCCACTAGCCGCGCTCCCGGATAATTGTTTCGGATAGCGGTTCGCCCTTGATATTTATTCGTTTGAAATCCAGGCGAGACTTGTCTAGTGGTAGACGACGCGGAATTTCGGTTAACAAGCCCTTTTTCCTCAAGCCATTGATGAACTTTCTTTCCTTAGCATTTAGGCTGTTTTGGGGCGCGGTACCCAACTGTTCAGTTAACTCACGCAAAATTTTTTGCTTTTGATCCGATGGCATTTTTCCTATTTCAGTTAAGACTTCGGTTGGGGTCATATTTGCCGATCTCGGTGCACATAGGAATTCCGTTGTGCCGCACCCTGGATCTTAATTCTAAAAATAACATAAGGCCAGGAATTCTTTCAAGAAAAAGGCGGCCCCGAGGCCGCCTTCTTAGCTGAGAACTGATCATTGACTAGGCCCCCGCGCCGTGGCATTTTTTGAATTTTTTGCCTGAGCCGCAATAACACGGGTCGTTGGGTTTCATTTTTGGAGTGTCGCGGACGTAGGGCGTGTGTCGGGCCGCCTCGGCACCGGCGGCTTGGGCCGATGACATTGCTCCTGTAAATGCCATTCCGGCTGCCTGGCGGCTGGCACGTTGGCGTTCGAGGCGTTCGAGACGCTCGATCTCGGCCTGCTCGTCCTTGACGACGATCTCGAGGTTAAACAGGGCTTTGGTTGTGTTGGTGTCGATGCGGTCGAGCATGTCCTGGAACATGTCGAACGACTGTTTCTTATACTCGACGAGCGGATCTTTCTGACCATAGCCGACGAGTCCGATGCCTTGTTTTACATGGTCGATCGAGAGCAGGTGGTCTTTCCACTGGCTGTCGATGATGTTGAGCATGATGTAACGCTCATAGGCCCGGAGCGATTCGTCGCCCGCGAGTTTCTCCTTGGCGGCGTAATTGGCCGAGGCTTTTTTCCAGACAGCATCCTCGATCTCGGTTGGCGTCATTTTCTTGAAATCGACGTCGGCGTCACGGGCCGGGTCGACCGCATAAATACTCTCGATCTCGGCCGCATAGGTCGAAACGTCCCACTTGTCCGGCGTCACCTGGTCTGACAAAAAGCTGTGAGTCAGATCGCCGAGGAGGTCGTGTGCGACTCCGCTTTCGCCAAGCAGGTATTCGCGATGCTCGGGCTCGAACATCAACTGGCGGCGAAGACCATAGATCGTTTCGCGTTGCCGGTTCATCACGTCGTCATATTTGAGAACATGTTTGCGTGTCTCGAAGTTGCGGGCCTCGACGGCCATTTGGGCACGTTCGATCTGGCGGGAAACTGTTTTCGACTCGATCGCGACGCCCTTTTCCATGCCCAGCCATTCCATCATCGAGCGGACCTTGTCGCCTGCAAAGATACGCATTAGATCGTCCTCGAGCGAGAGAACGAAACGTGACGAACCCGGATCGCCCTGGCGTCCGGCACGACCGCGAAGCTGGTTGTCGATGCGGCGAGATTCGTGGCGTTCGGTGCCGAGAATATGCAGTCCGCCAACGGAGACGACGTCTTTATGCTCCTCGGAGACGACCGCCTTTGCCTTTCTCAACTGCTCTTCAAACTGTTCCTCGGTTGCCTCGTCCGGATTGATCTCGAGGCGTTTCAGATATTCGCGGGCGAGGGCGTCGGGGTTGCCGCCGAGCAGGATGTCGGTTCCGCGGCCGGCCATGTTTGTAGCAATGGTAACCGCGCCTTTACGTCCCGCCTGGGCGATGATCTCGGCTTCCTGTTCGTGATATTTGGCGTTCAGTACCTTATGCGGAACGCCGAGAGCCTTTAGCTTTTCGGCGACTAGTTCGGAGTTTTCGACCGAAACCGTACCGACCAGAACGGGCTGGCCGCGGCCGTGCAGTTCCTGGATCTCCTCGATGACCGCATCCCATTTTTCGGGTAGCGTGCGGTAGATCATGTCGGACGAATCCTTTCGGACCATTGGCTGATTGGTCGGGATCATGACCACATCTAGGGTATAAACTGTATTAAATTCCTCGGCCTCGGTCTCGGCCGTACCGGTCATGCCGCCGAGTTTCTCGTACATGCGGAAATAATTCTGCAGCGTGATCGTCGCGAGCGTCTGATTTTCGCGTTCGATCTTGACGCCCTCTTTGGCTTCGACCGCCTGGTGAAGGCCGTCCGACCATCGACGCCCCTGCATCAAACGTCCGGTAAAGTCGTCGACGATGATGACCTCGCCGTCCTGAACGACATAATGATGGTCGGCCTTGTAGAGCGTATGAGCCTTTAGCGCCTGTTCTACGCAATGGAGCAGGTCCATATTGCCGGGGTCGTAGAGGTTGGAAACACCAAGAAGTTTTTCCGATTTGGTGACACCAGCTTCCGTTAGAACCGAGGAATGGTTTTTTTCGTCGAGCAGAAAATCTCCGGTCGTAACCTTGGTTTCCTCATCTTTATGGCCGCGTTCGAGCTGTGGGATTATCTGGTTTGCCGTGAAATACTTGTCAGTCGCCTCATCGGACGCACCCGAAATAATTAACGGCGTTCGAGCTTCGTCGATCAGGATCGAATCGACCTCGTCGATGATTGCGAAATAGTGGTCCGGCTGGACCAGGGATTCGACATCGAACTTCATATTATCGCGTAGATAATCGAAACCGAATTCGTTGTTCGTTCCGTATGTGATCGAGCAGGCGTAGGCGTCCTTGCGCTCGACATCGTCCATATCGTTTTGGATACAGCCGACGGTCAGCCCCAGAAACGTATGGATCTTGCCCATCCACTCAGCATCGCGAGAAGCAAGATAATCGTTGACCGTGACGACGTGGACGCCGCGGCCGGTTAATCCGTTGAGGTAACTGGGCAGCGTGGCGACGAGCGTTTTACCTTCACCCGTACGCATCTCGGCAATTCGTCCCTGGTGAAGAGCGATGCCGCCGATCATCTGGACGTCAAAGTGCCGCATGCCGGTCACTCGCCGCGAGCCCTCGCGAACGGTCGCGAATGCCTCGGGCAAAAGTTCGGCCAAAATATCCTGCTCCGCCTTTCGCCGCTCTTCCTTGTCGTCGATGCCCTCGAGATGACGGGCAATAATTTCCTTGAACTTAGGCGTTTGTGCCTGCAACTCCTCGTCCGAAAGCTTTTCTATCTTCGGCTCCCAGTCGTTGATCTGCTGAACGGTCGGCTTAACATTCTTCAAAAAAATGTCACTGCTCGATCCAAAAATTTTCTTTACTAATTTATCTGCAAAACTATTAACAGCCATGTTTTCCTCTTCTTAGTGTTCCACGAACTTCAGTTTGTGGGTTCTGGTGCCTGGCCAACAAACTGAAGTTTGTTGGACGTTGGGCGAAATTATGGCGATTGAATGTTGAAAGATTACTCTGTAGATTCTCTCGCCGCTACTTTGCGTTAGAAGCAAGCAGCGTGTCGAGTGATCCTCGTGGCAGTCGGGTGGTGATGACGAGATTGGTGCCCTCTACATTTACCACGGTGTGCTTTAGGATGACCTGTTCCACCTCCAGTGCACAAAGGCACCGGTGGTAATCAAAGGCCTTACTGTATAACTCTTTGATGAGTGGCGAATCGTAAGGAATAGATCGCGACTCGAACTTAAATTGGTCTTCTAGGTGATTTCTGAATACGGAGAACGAGAAGGCTTTGCCCGGCAGGCCATTACCGACTAAAATTACATCGCTATTAAGCTCGTGCGCGGCCGTGTCGTCAATCGGCAACTTTGTCGTAGCGACAACTTGGCGAGAAGGCCTAAGATCTCCCTTAGATATCCAAGAAATATCGATCTCGCTGACTGTTTCCGGATAGGCGTCCAAAACCTGCTCAAGAAGATATCTGTATTCCGATATACTCCTATCGTTGAACCAAAGATATTTCGTCTCAAGGTCGGTGATCTCCCCGCCGAGATGTTCCAATTTACACCCGTCGGGCTTAGTATCAAGATCATCCTTGACCTCGACCTCATCCTTGACGTTAAACTGCTTCGTCATCGCCGCCTGTGCAAGTACCTGCGGCGTCGCGCCGACCAGCACGAGGCCGAGATAAACTCCCAGCGTGGCGAGGACAAGGATCGAATTGTTAGTTTTTCGGCTGCTCAAATCGTTAATTTATTTTCCAACGGGCACGTTCGGCTTGACCACCGCGTTGCCGTTCGGCTGTTTTGGGGTCAGTTTTTGTTCGGCAAGCTTTCGCTGGATCATTGGAAGAGCCGTCTCTTTCGGCACGACAAATCGGATTATTATCTTTTTGCCTTCGATATCGATCTTAGCACCTTCGAGAAGAATAAGGTCGTCCTTGTCATTCTGGTCCGCACCAGCCCCGGTTTTCCTCATTTTAGCCACGCCAATGGCAAGGTCCAAACCGCTTTTGATCGAGTTTGCCCGCGCAACACTTTCCATTTCCGATTGGACGACGGCCGTGATGTTTTGGTCGTCCTGCTGCATCATTAAATTAAAATCCTTTCCGCTTAGTGCCGAAAGATAGGTCAAATACCCGCTGGCGTTTATGGCGTTGATGCTCTCACGGATGACCTCGATCATTTTGGCATCCTGACTCTGGGCTTCGACGATCTTAAACGTCTTTTCATCGAACCTGCCGTCCTTAGTCAGTTTACCGCTGGCACTGATCGTGAATGCCGAATCGAGCTTCACTTCATTCTTTTCGAGCATGCCATTGACCTTATCTCCAAGGTCAGCGAAAGGTCGCGAATTGATGATCGGATTGCCGTCTACGTCTGTAGTGGGCTTCGGCTCGGTGTTGCTGTTCCCGTTATTAGCCGTATTTCCCGAATTCTGAGCAGAGCCGTTTGATGACTTGCCATTGCCGGTTCGCTTGCCCGTTCCCGGATCCGTCTTGGCAACGGTGTTGCCGTTGATGTCGGGCAAATCTGCGTCAATTACCGCTCTCTTCGGCGGCTTGGGAAGGACCTGCCGCGTATCGAACATAGTCTTACCCCTGTTCGGCGTTGCCATCGGCTGGCTTGCCGTAAAATTAGGAAAACCCGAGGTAGAGGTAGTATCTGTTGTCGGCGGTATCGCCTTCGGATCCAACAGGGCTGCCTGTTCGGCGGCATAGCGATCCGGATCGGAATATTTCAGATAGTCCGACGGATAGTATAGTTTTTCTGTATCTACGTTCGTCAGATCGACGTATGTGATCTCGGAATTTCCGAGATCTATCTTATCGTATTCCTGATCGACATAATCCCGCTTAGTCCCGAAAAGCAAAGCTCCGACATACACCGTATCGAGGGCCTGACATACGCTGCCGACGAGCGGGCTGTCACACCCCTTCACCGTAAGCAATGACGTCTGCGCCACGATCAATAGAGCAACAATATTCGCAAGGGCCGAGACCCCGAGGATCTTGTATAGCCGCGGCGACAGGTCCCATGTTCTTAATTCGTAATTTCCAAAAAGCTCGTCTTCCTTCACCTGGCGTGGTGGAGGTTGGGCGGCGGTATCTGGTTCGTATAAAGACTGCTCAAACATATAAATATAAATAGCGTCAACTTAATAAAAACGTTCAATACTGCTGAATATTTTAGACGCACATTGCCGCAATTGCGTTGCGGCACAATTCATCATTTTAACACCTACGCCGGGCAAATGGAAGAATTAGACTTCGACGGCGTAATCCACTAAGATTTCGCATATGCGACGCTCGCGACAATCTCGATCCGGCAGAAATAGCACCTCTCGAGGGCAAAACTCCCGTCATAAAGATGAACGAAAGGGGAAACGATTTTTTGCAGACGAAAGTTCCGTTCGGGCCGAGCCGAAACCACAATCGCCGCAACAATTGCGAGCGGTCGAAAAACTGCTCTCCGGGATAGGCGTCCCGCCGCCCACGCCGTTCAAGCCGGACGCGTTTCAACTCGAAGCATTAGACGCGATCGAAACCGAGGACGTTCTAGTGACCGCACCGACCGGCAGCGGTAAAACATGGATCGCACGCGAAGAAATTCGCCGGCTGCTGGCGACCGGCAAACGTGCTTGGTACACGACCCCGCTCAAGGCTCTGACCAATTCAAAATATACGGAATTTTGCACTGAGTTTGGCGACGAAAATGTCGGCATCCTGACAGGCGATCGAAAAGAAAATGGGGATGCTCCGCTGATCGTCGGCACCACAGAGATCTACCGAAACCAACTTTTTGACTCGCTTAGACATGGCGAAAATGTCCGTGCCGACCTCGTCATCCTGGACGAAGCTCATTATCTTTCCGATCCGGAGCGGGGCCACGTTTGGGAAGAGGCGATCATTCTTTCGCCGCTCCGGATAAGGCTCCTGCTTCTGTCCGCGACCGTCGGGAGGGCGGAAGAATTTGCCCGTTGGATCGCCGACGTTCGCGGATCGAGCGTGAGGGTGGTAAAGGCCGGCCCGCGACTTGTCGAACTCCGTGCCGCGTATCTGTCAAGCGATCTCCAGTTATTCCCACTGCTCGGAGCAGACGGGAAATTCAATGGGGAACTCGACCAATTTGCGAGACAGCGGAACTCTGGATTTTACCGTCGGCGAAGATAGATGCTGGTAAGGTTTAATCAGAAAGGCCTCTCGCGTTCCGGTAAAGAATGCGAGAGGCCTGTTTATCTATATTATTGTAAAAGTTACTTTACCGCCCCGATCAGTGCATCGATGTCGCTCTGAGGGACGAGCAGGTCGAGCGTGACCGACGTGCCGTGAACTCCGACTTTTGCGTTTTCGATCATTCGGGCGTAAACCTTTTGGTCCGCACGCTTCGAGCTGCCGAGAAATGCCTTTCCGAGCATCTTCAGGCCGTCAAGGGTTTCGAATAACCCTTGTGCCTGCTCCGCCTTGACCGTCCTTGCGGTCAACTGGAGTGACGTTCCGGACGCTGCGACGTCGACCGAACCGGAAACAAAGCGGATCGAGTCTATGTTTGCACCTAGCACATCATTGTCGAGAGGAAGAAGCTTGGACATTCCCGTCGGCGTACGCAACGCAAAATTGATGACCGATGTCTCTTTCTGTACGAGGGCTCCAGATACTTCCGGAGAAATGTGAGCCTTGCCCTCAAGGGTCTCGCGGACCCGAGCCAGCGAACCAAACGCAAGCGTGTTGGGGTCGATCGCCGTCACCGCAACCTCGCGGGTCAGTCCGTCGAGAGCCTTGGAGATCGTTTCCTCGATCATCGAGCCGGTCGGTTTTACGATCGTTTTCTGAATGACGGCTTTTGCCGCAAACACATATATTGTTCGGTCGCCGACCTTTTCCTCCCGATATGTGCCGTTCGACGCCAGTTTCGCGATAGCCACCAAAGCTCCCGCTTTGAGATCGCCCTGGGCGATAGCCACGGGGTCAAAATCGTAGTCCTTCTCTGTGACCTTTTTCAACGACAAGCCAACCACGACGGAGTCAAATTTTCGAAGGTCGATGCCTGTTTTTTCCTGGATCGCGTCGACCTGAGCCATTATCGCCGTTAACATCGGCTGATTTGCCGCTAAAACCTGCGGGACCGCATCACTAATCAGCCGCCGTGCGTCAAGGGTCGCAACGCCATCCGAAGGCGGAAGCATCGAAACAAGCCGAGCAACATCACGCCGCTTTGCGTTCGTACGGACGGTGTCGCCGGAGGCAAATACAGCAATATTTGAGAGCAAAACAGTAATAGCCGCAATAGTAAACAATTTGGTTTTCATACAATTACCTCTGAAAGGACTGCGAACACTTAATCCTTACGATAACAGATGCGTCAAGGTTCGTGAACGGTTCGCCATAGGTCACGCGAACCGGCCGCCGAATACTTTCAAAAATTTAAGGGACGTGAATCCCGTCAATTTACTAAGATGCAGCAAACAATAAAATTGTTAACAACTTTCTGCCTGAGCGGCTCTCGCTAGCGGCTTCTTTTTCTTCTCTTCCAAATAGAAATGCCATAACAGGCGGGCCGCCACCGAACGATAGGGCGACCATTTTACAGCCATTGCGACGAATTCATCGGATGTCGGTCGGGGTTCTCCGCTTAAATTGTGCCAGGCTGTGTGCAGAGCAATATCACCCTTTGGCATCACATTCGGACGAAGCATGGCCATCAATAAGTAGATATCGCTTGACCATTCACCGATCCCTTTCAGTTTGATCAGCTCGGCTTTTACTCCCGAGTCGGAAAGCGAGCCGAGAGTGTCGAGGTCGATTCGCTTTTCCAGAACCGCCTCGGCGAGATGCCGCGCGTACGCTGTCTTCTGCCGGCTGAAGCCAACCGTTTTTAATTCGCCATCATCAAGCGAAAGGACAGTTTCCGGAGTAACGTCGCCAAGCCTGAAGCACAGCTTGTCGTAACAGGCCTTTGCCGACGCAAGCGATACCTGCTGCTCCAGGATGATCTCAAGCATCGTCGCGAATCCCGTCGGCCGGTCCCACAATGGCGGTGCGCCATATGTTTCGTAAACTTTCCGCAGATGGTCATCGGATCCAGCCAGATCACGTGCGATGCGGGCAATATTCCGGTCGTTTATGGTTTTGACAGGCATTAATTAACAAGTACAATCGCTGAAAACGTATGAGCATTATCCCGAAACTGGCGACGTCACTCAATCGCCGTGACGAAGTTCCGAATCAGGAACTAGCCGCAGATATTCTAAAAACCGGCGACGCCGGGGCGGTGGCCGAGTTGGTAGCGAATTTATCCAATAAAAATAAAGGAATCCGGTACGACTGTATCAAAGTGCTCTATGAGGTTGGCTATGCCCAGCCAAAAATGATCGCCGGCCACATGGAAACCTTTGTGGGTCTCCTGGCGAGCCGAGACAATCGGCTGCAATGGGGAGCGATGACGGCCCTGGGCTGCATTGCGAAGGAGCGGCCCGACGAGATATTTGCTTTCTTGCCAGCCATCATCGACGCCGCGGATAAAGGTTCGGTCATTACGCGTGATCATTGCGTCAATATACTTATTGAACTTCTGAACGAGCCGTCGTTTGCGAACGAGGCGTTTGCCCAGCTGTCGAGGCAGCTTGTGAAATCGCCGACCAATCAGCTTCCAATGTACGCCGAGCGTGCGGCCCCGTCGATCGGCGCGATATACCGCGATAAATTTGTCGCGATACTTTCCTTGAGGCTTGTCGAGATCGAGAAAGAAAGTGGGCGTAAACGCGTCGAAAAGGTGATTAAAAAACTCTCCAAATAGACGGTACTGCCGTTTCATCAAATTCAGCTGTCTCGCCGTTCGGCAAAATGTGAATAATTCGCTCGACGCCTTTCGCACGAAGCATCGGAGCGAGCATTCCGACGCGGTGGCAGTTGGCTCGTGGAACCTTATGAACCGAAAGCGGCTTTGACTCCGAACACATCATCACCGTTCGAGCGTCGGCTCCGATCTCGATGAGGCGGTTGAGGCCCCATTCCAGGTCTTCCGGCGTCGGCCTGTTTTTCCCGCCTGTTTCGGGGATGTGTTCGTAACCGATATTATTTTCCGCGAGTAGCTCTTTGAGTACGAGCCCGTTGAATTGCGGCCATCGGGACCGTGCGAATGCCCGAACATCGCAGACAAATTCGATGTCGTGGCTTTGCAGCAGACTAAGAAAATAAGCAAATGGATGTCGACCGTGGCCGATCGAATAAATTATCACCTGGATATTATGTCACGAATTTCGCCGATCAATTTTTGGTCGATAGACTCGTTCCATAATTCAAGCGCGGCTTGATATTTTTCTTCTCGCCCACGTTGAAACTCGACGCAAGAGGATCCCCTAAGAGCGACAAGCAACGATCTGGTCGAACGAAGCTGGATCCTCCAATGAAGAAAGGTCTCCCGCGTCTTCGCCAAGGTAGGCCGCCCGGATGACGCGACGCATGACCTTTGCGTTTCGCGTTTTAGGCAGAGCCGAGACAAAATGGATCTTTGAAGGAGCGAGGGGTTTACCCATGTCTTTTGCGACAAGAGTTTTTAACTCGGCAGCAAGATCTAACAAATTTGTGTTTGTTGAACTCAGGACGCAAAACGCAACCATAGCCATACCTTTCATCTCGTCGGGGACGCCGATGACCGCTGCTTCGACAACATTTGCCTGCGAAACGAGGATACTCTCGACTTCGGCCGGCCCAACGCGTTTTCCGGCGACCTTTAGCGTGTCGTCGCTGCGACCGAGGATGAACCAGTGGCCGTCCTTATCACGCATCGCAAAATCGCCGTGGACCCAGATGTTTTTGAATCGCCGCCAATAGGTGTCGAGATAGCGTTCCTTTTCCTGCCAGAATCCACGGGCCATGCCGATCCAGGGCTGTTTGATGACAAGCTCCCCAACTTGCCCAGCGGCAACAGGCTTTCCGGCTTCATCGAGAATGTCCACATCCATTCCCGGACAAGGAGCAGGGAACGAACACGGCTTTATCGGCAGCAGCGGGTTACCCATCAGAATGCCGCCCGAGATCTCAGTGCCGCCGCTGTAATTAATGATCGGGAGTTTGCTGTTCCCAACCTTCTCAAATAGCCACCACCACGGAGTCGGGTTCCATGGCTCGCCGGTCGATGCGAAGATGCGCAAGGCGGAGAGATCGTGACGCTGGAACGGAGTGCGGACACTCTTGTCCGCATCGCCGGTTCCTCCGGCGAAACTGCCTTCACTCATCACGGTCGTGTCCTGAAACGCGCTTCCAAAACGATACTCTTGGGGCGAATCACACAACTTAGCCACCACCGGATTCATTTCTATGTAAGAGAGCGACTTGGAAAAGTGTCCGCCGTCACGGATATAACGGTCAAAGTAGTCGGCCTGCCATATCGTTCCTGAACTCCCGCGTATCTCATTTATTCTTCTCGATGAAACGCCCTTAATTCGTTTCATCAAACTCGCAAGAGTTTGTCCTTCGTACAGTTTTAATAACAAATGGGCGTGATTAGGCATGACCACCCATGCCTTTAGGTCGCAGCTCCTACCGTGTTCGTAAATGATCGCTTCCTGAACTACCTCAGCAATCCGGGGGTCTCGCAAAATGCACGACCCGGCCCCGGAATCGAGATATTCTTCAACCAGTTGTCGTAATTTTTCGGAATCATCGTCAAGCTTGTCGTGAGCGAGCTGGACTTTAAGCCGTTCCAGGACCGGTCCCGGCAACGAATCGGCGAGCCGAAACGTGATGAACTGGGTTGCCTCGCCGTCAAAGTGCGGTAACTTGTGCCGATACCAGCCGCGTCGCTCTTGTTGTTCGGTTTTATCTCCAACTACGTTCTTAGTGTCGGGTATTCTGGACGCCGAAGCGGCGTCCATGCGGACAAGAGTGTCCGCACTCCGGTGCTTGCTACGTTCCTCGTCTGCGGCCAGAGATCTTATCAATGTCGGCGAGATACCAAGCACCTCGACCTTATGCTTAGCGCAGAACTCCCACATCCGGTCTGGGGTCGGATAATCGGGAGCACCATCGTAGATGCAGATCGTCGCTCCATTTATCAACGCCCCGTAAATAAGCCACGGCCCCATCATCCAGCCGATGTCCGTGTACCACGATATCCGCGTGCCTTTGCCAACGTCGGTCCCAAACGCCATATCTTGCGCCGCTTTGATAGGAAAACTCGCGTGCGTGTGAGCAATGCCTTTCGGCTTTCCGGTCGTGCCGGAGGTGTAGAGGATGATGAGCGGGTCTTCGGCGGCGGTTGGTTCAATTTGGGATTTTTCCCATGCCGAAGGCCCATATTCATTGAGCAAATAATCAAAATCACTCCATACCTCATTTATATAGCCTGTAGGCTTGCCATCTATGTTTGGTTTCGTTTGTACATTGAATACACGCCAGATCGTGTCCGAAAGTTCGATTGCCTGAAATGCCGTGTCAAAAGAGTCCACCCACTTACCTCGTCGAGAGAACCCATCACAAATAAAAATCGCCTTTGCCTTTACGGCATTCATCCGACTTGTAATTGCTTCGATTCCATAACCGGAAAAGACGGGTACCGCGATTGCACCGATCCTGTTTATTGCTAGGAGAGCGACGATGGTTTCAACCATCATCGGCAGATGAATTCCTATCGCATCTCCTTTACTTAATTCTCGCGCCCGCAGACCCGCAGCACAACGATCAACCATTT
>JBBRSH010000108.1:0-15103 GCA_038245555.1 Pyrinomonadales bacterium | reverse complement strand
CGCTATTTACATGGCTCGAAAGCCAAACATTTATCAGGCGAGAGCCGTGGTCCAGGTCGATCTTGAGCAGACAAATCCTGATCTCTTAAGTCCGGACCGGGCGAGGCCGGTGATCAACACCGACCCTTCATATTTCAATACTCAGCTTCAGCTCCTCTTTAGCGAGACGTTGTTAAGACGGGCGATCAAAGACAATAACCTCGATTCAAATAAGGACTTTCAGGCTGCAAAGGCGGACGCGGCGACTTCGGCGTGGCGATCAGTACTTAGGTCGATCGGCCTTGCCAGCGAAGACACCTCAAAAATATCACCGACCGATAGCACCCTCTCAAAATCGTCGCTTGCAACGTCCGACGAAGTTGCGGAAGCAATACGGTTAAACCCATATGTTGAGATCATAAGAAAGAATTTGGGGATCGAACCGGTGCGAGAAGCCCGAGCAACATTTAAGGACACGAGACTGATCGAGATCACGTTTCGAAACTCCAGTCCGGACTTGGCAGCCTATGTAGTTAACGGTATCGCCGAGACATTCACAAAGCAAAATCAAGAAAAAAGATCGGGAACTAGCCGCAAAACGAACGACTTTCTTCAAGATCGAATTGCGTCCCTCCAGTCGGAGATAAAGGCCGGTGAATTGGAACTGGTGGATCGAACCCGGGAAGGTGGGATCCTTAAGACTGAAGGCGAGCAAACACTAGTTCTTCAGGGACTCTCTACGATCCAAGCGAATCTGCTCACTGCGGAGAATGAAAGGAAGAATGCTCAGGCCAATTACGACCAGGTTAGCTCAAACCCGGAAAGAGTCAGGGCACTGGTTGAAGAACAGCTGGCCAGGTATATCACCGAGCAGCAAAACACTATTAGAACTCAGCAGGGCGAACTGCAAAAAAAGATCGCGCAGCTCCGGCAGGACAAAGCTCTTAGATTACAGGAATATCAGGCTGGGGCTCCTGAAATTAAAGAGATCGATGTACAGATAAATAGTTACCAAGACTCGATCGACGGCATGCTCTCCGGATTTCAGGCTGATCTCGATAAATATCGAAACCAGGCAACTTCGACGCTGCTTACGAATTTAAAAACGACATATCTTCGGTTTAAAGATCGTGAAGATAAGATCCGGGAGGATTTTAACAAACAGTACAATGTTGCGCAGGGTCAAAATCAAGGAGCGGTGAATATCAAACTCCTGCAACAGAGCATAGATTCCAAGAAGGGATTCTTGGAAAACCTTCTTAAACAGGTAAGTGGTAACGACGTCGCAGCCCAGGGAAGCGACAATAATATCAGCGTAGCTGAGATCGCGATTCCACCCGATATAGCTGTTTCTCCAAGGCGATTGACAACGGTCACCGCGGCTCTGTTTCTGTCGACCCTGTTCGGAATGGGCCTAGCCTTATTCCTCGAATACCTCGATGACACGATCCGAACGACCGAGGAAATTGAAAATTATCTCCAATTGCCCGCCCTTGCCGCGATTCCAACGATCGAGGCGGGTCCGAAGCGCCGTCTGGCGTTGGTTGGAGCCGAAGACGACGATATCGAACGGGTGAATGCGGAGCTTTTGATCTCCTCAGATTCGCGCTCGTCATTGGCCGAGGCATACCGGCAACTGCGAACCTCGATCTTGCTCTCAACGGCGGGCCGGGCGCCAAAATCACTGCTTGTGACGTCGAGCCTTCCATCTGAAGGAAAGACCACAACGGCAACGAACACGGCGATCAGTCTTGCTCAGACCGGTGCCAAAGTGCTTATGCTGGATGCAGACATGCGGCGTCCAAGGCTGCATAAGGTGTTCGATGTGACTAACGGCGAGGGCCTAAGTACCTTACTGTCCAGCGAACTCAGCGACCGCGAAATACTCGGGGTTATCAAACAGGATCCGACCACAAAGCTGCATTTACTTACATCCGGCCCGATACCTCCGAATCCGGCTGAGTTGATCGGTTCGGAGCAAATGTCGAATCTGCTTAAATTCTTGCAGCGACAGTTTACACACGTAGTTATCGACTCGCCGCCGATCGCATCATTTACAGACGGCGTCCTTATCGCGTCAATGGTGGACGGCGTAATCTTGGTTGTCCATGCAGGAAAGAGTTCGAGACAGGTGGTACGACGTTCGCGACAGTTGCTGCAGGATATTGGTGCCAAAATATTTGGCGTTGTTCTGAACAATGTTAATCTTCGTGCTCAGGACAATTATTACTATTACCAGAGTTACTACAGTCATAGTAACTACAACTCGGACGACGATCAGTAACCTTAAAATCAGCTTGCTTGGGAGTATTTGTCTCACTGCCTCTATGGTGATGGGCGGAGTATCCGCCCATAAAAAGGCCCATTGCAACCGAGCCTGACCATTAAGAAGATCGCATGACCTTTACCGACAAAAGAATATACATTGCTGGTTCCGGAGGGATGGTCGGCAGTTCATTGATGAGGAAACTTCGTTCACTGGATTACGAGTTGCTCCTGGCACCGTCATCGGCTGAGCTCGATCTTCGCAACCAATCGGCCGTTAATAAGTACTTTGACTCGCACAAGCCTGAGGTTGTAATTGTTGCAGCCGCTAAGGTTGGCGGCATCATGGCGAACGTCAAATACCGTGCCGATTTCATTTATGACAACCTGATGATCGAGGCAAATGTTATCGATGCCGCATATCGTCATGGCGTTGAAAAGTTGATCTTTCTGGGAAGTTCCTGTATCTACCCGAAAGAAGCTCCGCAGCCCCTAAAGGAAGAATATCTGCTTACAGGTCCGTTCGAGAGTACGAATGAACCATACGCCATTGGCAAGATGGCTGGGATCAAACTTTGCGAGGGCTACCACCTGCAGCACGGATGTAACTTCTATTCACTTGTCCCTTGCAATCTATATGGCAGTCATGACAATTTCGACCCGGTGGCATCGCACGTCATTCCGGCGTTGATCAAAAAATTGCACTTGGCAGCAACAGAAAAAGTGGAAGAGGTCGTTCTTTGGGGAACCGGGAAAGCGAAACGCGAATTCCTCTATGTCGATGATCTGGCGGACGCGGTCGTCTTTTCGCTGGGCAACCTGAATGCGGACGACCTGGACGGTCTGGGCAATTCTTACATAAACATCGGGAGCGGCGACGATCTGGAGATTTCAGAGCTCGCGCAAATGATCGCAGGAATCGTCGGCTATGAGGGAAAACTATACTTCGACCCATCCAAACCTGACGGGATGATGCGCAAGGTACTGGATGTGTCCCGGATGACTGCAAGAGGTTGGGTTTATAAAACAGGTCTAAGCGACGGTCTTAAGGAGACGTACCACTGGTATCTGGATAAAGAAATAAACCGGCGAGCACAAGCGTTAAACTTATGATACCTCTGGTTAAAGATACCATTGACACACAAGACATTGACCGGCTGATAGGATGGTTGTCGACCTATCCGCGGCTCACGAAGGGTGATCTGACGATCGAGTTTGAAAAGCGTTGGAGCGAGTGGCTCGGTTGCAAGTACTCGGTGTATGTGAATTCAGGCTCCTCGGCCAATCTCGCAATGGCCTACGCACTTCTCACCTCAAACCGGCCTAGGAATAACGTCGTCATTGCTCCGGCAGTTTCCTGGGTCACAACCGTGTCACCATTCATGCAATTGGGATACGAGGTTGTTCTCTGTGACGCGGACCGCGAAACACTAGGATTGGATATCGATCACCTTCGGAAACTGGTCAGCGAACATAAACCATCCATTTTGATTTTGGTTCATGTTCTCGGCGTTCCTTGTAAGATGGACGAGATCCTGGAAATTTGCGAATCGAACGATATTATTCTTCTCGAAGATTCGTGCGAAAGCGTGGGATCGGAATACAAAGGCGTTAAGACCGGCAATTTTGGGCTGATGAGCTCATTTTCATTCTACTTCGGACATCACATCTCGACCATTGAAGGAGGGATGATCTCCACGAACGACCACGAGCTCTATAACCTGCTTAAATCAGTCAGAGCACATGGTTGGAACCGGGATCTGGACGAACCGTTCAAACGGTCACTTAACGAAAAATTCGTGGTTGACGAGTTTAAGGACCTATATACGTTTTACTATCCGGGTTTTAATTTTCGAGCCACTGATCTTCAGGCATTTATTGGGTTGGGACAGGTCGACAAACTTGACGAAGTCTTGGAACGCCGTCATGAAAACTATTTGCTCTACAACGACAACATTCGTAACGACTTCTGGAAACTGCGGCCAACGGAGAATTCGTATGTGTCCAATTTTGCATACCCGGTCATAACACCGGCGATCAAGCAGCTAGTCAACGCTCTTCGGGAAAATTCTATAGAAACGAGGCCTTTGATATGTGGGTCCATTGGGAAGCAGCCTTTCTGGATCGAAAGGTACGGTGAAAGTTCGCTCGAATTTGCCGATCAAGTTGATGAATTTGGCTTGTATTTACCTAATAATCATCAGATTACCACCGAAGAGATCTTGTTTGTTTGCGATGTTGTAAACCGCGCTTTGGAGCAATAACCCGATCATTTACTTTTATGAAAAAGGCACTAATTACCGGCATCACGGGACAAGACGGGAGCTATCTTGCAGAACTTCTGCTGCAAAAAGATTACCAGGTTCACGGTATTATTCGAAAATCCAGTTCGTTCAATACTGGCCGCATCGACCACTTGATCGAGGACCAGGGAATATTTAACCAAAAGCTTTTTTTGCACTACGGTGACATGATCGACCCGAGCAGTTTGAACAGGCTGCTTGAAAAGCTCGGGCCAGACGAAATATACAATCTCGCGGCACAGAGCCATGTAAAGGTGTCGTTTGAAATTCCTGACTATACCGCTCAGGTGGATGGCTTAGGGCCATTGCGTTTTCTGGACGCGGTCCGTGAAACCGGTCTTCGAAAAGTAAAGTTTTATCAGGCATCAACATCTGAGCTTTTCGGTAAGGTGCAGGAAATTCCCCAAACCGAAAAAACGCCTTTCTACCCTCGTTCTCCGTACGGTGTCGCCAAATTGTATGCTTACTGGATGATCGTGAATTACCGAGAGGCGTTCGATATGTTCGCATGCAATGGCATTCTGTTTAATCATGAATCGCCGCGGCGGGGGAATACATTCGTAACCAAAAAGATCACTCGAGAAGTTGCCAAAATAGCGTTTGGCAGATCGAAACGGCTCGTCCTCGGAAATCTTGATGCGAAACGCGATTGGGGATTTGCACCCGAGTATTGCGAGGGAATGTGGAGGATCCTCCAGCATGCTATTCCGGACGATTTCGTATTAGCTACTGGCGAAACGCATTCCGTCCGGGAGTTCATTGAGGAGGCATTCGGTTGTATCGGCGTCAGCTTAGAATGGAAAGGAGAAGGACCGAACGAAAAAGGGATCGTTTCAGCAGTAGACCGCGCAATCTACGAGGACAAGACTAAAGGCAAAGGTTCTTCAATTGAAATAAATGACACTCTTGTCGAATTAGATCCGACGTATTTGCGGCCCACCGAGGTTGACCTTCTTATTGGTGATCCCTCCAAAGCTGAGCGAGAACTCGGCTGGAAAGCGAAAACGAAATTCAGGGAATTGACCAGGATCATGGTCGATGCCGACATTGAATCTGGTGGTGAGCCGGCGTTCAATTATTAAGTGCCGATGAGACCTCTTAAGCTGGAAATAATAACGCCGGTCTTTAATCGCCGCGAGGAAACACTGCAATGTTTGCGGAGTTTGAGTCGCTCGGATATGACTGGTATTAAAAGCCACGTCATCATCGTCGATGATGGGTCCACCGACGGTACGGCCGAAGCTGTTCGCTCGGAATTTCCAGAGGTCGAGATCTATGCCGGAAATGGAGACTTGTGGTACACAGCCGGCACCAATCGCGGCCTTGAAGCCGCCCTTAAGCATGATCCGGACTATATCCTTGCGATAAATAACGACTCCATCTTCGATGAAAAGTGCATTCGGAAAATGGTTGAATGCGCGGAGGCGAATCCCAGATCAGTTATTGGTTCATTACTGCTCAATTGGGATCTGCCCCATCAGTTATTTCAGGTTTCACCCCGTTGGGAGCTTTGGAACGGCGGCATGCGTCATTGGAGGCAGCAATCGGTTTGGACAGTGCCGAATGATCCGTGGGAAGTCGAGTTGATAGTGGGCAACTGCATTCTAATCCCTGCGCGAGCGGTCCGAGAGGTCGGGTTTATGGACGAAAAAAGACTGAATCATTATGGCGATGCCGAATATACTCCAAGGATGCGCCGTTGCGGCTGGAAATTACTGATCGAACCTCAGGCAAGGGTTTTCTGTAAGCCAAACGACGTCATTACCGGGTTTCGACAATTGCCTTTCAAGTTAAAGCTAAAGGAATTACTGTTCAAATCGACCGGTCCGTATAGTCTTAAACGACGTTTTTACTCAAGCCTTGGAAGCGCACCAAGCCGGCTTCAGGGTCTTCTAGCATTCCCCGTCTTTTTCTTTCGATATCTAATTGGGAGGAATGTAGAGGGGAATTGGGGGGCCCAACAACAGGAAGAACCTCTTTCGATAACATTCGGAGCGTTGGTCGTACCGCGGAATGAACGAGATATCTCAAAAAACTAAGGTTCTGCCGAAATCGTTGAATTTAGAAGAAACTCTGTCAGTGCCAATGAGAAGAGCAGTGATCTATGCTTGGAATTATAGCAATTGGGGCGGAGTTCAAATCTATTTTTTCTCCTTGATAAAGGAGGTTCGGCGCCATTATAGGGTGATCGCAGTCATTCCCGAAGACTCAGATCCACTTATCATAAATGCTCTGCAAGATCTGGGAGTTGAGATAGAGCTGACGCAGCATTCACCAGATATCACCATCCGCCGTCGTTTTATCGACGGCCTGAAAGTTCGATATCGCTTTATGACCTCCGAAAACATGATGGTGAATACTATCCTCCGACTATGCAGCGGGCAGGACACTATTGTTCAACCCGACATTGGTTTTTGGCAGTCGGCTCTGCCGATTTATCGGCTAACCAGGGGAACCAATGTCGTAATAACACAGCATACGCCCCTCAAGAAACAATGGTTTCTTCGAGATTGGATCTGGCGAATTAAAGGCAGGTTTGTCGCAGGTCTGCCGCGATTGTGGTTCATGTCCGAGAATGACGATGCGAAAAAGAGTCTTGTACCTTACCTGGGAACTCGTAAAGCGTCTGAGGTACTCTTAACTTATGCCGGATACGATCCAATTGAGATCGACAGCGTTATTTCGCAATTCCCTGGCCGAAATTTGATTCGTGAAAAATACGCTTTGCCCGATGATCCGATTCTGGCAACGATCGGTCAATTCATCGAACGAAAGGGCTGCTGGACGCTACTTGATGCTCTTAAAAATCTGGTCGATGCGGACGTGGGTTTCACTTTCGTTTGGCTCTCGACCGCAAATGTTCCTGACGAAGTCGCGGAGCGGATCTCGCGGTATGGACTGGGAGACCGGTTTAGGATAATGTCAGCAAAAGAAATGGGCGACATGCGGCTCGACCCTTTAACGCTTCTGTTGGCGGCCGACGTATTTGTCCTTGCCAGTCTGGAAGAGGGGCTACCGATCGCCCTTATCGAAGCGATGGCTCTTGGACGAGCTTGTCTAACAACAAACGTCAACGCGATACCGGAAGCGATTCAAGATGGGTTTTCTGGCGTTTTAATCGAGCCTAACGATTCGGAAGCTCTCGCCAGCGAGCTTGCGGGCCTGATCGGTGACCCAGCGCGGAGAGAAATGCTGGGTTCCAACGCAAAAATTGTGGCTGCAGAAAGATTCAATGAGAAAACTACTGCGGAACTTTCCCTGAAACTCTATGATGAGGTCTGGAAATCTTGCGTTTAGTTTAGCGACTAAAGACGGGTTTGGCATATGAAAGTTGTAATTTTATGCGGCGGACAGGGAACGCGGCTAAGAGAGCAGACGGAAGTCCTTCCAAAGCCGATGGTCGAGATCGGCGGGCGCCCGATTCTTTGGCATATAATGAAATCATATGCCTATTACGGCCTAAATGAATTCGTCCTCTGCCTCGGCTACAAGGGTCACCTTATCAAGGATTATTTCCTCAACTACGATGTTCGCACCAGCAACGTTACCGTTGATCTCGGAGAAAGCCCTAAAGTGAGTATTGACCGGCGTAACAGCGAATCTGGTTGGAAAATTTCGCTAGTTGAAACCGGCGAAAAGGCGATGACGGCCGCACGCTTATTCCGTGCACGAAGGTATTTGGACGGCGAACCTTTTTGTTTGACGTACGGTGACGGTTTGGCAAACGTCGATATTGCCGCATTGCTCAATTTTCACAAAACGCACGGAAAACTTGTCACCATTACCGGTGTGCGGCCCCTCAGCCGTTTCGGCGAACTCGAGACCGACGGATTGAGCGTTGTGGCATTTGCGGAAAAGCCACGCGTAACCGAGAGTTTCATAAATGGCGGTTATTTTGTTTTTCAACCTGAATTTATAGACAAATATCTGTCCGACGACGATGATCTTACTCTTGAAGGACCTCCATTGCAGAAAGCAGCGGCTGCAGGAGAAATGATAATGTTCCCGCATACTGGTTTCTGGCAATGTATGGACACCTATCGCGAGTGGAAGATCCTCGAAGAAATGTGGGAAGGCGGCAAGGCCGCATGGTGCGTTTGGTAGAGCAGGTATCAACATCCCCTTATGGATCTCGATAAACAATTCTGGCTGGATCGTCCTGTTTTTGTCACAGGAGCAACCGGACTCCTCGGTAGCTGGCTGTCGAGTTCTCTTGTTGAGGCTGGAGCCAATGTCGTTGTGCTCGTCCGCGATTGGGTCCCCGAATCGCAGTTCATCCAAAATGACTCCGTCTCGCGAACAACCGTCATACGCGGAAAACTAACGGACCTCGGGTTGCTGGAACGGGTTGTGAACGAGTACGAGATCAACACGGTATTTCATCTTGCGGCTCAGACTATCGTTGGTACCGCAAACCGCGGTCCGATCTCGACGTTTGAGTCGAATATCCGGGGTACTTGGTGCCTTTTGGACGCCGCAAGGCGTTCGCCTCTCGTTGAACAAATCATTGTCGCGTCATCGGATAAAGCATATGGATCACATGACCGACTGCCATATACGGAAGAGGCCTGTTTGCAAGGGCTTCATCCGTATGATGTGAGTAAATCGTGTAGTGATCTGATCGCACAGTGTTATGCCTATTCGTTTGATCTGCCGTTGTGCATAACCCGGTGCGGAAATTTATTTGGTGGAGGCGATTTAAACTGGAGCCGGCTGATCCCCGGAACAATGCGGTCGATCATTCGAAATGAATCGCCGGTGATTCGAAGCGACGGGACTTTCGTCCGCGACTATTTTTATGTCGAGGACGCAGTTTGCGCTTACATAAACCTGGCCGAGCAAATGGCGGAAAACTCTTCGTTACGGGGTAACGCCTTTAATTTCAGTAACGAGACCCAGATCGATGTGCTCGAACTTACCCAAAAGATCCTGGCTTTGACGCATCGGGAAGATCTTGAGCCCGTAGTTTTGAATCAAGCAAGCAACGAAATAGTTCATCAGTATCTGAGCGCAGAAAAGGCACGAACGATGCTTGGATGGCGACCTGAATTTTCCCTCGACCAAGGCCTCGCGAAAACCATCGCCTGGTATGAGCAATTCCTCGCGGCTGCCCCGTGATCTGATGTCATTAGGACAATATGAGCGAATCTTACTTACTGGCGGAACCGGCTTTATCGGTAGCGCGGTGTTTCGATCGCTGTTGTCCAAAGGATCCCAACCACTGGTTATTAATAGGTCGGAGACTAATCTTTGCGAGCAATTCGAAACCACGAATCTTGATCTTTCAGATCGCTCCGCAATTACCGGACTACTTCGAACCTACCAGCCTGACCTGATCATTCATCTCGCCGGAGCGTCGATTTCAGGCGATCCATCGCGAAAATATAATGCGGAATTGTATTTTGGCGTAACGACAAACTTGCTGGAGGAGTCTGTCCGTTGTGGAACGAAACGAATAATATTGTTGGGTTCGGCAGCGGAGTACGGCGACCATACGATCCCTTTCAACGAAGAAATGGAATTGCGTCCCATTTCAGATTATGCACGTTCAAAGGCGCAAATAACCCGGTTTGCGATGGAACTGGCTCAAAGTGCCGGTTTGAACGTGACGATACTGCGACCGTTTACCGCCTACGGGCCCGGCCAACCGTCTAATATGTTCATGTCTCAACTAGTTAGACACGCTATATTAAATCATGACTTTAATATGTCGGATGGTCTACAGTTGCGTGACTTTGTATATCGTGATGATGTCGCTGACGCTGTTGTGTTAGCAGCAGGTTCTGGTCAGGCTTCAGGTCGCATCATAAATATCGGCTCCGGGGTTGGGATACCTCTAAGGGACGCAGCAGCAATGGTTTGGAATAAGTGTTCTGCAGATCCGGAAAAACTGCACATCGGTGCGATAGGAAAGTCTGAAGACGACGCTCTTGACACGATGGCGGATATCGATCTCGCATCTGAATTGCTCAACTGGCGGCCAACCGTGACATTTGCAACAGGCGTGGACCGAATGATCCATGCCATGACCTCGCCTGTTTCGGAAACGGCCAACGCTCGTCACAAAGTATGAGAACCGCAAGCTCGCGAGAGACGTCGCTGATTACAAACACCATTTTTAGCCTTCTTTCGTGGTTCCTTCCGATCATTATTGGTTTTGTTGCAACGCCACTGATAGTAGGGAAATTAGGAAATCGCGATTATGGTTTGTATGCGATACTTTTGGGCTTTATTAGCTATTCTTTCACGTTCGGTATCGGCCGGGTCCTTACGAAATATATTGCTGAATTTCGAGCGTCCGGGGAAAATGAAAGGATCGGCGAGGTTGTTTCCGCGACATTTTGGTTTAGTTTGGCGATCGCTCTCGTTGGAGTTTCGTTAGTAGCCATTGCGGCCAAACTTATCGTTGCGGACGTTTTGTCGCTGCCGCCGGATCAGACCAGGATCGGCGAGATAGGTCTTTATCTGGCCTGCGCCGCGATCATCGCGACGATGCTGAGTCAGATCTTCCAGTTTATTCTCCAGGGACTACACCGGTTTCGCAATTTTTTAATACTTACGAATATTGCGGGCGTTCTTTTGAACGCCGGAAATATCGTGCTCGCCATCTCAGGCTTCGGGATCGTCGCTTTATTGACTTGGAATTTCATTGCAATTTTTATTATGGCAGGTGCGTTTGGTCTCGACGCACTTCGACACCTACCCGAATTCAGCCTTCGGCTCAATCTTAGAAGTAAAGAGTGGCCGGCGGTTCTCAGATATGGTTCGAACATCATCCTTTATCAGCTGTTTGGAAATGTGCTGTTGGCATTTGAAAGGGGATGGATCGTTCGTAAATTCGGACCGGAATCGGCTACGTTTTATATCATTCCGATGACGCTGGCCATATATCTTCACGGCATCATCAGCAGTTCGATCCTTGTGATCTTCCCACTCGTGAACGAGCTGCTGACAGAACGCGAACGACTTATCGGGTTATATGAAAAGGCGACAAAAATGATGATCGCCCTGATCTTTTTCTTATCTGTTATTTTAATTTTCGGCGGCAAGGCTCTTCTATATGTGTGGATAAGCCCCGAAATGGCGGAAAAATCCTATCCCATACTCGTCGTTCACACATTAACTTTTGCGTTGATCGCCAGCATGATGATCGTCTGGCAGTTAGCTGAAGGGTTCCGCCGCCCCGTCTTCAATTCCATCGCCACATTCGTCTCGATGGCGGTAGCGATCCCGTTGATGATAGTAAGCGCGGAGCGCTGGAATATCGCCGGAATTGCGGCATCGCGACTGATCGGGGTTGTCGTAACCTTGCCTTTGTTGTTCATAATCGAAAAATTCTGCCTGGGAAGCACGAGATCGAGGTTTTGGGTAGGCATTTTGTGGAAGATCGGGATCGCATCGGCTGTTACCGCCGCTGGATTAACCGGATACTTTTACCTGTTTGAGCCCAAATATGTTATTGTTTTTATCGGATTCGCGCTCGCCGGAATCCTCTTCCTTCTAGCTCTCGCCGCAACTGGCTTCTTCACTACAGACGAACGCGACATGATCTGGAAGATAGTTTTTAAACGCTAACTTTCAACCAAAACATTCACAAAATGAACGAAAAGATCGAAATGGTTCAGAGGCTGGACACGTTGAAGAGCTACTGTACTAACAAAAAGGTCCTTCACCTTGGGTGCACGAACTACCCGTATACTCAGGCGGCGATCGACAGTGATACGCTACTCCATTTTGAACTCGAAAAACTCGCGGGCGAGCTTTACGGCTTCGATTTTGACCAGCCTAGTATCGACATCCTCCAAAAGGACCACGATTCCAAGAACATCTTCTGGGCAGACATTGAACATCTCGAAAACGTCGATCTCGACACAACATTCGACGTGATCGTGGCCGGCGAAATGATCGAACACCTGAATACCCCGGGACTTTTTTTGAGTGGAATAAAGCGTTATATGGATGAGAACACGATCCTCATCATAACGACTATAAATGCGTATTGCGGTATGCGATTTTTTCAATATGGCCTAACAAAGCGTCATGGCCGGAACGAACCCGTGCATCCTGATCACGTCGCCTATTATTCTTATGCGACCCTTACACTGTTGATAAAGAGACATGGATTGGATGTAGCGGATTTTATGTTTTATGATTTAGGCAGTGAACATCGCCCCACGACGCGGGCCATACTCAAAATCATTAACGATGTATGTGTGTTCTTTCTCCCTCGATGGTCCGACGGCGTTATGGCGATTTGCAAACTCGCTGCAAACTAAATAGGTAATATGCAGGCAAGAGTAATTGATCCTGGGTCAATCCGACCCGATCCTCAGCCCGTTCTCATAAGTGTTGGTGTTATGGGCGCGGTGCTTTTTACGGGTTTGGTCTTACTAGCCTTAAATTCTGGCATTTCCGAATCTTTCCCGTATTTTTTTCTTATTCCGTGGGTCGCCGCTCTGGCAGTCGTTCTCCTTATCCCTTCAGCAGTCCTCTGGTACCAGGGGAAGTTTAGCTTCGATAATCCTATCGTTTTCGCGACGTTCTCGTATTTTTTCCCGGCCTTCGTGCTTGGCGGTTTCGCACTTGCGGCCGGGTTATCCCAACCTCCTTTTTTGTCAAATATCCAAGACGCTCCGACCAATCTCCCTTTTACGGTTCAATTGATAATGATGGGTTTCGCCGGCCTCGCTGTCGGATACTTTTTGCCGATCGGAAAGAAGATCGGTGAGATCAGTTCTAGGTTCTTCTTGAAGCGAGCTTACTCGGACGACTCATACCTGATGCCGGGACTGGTTCTCCTCGGTATCGGCATGCTCAATTCGGCATTATCACTTTCGTTCGGACTCTTTGGATTTCAGCAGGCGACCGAATACGGCACATATGACGGTGTCCTGTTCCTGGCAACACTATTCTGGCTAGAGGCAAGTTTTTTACTGTGGTATGTAGTATTCAGGCGCCATGACTTCAACACCAAGAGCTACATTACGATCGCAATCTTGGTGGTTACGTCGGTCGCGAAAGCCCTTTTCGCTGGCAACCGAAGCAGTTTGCTCCAGGTCTTTTTTGTGGTTTTGCTCGCTTACGTCCTTTCGGGGCGAAAATTCAAGGCGAGACAATATGCGTTGGCAACCGGATTATTATTAGTGGCACTCTTCGTCGGAATGATATGGGGAACAACGTTTCGGGCCGTGAAGGGGTCGGAAGACAGGGTCGGCGCTTCTGAATATACCGAGAGTGTTTTCAACACCATCGACAAGCTAGGAAATGACAATGGGAACAGTCTTCTCGGCTCAAGCTTTACGGCTTTCGCCGAGCGGATCGATACCCTCAGTTCGGTCGCGGTCGTTGTTTCGAATTACGAGCAGTTAGCCCCGTTTGAAGAAAGTTACGGTCTCGACAACAACATTATTCGGGATCTCGAAACGTTTCTTATACCGCGCATAATATGGAACGATCGTCCCCGTGCGTCCGAGCCTCGCAAATACAGCGAGCTGTATTTTAATTATGCAGAGAACTCGTTTGCTATAACACCGATTGCCGATCTTTTAAGGAATTTTGGAGTGATCGGAGTTCCGCTAGGGATGCTAATTCTTGGTATTATTCTGAGGAGCATTTACCGAGCACTTGTCGAGGATCAGCCGCGCGGGGTTTGGCGAGCGACACTATATTTTATGTCATTGACAGCGGTTTCGTATGAGGGCTTTTACGGAGCGATAATTCCGTTTATGTTCAAGGTCGGCGTGACTGCGATCATCGGTCTAACGATAGTCAGCGTTCTGGCGAAGATCTTTGATGGCCGCCGCCTAGCTTCAGCTTCGTAACGTCGAAATGGATTCATCGAAACTATTATGGATAGGATCGTTTTCACAAAACGGGAGTTTTAATTTCATTAGTGTCAGCCATATCGATTTGGGCTATGGTCAACAAAAGAGATTTTATTGTGCTCAGATCCCTTCATGACTTTAAGTTAACTAAGAACTCTGCGCGTTCGGAGCTTTCAACAATTCACAACTGTACTTTTCTCACCATTTGCTCGTAACCATCGGCCAACCTTAAAACGAGATTCCCAGAGATCAACGCGATCCTTTGGAGGCCGAAATAAGAAAAAAAGCGTCGGCATTTATGCACCCATCGTTTTCAGGCAAACCGAGTGTAGTGAGTTTCAGCCAAGACCGTGAACAAGTACAATAAAAGCCTATAAACTGCGGTTACCGTTGAAGATGAAAAATTTAATAAAACAATTTTGCTCATACCTTCCGATCGACATTTGGGAACGTTCCTTGGCTTATTCCATACAAAAAAATGCATTTCCAGAAATAAAGAATTGTGAAATTGTAGACCAACGCAACAATCTCTGGGATGTTGCAATTGATGCCCATATCAAGAAGGACTCATTATTGTTGTACCTGGAATTCGGCGTTTTTGAGGGTGAATCGATAAAATACTTCGCCTCGAAAAACCACAATGCCAATAGTTTGTTCCTAGGACTTGATAGTTTTGAGGGGTTGCCGGAGGACTGGGGTAATATGCCAAAAGGAACCTTTAATAGCTCCGGT
>JBBRSH010000107.1:0-15286 GCA_038245555.1 Pyrinomonadales bacterium | reverse complement strand
ATCATCGCCCTCGGCGTTTATTTGGGTTATCGATCTTTTAGCACAACCACCAAACAAATCGAATCAATCGCCGTGATGCCGTTTGAGAATAGGAACTCGGATGCCGATACGGATTATTTGTCTGATGGTTTGGCGGAATCGTTGATCTTTCGGCTGACGCAGATTCCCGATCTGAGGGTTTCGCCGACGAGTTCGGTGATGCGTTACAAGGGGAAGGAGACTGATATTGCCAAGATCGCGTCCGAACTTGGCGTAGATGCGGTGATGACCGGACGCCTTACCAAGCGGAGCGAAAATCTGAACATCACGGTCGAGCTCGTGGATGCCAGCTCCAACAAATCGCTGTGGGGCGAGCAGTACGAACGGAAACTGTCAGACTTATTGACCACCCAACGCGAGATCGTCGCCGAGATCGTGGGAAAACTGCAACTAAAACTGTCGGGCGAAAGTGAGCAAAAGCTGACGAAGAAATACACGGACAACAATGAAGCATACCAGTTATATCTTCGGGGCCAGTATCACTTGGCCAGACGATCTAAAGACGACCTTGAGAAGGCCATCGATTATTACCAGCAGGCGATCAAGCTTGATCCCAACTTTGCCTTGGCATACGTCGGCATAAGCTATACCTATAACACCGGAACTGGGAACAACTTCTTTCCAATTTCTAACGAAGAAGGTTTTTCCAGAGCAAGGACTGCGGCCGTCAAAGCTGGGGAGATCGACCCGAATCTGGCCGAGGCTCACACCGCTTTGGGATCGGCATTCCGGGGCGAATGGAAGTGGTCGGAAGCTGAACGGGAGTTTAAGAAGGCGCTGGAAATGGATCCTAATAATGTAAATACACACTATTATTACGGTTTGCTCCTTCAGTACTTGGGGCGCACCGCCGACTCAGTTCGTGAGATCAAGACCGCGGTAGATCTGGAGCCGCTGTCTTTGATAATGCAGGCAAACCTTGCCAAAGCGTATATTCTTGACAGACAAAACGAAATAGGCCTGGACAAGGCAAAAAAGACTTTCGATCTCGACCCCAGCTTTATCTCAGGCCGTTTTTGGCTTGCGTATGCCTATTGTGCGAATAAGAAATATGCCGAGACGATAGAGCTCGTCGACGGTGCGCCGAAAGACGAAACTACTCAGCGATTACTAGCTGGTTTTCGCGGATACGCCTATGCAAAAAGCGGACGCCGCAGTGAGGCGGAATCAGTACTTGCAAAATACAATTCAGATCAGGCGTTCCAGGGATCTGCGGCCATGGTCTATGGTGCACTTGGCGACAAGGATAAGGCATTTGCCGCATTAGAAAGAGCTTTTGCAGCAAAAGAGGATATGGCTCGAATGAAGGTCGATCCGCTGTACGACGACCTCCGCGACGATCGGCGATTTAAGGAACTGTTGAAACGGATGAATCTGCCGGAATAGAATTTTATGAAACGATGTCCTGAATGCAGGCGAGATTACTATGACGATACTCTAGGGTTCTGTCTTGAGGATGGAACTCCGCTCGTGCAAGGGTCTGTTCCGGTTAATCAGGCCGCTTCTGACGAGCCGGCGACGGCGATATTGTATTCGACCGATGCCGTCGGCGAGGCACCGACTCGCGCTCAGATTCATACGACCGAGAAGACCGCGATTCTTCATGCCGGAGCGGAGGCAGAGCCTCAAAAGAGTTTGGGTGACCTATCGGAAAAGCAGAGCATTTCCGCAAATAGAGCGGCAAAGCCGCTGATCGCGATCGGGTTGGCGATCATACTTCTGGTCGGAGGTTTCGTTGGCTATCGATATTTCGGTCCAAATGCGAAACAGATCGAGTCAATCGCGGTGATGCCGTTTGTTAATGAGAGCGGCAATGCTGACGTTGAATATTTGAGTGACGGGATGACCGAGACGCTGATCAGCCGCTTGTCGCAGATTCCGAATCTGTCAGTAAAGGCAAGAAGCACGGTTTTTTATTACAAAGGCAAAGAGGCTTCGCCGCAGAAAATTGGTGAAGAATTGAAGGTGCAGGCGGTTTTGTTTGGCAGAGTTTCCCAGCGCGGAGATGATCTGAAATTGAGTCTGGAATTGGTCAATACCCAAACTCAGGATGTGATCTGGAGTGAACAATACAATCGCAAACAATCCGACCTCGTTTCATTGCAGAGCGAGATCGCTAAAGCTGTTTCGGATAAACTTCGTTTGAAATTAACGGCGACCGAACAAGAGCGAGTTAGCAAGACCTCCACGACCAATTCCGAAGCACAGCAGCTTTACCTAAAAGGGCGTTTTCATTGGAACAAACGAACGACCGAGGACTTTCAAAAAGCCAGAGAGTATTTCCAGCAGGCGATTGCCGTTGACCCGAACTATGCACTCGCCTACACGGGACTTGCCGACACATTGGCTTTGATGCCGCTTTACGATAATTTCAGACCAAGTGAATATATGCCGCTGGCAAAACAGTCGGCACAAAAAGCCCTCAAACTTGACCCGAATCTGGCGGAAGCACACGCTTCGCTTGGTCAAATTTTATACGCCTATGATTTTGATTTTAAGGGAGCCGAGAGAGAACTCAAGAGAGCGATCGAACTCGACCCGAAATATCCATCCGCTCATCAATGGCTAGCGGAACTTTTTTCAATGAGAGTAAATCACGATGAAGCCATTGCAGAGATAGGTAAGGCTCTGGAACTCGATCCGTTCTCGTTGGTCATTAATAGAGTGAAAGGAGATTTATTGGATCGTGCGGACAGAGTTGAAGAAGCAATTGCCCAGTTAAAGAAAACGATTGAATTATTCC
This sequence comes from Pyrinomonadales bacterium, assembly GCA_038245555.1. GTDB lineage: Bacteria > Acidobacteriota > Blastocatellia > Pyrinomonadales > Pyrinomonadaceae > OLB17. The sequence goes on along the minus strand of JBBRSH010000107.1, from coordinate 12,504 downwards.
CCGATAATTCCACTTCTCACAACGATCTTGGTTTAGCTTATGAACATAAGGGAATGTATGACGAAGCCTTTGAGCAATTTCAAATCGCGGGCAAATTGAACGGTGTTCCGCCCGAAAACCTTAAAGCGGTTAAAGAAATTTATAGCAAAAACGGTTGGAAAGGGTATTGGCAATATGTGTTGGAAAAAACATTAGAACAGCAAAAATCCACTTTGGAAAAAGACAAAAATGCGTATGTAAATAGTTTTGGGATTGCCCAGATTTATGCCCAACTCCAAGACAAAGACAAAACGCTTGAATATCTCAACAAGGCGTTTGAAGACCAAAGTTCCGGAATTCCCACCATCAAAACATTCCCGATCTTTGAATTTCTTCGGGACGACCCGCGATTTAAGGATTTGCTGAAACGGATGAATCTGACGGAATAGAGCTTTATGAAACGATGCCCTGAATGTAGACGAGATTATTACGACGATACTTTGCTGTATTGTCTCGACGATGGAAATGCACTGCTCGAAGGCCCGGCGACGGCTTCCGATGTCAGAACCGAGAGAGCGTGTTTCATGTTGCATTCGTGCAACGTATCTGCTATATTGCTCTTCTAATTTCGTAAATCAACTTCAGGAGTAAACTAATGAGCACAAGCACAGCACAGAGTCCGGGCCAGATGGCGTCGGCATTTTTGGGTGAATTGGAGAACGAGGCAAAGGTTACGCGTCAGTGCCTCGAACGCGTTCCGGCGGAGAAATTTGACTGGAAGCCGCATGAAAAATCGATGACAATGGGACGTCTAGCGGTCCACTGCGCAGAGATGTTCGGCTGGACGAAAGAGACGCTGAAGAGTGATGCTCTGGATTTTGCCAGTATGGATTTCACACCCTTCGAGCCAAAAACGTCGGAGGAATTGCTCGCATTTTTTGACGATCACATCGCTAAGGCCAAGATCATTTTGACCGAGACACCGGACGAGACATTTTTCACCGACTGGACGATGCGAAACGGTGACCAGGTCTATTTCACGATGCCTAAGGTCGCCGTTATGCGGACATTTGTCATGAATCACATCATTCATCACCGCGGGCAGCTATCGGTTTACCTGCGGCTCAATGACATTCCCGTCCCGTCGATCTACGGCCCCTCAGCCGACGAAGGGCAGATGTAAACCAAATTCAGAATGCAGAATTTTGAATGCTGAATGGCGAGTCAAACAAAGGCTCGCCTTTTTCTTTCATATCAAAGAATGAGAAAATAGGGCCTTGGAATTCTTAATGTCGATCAGCGAACTAACAGAGAAAGTTCTTTCGGGCGACCCGCGTTCGGTAGCTCGGGCAATCACTAAGGTAGAGAGCGGGGCCGAAGGTGCGGCCGAACTGATGAAGTCCGTCTTTCCCCATACGGGAAAAGCGATGGTGATCGGCATCACGGGCTCACCGGGCGCCGGAAAGTCGTCGTTGGTCGATAAACTCGCGCTTTTTTACCGTGAAAAAGGTGAACGGATCGGTATTGTTTGCGTTGATCCTTCGAGTCCGTTTTCGGGCGGTGCGATCCTCGGTGATCGCATCCGGATGGCAACCCTTGGGCTGGACAAGAATGTGTTTATCCGCTCAATGGCAACTCGCGGAAATCTCGGCGGCTTGTCTCGTTCGACCGTTGACGCGGTTGCGATACTCGACGCTGCTGGCTTCGATAAAGTAATTGTCGAAACCGTCGGCGTTGGCCAGGACGAGGTCGAGATCGTCAAAACGGCCGATGTTTCAGTGGTCGTTCTCGTTCCGGGGATGGGCGACGACATCCAGGCCATCAAAGCAGGAATAATGGAGATCGGCGACGTTTTCGTTATCAACAAGGCAGACCGCGAGGGCGTTTTGAGGACGAGAAAAGAACTCGAATCGCTCTTGAGTCTCGCTCATCGCCCCGACATGTGGAATCCACCGATCGTTCCGACCATTGCCACCGAAAGCAAAGGGATAGAAGATCTCTCGGTTGCAATCACGAGCTACTTCGAATTTCAACGCAGCGAAACCGGCGGCCTTGTGCGAAAGACTGCGATAGCTCGCTGGCGTTTGACAGAGCTTGTCCAGGAAAGGCTGCTCTCAGACCTGATGAAGCGAAACGGTACAAGCGAAAAGCTCGACAAACTCGCCGCTCAAATAGCGGAGAAACAGATCGATCCATACTCGGCAGTCGAAGAAATTGTGAGTTAGAAGTCCCGGCTTTCGTTGGAGCTCAAAACCTGATTATGAAGATCAACCACCTCGGAATCGCCACAAAAGGCATCGACGAAGCTCTAAAATTCTGGTCCGACGCTCTTGGGCTGGAGAATGTACACACGGAGATCGTTGAAGACCAGAAGGTAAAAGTGGCGATGCTGCCGATCGGCGAGAGCCGCATAGAACTGCTCGAACCGACCAGCGAAGATTCGCCGATATCAAAGTTTCTTGAGAAGCGTGGCGGCGGAATTCACCATATTGCCGTCGAGGTCGATGATATTTCGGCATCTCTGTCCCAACTGAGATCACAGGGAATACGTCTCATCGACGAAGAGCCGCGTATCGGCGCCGAGGGTTGTCTCGTAGCGTTTGTCCATCCGTCAGCGTCAAATGGCGTCCTTTTAGAACTGGTTCAAACGCGGCAATAGTAGAAATTCATTAGTCGAAACTGCACGCTGTTTGATATCATAACCGTTTGGCATTTATCAGACTTCTTGTAAGTGAGGATTGGACAGTTGAGTAATTTAATAAAAGGTCTTGTTTTGGTCGGTGTGATCGTGGCGATCGGTTTCGGCCTCGTAGTATGGAAAAAGAAGGTCGGCGGGCAAGGGAACGAAGCTCTTAATTCGATCAGCCGTCAAGAGGTCGAGATGCTTCTAGCTGACGTCGCGAAGAGTAACCCGATGGTTCTCAAACGGTTTGCCGAGGATCCGGAGATGAAAAAGACGCAGCTTGAAAACCTCAAGCAGCTATTTGCATTTGCCAGCCAGGCCCAAAAGGATGGCCTTACAAACGAACCCGATAACAAGCAGGAGCTCGAAAATATTCAAAAAGAGATCACGGCCGTCAACTACGACCGCGAGATGAATAAAGACAAGGGTCCGATGCCGCCGTTCGGTTTTATCACCGAAGACATGACCAAGGAATACTGGGGCCAGACAGGAACGCCGGCAGCACAGCAAGGCTGGTTTTCGTCGTTGATGGAAAAGATCGGACTCGGCGCGGCAGCGGATTCACGCTCGCACGAAGTTGAATTTCAGGATTTTCTTAATACAAAGATCGCTCTCCTCAAGGCAGGCAATCCTGACGCGATGAAGGACCGCGAGATCTCTGAGGATGAAAAGACCCAGGCACGTGACGTTTTTGCGAAGATCCGTATTTATTACAAGGAATATTCGGACAAACTCGCGGCCGGACAAATACCTAAGGAGCTGGTCGATCGGATCAACTTGCAAGTTAAACTTCAAAAGGCTCAATTTCTTGCTCGTATCTATTCGGACAAGGTCGCCGACAAGTTGAAAGTGACGGACGAAGAAGTCGATGCGTACATCAAGGCTCATCCGGAATACAGCCCTGAAGTAAAGCGCCAAAAAGCTACAGAAATTCTAAATCGAGCTAAGGCCGGTGAAGACTTTGCGACGCTTGCAAACCAGAACACGGATGACCCGGGAAACAAGGACCCGAAGACCGGTGAGATGCAGGGCGGGCTATATGCAGACACAACCAAGGGCAAGATGATGCCCGAGTTTGAAGCGGCCGCACTTGCTCTTCAGGAAGGCCAGGTCAGCCCCGAACTGGTCGAAACGTCGTATGGATTTCACATCCTCAAGCTGGAACGTAAGCTCGGCAAAAAGGCAGGAAGTGAAGGCGAGACCTATGACGTCCGTCATATCTTGATCTCGACCGGGATCAAGGACCCTGAAAAACCTGCGTCGCGGGAAATGCCGGCTAAAGAGTTTGCCAAGTCAAAATTGGAAAGCGAAAAGGAAAAGGCAATGATGGATCAACTTGTTGCCGCCAATAATGTCTCGGTCCCTGACGACTTTACCGTTCCTGAGGTTACCGAGGAACAGATGCAGCAGATGAAGCAAAAGCAGATGCAGCAAATGCAGCAAATGCAGGCACCTCCGGGAGGAGATGTTGATGGACCGCCGCCCGCAGCGAACAGCAAACCGGGCAACCCGGATGTGAAGAAACCGGAAGTCAAAAAGCCGGAGACACCGAAAAAGTAAGTAGCGGGTCGTAAGTTACGGTATTAATTTGCGACCCTCCATTCATAATGCAATTTGGTGATTACCGTGTCGAGATCATACCCGACACAGAATTCAAACTAGACGGAGGGGCGATGTTCGGAGTCGTCCCTCGTGTTTTGTGGGAACGGCGATGTCCGCCCGATGATCTAAACCGGATCAGGATGAACATGAATTGCCTGTTCGTCGAGACGCCGGACGAAAAGATCTTGATAGAAACCGGCATCGGCGAAAAATGGACCGCGCGGGAAATAGCGATGTACGGCATCGACCGCAAACGGCCATTCTCCGAATCGTTGTTGGAGATATCGGGTTGCCATCCCGAAGACATAACGATCGTCGTCAACACCCACCTGCATTTCGATCACGCTGGCGGGAATACGATCAACAGTAGACAATTGTCGGCGGTCAGTGGTCAGCCTGAAATGGTAGAACCAGAAAGGACGGTTCCGCAGTTTCCCAATGCCCGATATTTGGTATCGAAGAGTGAATTTGAACACGCCTCGGCTCCGCACGAACGCGACCGAGCCAGCTATCTTCCTGAAAACTGGCAGCCACTCACCGATTCACGTCAACTCGAACTAATGCCGGATTCATATGAGCCGGTCGAGGGACTGCGGATCGAGAAGGTTCGCGGCCATTCTGAGACGATGCAGACCGTTCGTCTCGACCGTGGCGAAGAGACGTTGTATGGTTTCGCGGACCTGATCCCGATGCGGCACCATTTGCCGCCGGCCTGGGTTGCGGGATTTGACCTTTACCCGGTCGAAACGCTTGAATTCAAAAAACAGATATTACCCCAGGCTTTGGCGGAAAACTGGATCTGCCTTTTTTATCACGATATTGACAACCCGTTGTGCCGCTTGTCCCAAGTCGACGGAAAGTATGCGGCGATTCCCTTGGATTCGGCCGATTCTTATTCGTAAGCGGATCATTTCCGGTCTGAGAATTTTGTCGCAAGTTCTCGATAGCCTCGTCCGGCTGCAACGAGCCATTTGGCGGTCCGCTTCAGCGAACTCTCCATTTCCTTTCGCGGAACGCCTTCCTTTATCATCCTCTCTAACAGCGACGCCCTAAGCGACATCGTCAAATTGCTGTGCTGCGGCAGAGCAAGAAACGCACTCGCACACCAGATCGCATTGTGGACGGTTCGTCCGTCGTCGCTCAAGTAGGCGAAAAGATATTCCGCACCGTCGACAACGACGATCAGCCAGTTGCCGCCCCATCGATCGAGCATCTTGTCGGCCGACTGAAACGGGATCACCTCTACGCCTGTTAGTTCCACCGGCTTGTAGGCGTGGAGCACGACCGTCAACTTTCGTTTGGCGGCCGACTCCAGATCGGTCTTTAGAATTTCAACAACACCCGGGAAAGCATCGACAAGGACTATGCTTTCGGCAACGGCGATCATTTTTCGACATCGTTCGAACACCTGGTCGGCAGAACCGAGAGCGAATATACGTTCGCTGTCAGCCGAGGGCCGCAGTTGAGCGAGAGCCCGTTCCGCGCTGTCGTGCCGCTCGAGGAAAGTTGCTTTCAGCTTTCCAAGCACCTCCGAGGGCGGAATGGCTTGGCATAGCCGGTTATTGGTATCGTCGATCATGACGAGCCCCTTTTGGTAAAGTGCCTGGACCGATTTATAGGTATTTGCAACGGGTTTACCGATATCCTGTGAAACACGATAGGGTGTCGCCGGAGAATTCTCGACCAGGTAACAGTAGATCGTGGCTTCGAGTTCGGTAAAGCCTAACTGGCTCAGCGACTCAGCTATCTCGGTCAATTTTTCTTGACTCATATTAGTATTCTATGCTACTACTAATCTGTTCGCAATAATAAATACCTAAATCCCCGACGATAATGAAGTACCGAGAAACGCCCTTTTACCTTTTCTTGTTGGCCGCGATGCTCCTTGCTTTTTCGGTTCAGGCTGCTGCTCAAACCCTGAAAACCACCGGCCTCGGCGTGCCCCGGATCGAACGATCGGAATGTGCGGTGCCGGTCCCGCCCAACGAGAAACACGTTGGATGTTACTTCCTCGTAGTCCCGGAAAACCACGGCGTCAAGAATGGCCCGACGATTCGCCTGCCGATAGTTATTTTAAAATCAGATTCACCGCACCCTAAACCGGATCCGGTACTGAAAACGCTTGGCGGGCCAGGAGGCTCGTCACTCAAAATGATCCGGGGCCGCAGCTCGTCTCCGTGGCTAAAGGACCGCGACTATATTATTTATGAGCAGCGAGGAACACGCTATGCCCAACCATGGCTCGCCTGTCCGGAAGTCGATAATGCGAACACGGAGAGTACGAAAACAAAACTCGATCGCATTGCGGCCAGAAGTAAAGAGGTCGCGGCAGCGAAAGTGTGTTTTGACCGTTTAAGGGCGGCAGGAATTGATTTGGACACCTACAACAGTGCCGAGAGTGCAGCGGATATCGCCGACCTGCGTCGCGTTCTAAAGCTAGATCAGATCAATCTTTATGGTGTGTCCTACGGCGCTCGCCTGATGCTTGACGTCATGCGGTACAATCCGGACGGGATTAGAAGCGTGATTCTCGAATCGACCCTGCCGCCCGAAGTTAACTACGACGAGGTGGGTGTCGACGGCATCGTTCGCACCTTGAACCAAATGTTCACCGGCTGCCGTGCCGACGCGGACTGTGCAGCTGCCTATCCCGATCTTGAAAGGGAGTTTTACGCCGTCGTTGCCCGGCTAAATGCTCAGCCGCTGACCGTTAAAAAGACAGATCCGGCTACCAACTCTCAGGTAGAGGTTTTGATCAATGGTGACGACTTCGTGACATGGATCGTCGACTTCCTGTTTTCGAACGAGCCGGCGGCCACGGTGGACGCTCCTTACGTTACGCACCGTGCCTACAACGGCGACTATGTCGAGCAATTCAAACGCGATGGCGGGCCGAACCTCGGCGGTTCTTTTTATTCGTGGGGAATGCGGTATTCCGTCTGGTGCAGCGAAGAGATGCCGTTCGAGAAAATGAGCGTGATCAAGTCCCAATCAGATAAACACGCCGGCCTCAAAGGCTATGAAGTCATGGCATTGCCGGACATTTGCTCGGTCTGGAAGGTAAAGCCGGCAAAACCAGTCGCCAATCAGCCCGTCACGAGCAACATTCCCACCCTCATTCTCGGCGCCCAATACGACGCCTACACCGATCCCACGTGGGGTATATCGACAGCCAAACGATTCAAGAACAGCTTCTACTTTGAAGTCCCCTGGGCCGGACACGGGCCCGCCTTTTCAGTGCCGTGCGTCAACTCGATGATCGCCGCCTTCGTCAGCGATCCTGGACGTGCGCCAGCCTCCGATTGCCTGGCGAAAACGATAAAACAATTCAAATTCACAGTCAAAAAGCCATGAAGATTGGCGGAACTACAACCGGTAAAAGAAAACAGACCTGCAAATCTTCCGCTTATGCGGATTTACGCAAATAATTTATAATTTTCGTTTGCGGTGAGTAAATACGAAATAACTATTTATTGGTTCATTCGTTGCTGAAGTCCCGGAACTCGCGGACTGTGTGGCTGATGGAGCATCGTATCACGAGGCACTTGCAAATGTGGAAATAGTTGTTCACGAATGGATCGAGACCGCTATCGAATTAGGACGAGCAATTCCGGAACCAATGGAAAAATCGGTTTATGCCCGAAATGATATACGAACAGATCAACGCTCTGACTCGAGATGAGATCGCTGCCGCCGTAGAACGAAATGACACTGCCGAGTTGCGTACGGTTGTGCTGTCGGTTGCTATGTATGACAGGGACCAAGAATTCGCTGAGAGCTTTTGCTTGGGCTTAGCGCATCACCCGCACTTTAATGTTCGTGGAAACGCCGTGTTGGGATTTGGGCACATTGCTCGGGTTCATGGAAAGCTAAGTGAAGAGAAAATAAAACCGGTCATTCGAAAGGCATTGTTAGACGAAGAGTTCTTCGTTCGTTCACAAGCCGAATCTGCAAAGGACGATACTGAGTGGTTTTTGAAGTGGGAGTTCTGAACTGATTTATGGAAAAAGTAAATATCGGAATCATAGGCGGCAGCGGTTTGTACCAGATGCCCGAACTTGAGAATGTGCGGGAAGTTCCCGTTGAAACGCCGTTTGGGAAACCGTCGGATGCGTTTATCGTGGGTGAATTAGATGGTGTTACGGTCGCTTTTTTGCCGAGACATGGACGTGGTCACCGGCTGACGCCAAGCGAGTTGCCATTTAGGGCGAACATATATGCAATGAAGATGCTCGGGGTCGATTACATTCTGTCGGTTTCGGCGGTTGGTTCTTTGCAGGAGCAGTATGTGCCGACCGACTTTGTCATACCGGACCAGTTCTTTGACCGGACCCGGGCTCGCGCTCACGAATCTACTTTCTTTGGCGAGGGCATCGTTGGACACGTTACCTTTGCTCATCCGGTTTGCAGTGAGTTGGGGGACATTATCGAAGAGTCGTGTCGAGAGGCCGGCGTTAAGGTCCATCGCGGCGGTACTTATATCTGTATGGAAGGCCCGGCATTCTCGACCAAGGCCGAGTCCGTTACCTATCGTCAGTGGGGCATGGACATCATCGGGATGACCAACCTCCAGGAAGCAAAACTTGCCCGCGAAGCCGAGATTGCCTACGCCACGATCGCCCTCGTCACGGACTACGACTGCTGGCACGAAGGCCACGACGATGTTACCGGTGAGATGATCATCGAAACGCTAAATAAGAACGTTCGAAACGCCCAGCTTGTTCTGAAAGGGGCAGTCAAAAGGGTTGCCGCGAAATCGACCCCCAACCAATACGCCGATGCGATCAAAAACGCGATTTTCACGCCGCCTTCTCTTTGGCCGGCGGAGACTGCGAAAAAGCTTGAGGCGATTGTTGGAAAGTATTCAGTATAGTTCGAGTTCCATAATGGCTGGAAAACTTTTCGGCCAATCGCGTCATCTGAAAATAGTTATGAACAACAAGTTCTTTTTTATTGCGTTTGTCGTCATTTTGACTATCTCAGGTGCTGTTTTCGCCCAGCGTAGTCCCTCACCAGCGATCGACCGTGACCCTCTGCTGGAACAGGACGCCAAGCACAACCTCGACGTAGCGTGGCAGTCATTCGCCCCGGCGAAAAAGGCCTACAAGGCTGTTATCATGCGATTTGACGAGACCTTTGTTGCATATCCCGAATTCTCGAAAATGGACGAGTTTCTCTATATTGCAGGAATGAGCAGCTATTATTTATCCGAAAATAAGGGCAAACAACAAGTAAATCTCAAGTCGGAAAAGGAAAAGCAGAGATTCGCTCCTGAAAAATTAAAGGAAGACGCCTCGGTTTACCTGACCACAGTGATTGAAAAGTACCCGGAAAGCAAATATCGCGCGGAAGCGGAAAAAACTCTCAAGCTGATGAAAGGCGAAAAATAGTCGCTGATGCTCGCAAATGAACGTGCCCAGTCGATGCTCTCGCACGTTTTGCTCGCGCAAAAGATCTGGCTGACCAGGTTACGGGACGATTTTAGCTCGGTCTCGTAGGTATATCCATGGCCTTTATCCTAGATAGGAGAGTTGTCGGTTTTATGCCGAGTATTACCGCAGCCCCATCTGAGCCGTAGACCTTATAATTGGTGCTTTGAAGCGTTCTTACTACCAATTGACGTTCGAGATCCTTGAGTTCTGCGTAACCTTTCGGGCTGCTTTCGCGATGACCCTTTCCCTCATCCGTTGCTTCAGCACCGGGAACGATCCGGCTGAAGATTTCAGGTAATGTGAAATTAAGGCGCTCGCATTTCCCGACGATAACAGCCCGCTCAATAATGTTCTGTAATTCCCTCACATTTCCCGGGTAAGAATAGCTTTTTAAGAGCGTAAGATCAGCGGCACCTAATGCAAGCTCTTTACCACCCGAAACCGGAGAATATTGTTTAAGGAAATACGAAGCTAGAGCCTCAACGTCCTCCGGCCTATCACGCAGCGGCGGCAAGTCAATAGGAAAGACCGACAAACGATAATAAAGATCCTCGCGAAAATTTCCCTTTTTTACCTCGTCAGCCAGATTGCGATTGGTAGCCGCTACAACTCGAACGTCCACTGTCCGTGTACGGTCTTCCCCCACCCGCTCAAATTCCTTTTCCTGCAGGACCCTAAGAAGTTTGCCCTGTAACGAAAGCGGCACTTCGCCGATTTCGTCGAGGAAAATAGTACCACCATCCGCAACCTGAAACCGCCCCGCACGATCCCGCACCGCTCCAGTAAAAGATCCCTTTGCGTGCCCGAAAAATTCACTTTCAAATAACTCGGACGAGATCGCCGCACAGTTTACCTTGATCAGGGACTTCGAAGATCGGTTGCTTGCTTCATGTATAGCTCGTGCGACAAGTTCCTTGCCCGTCCCCGACTCACCCGTTATCAACACCGTTGCGTCTGAGGTCCCGACCACATCGATCTGCTGTAAAACCTTTTGCCAAACCGGGCTCGTCCCGATCAAAAATTTGTGTCCGGATATCTCAGTTACTTCGTCGCGGAGATACTCGTTCTCGTCTTCGAGCGTCTGTCGAAGCCGTTCAAGTTCCTCAAAAGCACGGGCGTTTGCGATGGCAACCGAGGCCTGATCCGCATAGGCCCTGAGCCATTCAAAGCTTTCAGAATTTATCGTTTCGCGGGAAAATACTGCGAGCACTCCGAGTACATCGTCCTGAAACCTAAGCGGATGAGCGGCAAATCCAACTATCCCTTCTCGTTTTACCCACTCCTTGTCAACGATCCAGTCGCTCGTCCCGATCTGAAGTTCGTCGATCAATACCGAACTCCCCGCTTCGGCGACCGATCCGACCTTACGAACTCCGATCGGTATCCTGCTAAAACGTCCTGATATACCGCTCCACTTCTGTTTCCCCTCGAAATCCTTGCCTTCGCTCGCGGTCAAATGCAGACAGCGCTCCTGATCGGGACACTCAGCCCGCATCGGACATTTATTGCAAATATCGCCCCGTTTAATAAGCCAAATTCGGGCCAGCCCTATTCCGTCTCGTCCGGCCAACTGGGTCACTACCGTTCGTAGGGTATCGCTCAGAGGGTTCTTACGGGCAATAAGATTATTGATCGAGCTAAACAATACATTTCTTTCCATGCGGTGAGTGTAACGATATCTCGTTGTCATATCAACGAGATATCGTTATCAACCGAAATTTCGTTGTTTGCCCATCCGGCTCTTAATCTTCTAAGTATTTGATAACGCTCATGTTAATAGATCACTTGACTCTGGCACGGATTCTGCAATTACCAACCATGAAGTAAAACATTCGTAGTGAAACGTTGAAAGGAGAAAGGAGAATAAAAACAAAATGGGAAATCTAAACGGAACAATTAGTCAGTTGGTGAACGTCAGGATGATTGGGTTAGCCGCAATCCTGCTTGTAGCAGGTTTGTACGTACAGGGGGAGGAGTCCTCAAAAATTAATTCACCGGCCGCAAGATCGAACGATCCCGTTGTTAAATACTCCATTCTAAAAGTGGACGGGCTTAATATCGCCTATCGTGAAGCGGGCAGCCCGAACAGCCCGAAGATCGTATTGCTGCACGGCTTTCCCGCCGCATCACATCAATACCGGGACCTTATTAGATCGCTGGCCGATCGCTTTCACGTTATCGCCCCTGACTACCCTGGATTTGGCCTCAGCGATATACCTGATCCTGCGACATATGATTACAGCTTTGACGGGATCTCGTTGACTGTTGAGCATTTTCTAAAGCAAAAGGGATTTGAACACTACGGTCTTTACGCGCAGGATTACGGTGGTCCGGTTGGATTCAGAATCGTCGGGCGCAATCCGAAAGCTCTCGACTGGCTGATCGTTCAAAATACCAATGCATATGAAATTGGCTTTACGGCGGTCTGGGACGGACTTCGCGGAGCATTATGGAAGAATCGGTCCCCGGAAACCGAGAAGCCGCTCGAAGGTTTCTTGTCCAAAGACGCGATCAAAGGAATCTATCTTTTCGGTGCGAAAAATCCAGAGCTGATAAGTCCTGACAACTGGGAATCGGACTTTGGATTTATGGAAAGGCCAAACGCCGTCCGAGTGAACCTCAATCTTTTTTACGACTACCGTAAAAACGTCGAACTCTATCCCGTCTGGCAAAAATTCCTCCGGGATAATCAGCCCAAAACAATTATCTTTTGGGGACAAACTGATATTTTCTTCACACCCGCAGGCGGAGAGGCGTATTTGAAGGATCTTCCGAATGCAGAAATGCACCGGCTCGAAGCCGGACACT
>JBBRSH010000106.1:0-15677 GCA_038245555.1 Pyrinomonadales bacterium | reverse complement strand
GGATTGTTTCATTTTCCACACTAAGCGAAATCAGTCAAACTGAAGAATCAGGTCCGGGAACTAATGGCCATTTTTTGACGGACGAAATCGCATGAACATCTGCCAGCCTCCGTGGGATGTCCCGCCGTAATATGGTGTTAGCGCTGTGGGGTTGAAATTTGCCGTGAGCATTCCGCCGAGGCCGACATCGATCCCTTTATCTTTAACGAGGTCGCGGACGTAACCCATTGAGAGCGTGTTAACCCAGAAAATGCTGTGTTCGAGCGCCGGTGCGAGAACCAGGTCGTGGCCGCTCTTTTGAACGCTTTCGTAACGGCCGAAGACCGCGTTTTTATCAAAATCATAATTGCTTTCAAAGAGGACTGAATTTGTACGCTCGCCATTTCCGTAATTCTGTCCCCAAACGAATGTATTTGCCCAATTACGGTTGTCGTCAAATTTCCGGTTGTAGATCGCCGAGGCAGTCGTTTTGTGTAATACATGCAAAGCCGGCTCGGATCGCTCCGGGTTTGTAACGTATCCGTGTGATATCTGAAACGCCCAATTCTCCGTCGGATTGAACGAAAGCCGCCCGCTGAATGAATCAAATCTCGGCTTGTCAAAGTTCCAACGGTTTGCATCCGGTTCACGCCCGTTAAATACACTCGCCTCGATCTTCACTTTTCCAAATGAAAAACCACCAGTGACCACACCAAAAGTGATATGCGTCGCGTCCTGCCAATGGTGTCCGATGGGAGCGTCCGGGTTATTTGCAGCCGACAGCCGGTGCATGAACGTAGGCGGCCCAAGAGCGGGTTCGCCGGGATAGCCTGCATACAGGTAAAACGATCTTTTGTTATCGAAGTTGTACGAATAGGTCACCGCAAGTTCAGCGATGAGATCATGCGGATGCTGCCGGTCGTGTATGGCAACACCATTATATTGCTCGCCTGTCTGGTAGAGCAGCGGATACCCGTAACCGCGTTCGATCAACGGATCAAGGCTCGCCATCGCCCGAAATCCAAACTGCGACTTTTCGTTGATCGGTTTGGAGTACATCAACATGAACATCGACGGGGCGTCGGTGCGGCTCCGGCTTCCTTCTCCGGCCACAGACGCGTTGCGAGATGAGCCAATGCTTGTATATCGAAGATAGGCAGTGCCCATCAGCATAAGCATTCCGCCGTTTTCATACATCTTCATCCTGGCGTAAATGGGAGATGAATCGGGAGCCCAGGCAGTGCCTGAGCTCTCGCGGGCCATCGGATCGCCGATATTTGTCACCGAATTCATCTTCATCTGATGGTCCGTGTGACCCATACCGGGCATGTTTCCCATGCCGTCCGACTTGTTGTCATCTTTGTTCATACCCGGCATGTTGGACATATCATCCGGCTTTTTTACCGGTGTTTTATCATCCTTCTTCATTCCGGGCATGTCGTCCATTTTGTCCTCGTCAGGAGAATGAACGTGTTTTGTAGGAACCGGCATTTTCATGTCAGCACCCGGCTTGACGCCGACGAGGACGTTGCCCCACATTCCGCCCTTTGCGTGGCCACGAACTGAGCAGAAATACTTGTAAACGCCATCCTCCTTTGCCTTTATCACAAAGTCGTCCGCCTGCATTGGCGATTGCCCTTCGCGTGCCGCGAGTTTGTCTGCTCCGGCGGTCTCCGTAGTGTCCGGAGCAACGGGATAATCGCCCATCACATGGCCGAAGCGTATGTCATGCTTCATATCGCCATCCAAATTAACGAAAAGTATTTTGAGCGTTGCTCCCGACGGAACGACCAGATTTGGGTTTCGCACTCCCTGAATCCGATACGAAAGCATGTCCTCCTCAGGACCCGTGATAGCGACCAGACGGATCTCTGGCGCAACAAACGTCAAGGTTGCTCCCTGCTTATTCCCGACGGTCTGTTCTTTTTCAAGCTTCGCGAGTTCCGCGTCAGTGACCGTTTTCTTTTCGCTGCTCACAAGCGTAAACGCCTCATGAGCAAAGACATTTACACTAAACAAGACCGTGCACGCGGTCATCAATATTAATTTTTTCACTAGAACCTCATCATTCTCAAAAAGGAATATCCAAAACCGCCGTCAAAGACAGCGATCCGTTTCGGGTCTGAAAACCCGCAAGCCAAAATCGAATTGAATTTGCTTTAGAGAACTGGAGGCCCGCGTTTAGGGGCGAGATCGTAGAATGAATCGGAGAGGTAGAAGGGTTTGACGAAATCGACACGTGCCGTATCCTGCTGACGAACCGCTACCAGCTGCTTTGGCAATTTCGTCGAAATCCTGAGGATGTACTTGTTAAGTTTGATCGTTTCGGACTTTGCCAAAACTTTCGCGGATGTCTCCGCACAAACACAATCGGTGTCTGACGCTGAGCAGTAATTGGCGTGGTCGAGATCCGCATCGCTTGCGTCCGGGATTTCGGACATTTCCGATGGATGATGACAAGCGGAAGTTTCCGACTTTGTCTCGATCTCATCATGCGAACATGTACAAGCTGATGACGAAGACGCCAATAGCGACAACACGGCAAGAAAACCGATGAGAAATTGTTGTAGTCGCCTGTTCACTGCCATTATTCTATGGCGTTTGATGCCATTCTGTAAATTAAAGTTCGTTTCTATTCCGCTCTTAGAGGTCTGTTCGGCGCAGTCTCAACGCATTCGTGATCACCGATACCGAGCTAAATGTCATAGCAGCGCTCGCAATGATCGGACTAAGGAGTATGCCAAAAAACGGATAAAGTATTCCCGCCGCGATAGGCACGCCAAGCAGGTTGTAAATAAAGGCAAAGAAGAGGTTCTGTCTTATATTAGACATTGTCGCACGGCTCAACCTGATCGCTCGGACAATTCCGCGAAGATCGCCTTTGACGAGCGTGACCCCCGCGCTCTCCATTGCCACATCGGTTCCCGTGCCCATCGCGATGCCGACCTCAGACTGAGCAAGCGCCGGAGCGTCATTGACGCCGTCGCCGGCCATTGCGACGATCTTGCCTTCTCCTTGAAAACGTTTAACTACATCCTGTTTCTGTTCTGGCAAAACATCTGACACGACGATCTTGATACCTAATTGTGCGGCAACAGCCTCGGCGGTGATTTTGTTGTCACCGGTCAGCATTACGATCTGCAGCCCTTCGTCGTGCAGCATTGTGATAGCCTCAGCCGTCGATTCTTTGATGGGGTCGGCAACACCGAGAAGGCCGGCGTGCTTGTTATCGATGGCGACGAACATTACGGTTTGGCCTTCGATGCGAAGCTGGTCTGCTTTCCTGGCGAGCTCAGTGTCGATGGCGATCCCGAGCTCTTCGAGCAGTTTTTGATTGCCTAGTGCTAGGGTGTGCTCGCCAACCCGTCCGCTAACGCCCTTGCCGGTGATCGACTTGAAATCGTCCACCCTTGTTAATTCTACTTTGCGTTCTTCGGCACCGGCGACTATCGACTCCGCAAGGGGATGTTCGCTCTGGCGCTCGATGCTGGCCGCAAGGCCGAGAAACTCTACTTCATCGATCTTGGACACGACCGAGACCAATCGCGGCTTGCCCTCGGTCAGTGTTCCGGTCTTATCGACGACGAGCGTGGTGACCTTTTCCAGGATCTCAAGTGCCTCGGCGTTCTTGACCAGCACGCCCGCGGTCGCACCGCGTCCCGTCCCGACCATGATCGACATCGGCGTCGCGAGGCCCAATGCACACGGGCAGGCCACGATCAGCACGGCGATGGCGTTGGCAAGAGCATAGATAAATCGCGGTTCCGGCCCGACGAACATCCAGACCGCGAACGTTATAACTGCCACAAGCAACACCGCCGGAACAAAATACGCCGAAACCGAATCCGCTAGCCGCTGGATCGGAGCCCGCGAACGCTGAGCCTCGCCGACCATCCGCACGATTTGTGCGAGCAGTGTCTCGCTGCCGACACGCTCAGCTTTCATTACAAAGCTGCCGGTCGTGTTGACGGTACCGCCGACCACGCTTTCCCCGACTGATTTTTCAACTGGAAACGGCTCGCCCGTCACCATCGATTCGTCCACAGAGCTGCGGCCGTCGGTCACGACGCCGTCGACCGGCACCTTTTCGCCGGGCCGCACACGCAGGAGCATCTCGGCCACGACGTGTTCGAGCGGAATATCTGTTTCTGTGCCGTCCTTGCCGACAACACGGGCCGTCTTTGGAGCAAGCCCCAGCAAGGCCTTGATAGCGCTCGATGTTTGCGAACGGGCTCGCAGTTCTAATACTTGTCCGAGCAAAACCAGCGTAGTGATAACGGCAGCGGCTTCAAGGTACAATGCGACCTCGCCCATGTGGCCCCGAAACGTCGCCGGAAAAAGGTTTGGAAAGAAGAGTGCGATCAGGCTGTAGGAATATGCCGCTCCGGTGCCGATCGCGATGAGTGTAAACATATTCGGGCTGCGATTTATCACCG
The DNA here is from genome assembly GCA_038245555.1 of Pyrinomonadales bacterium. Classification (GTDB taxonomy): domain Bacteria; phylum Acidobacteriota; class Blastocatellia; order Pyrinomonadales; family Pyrinomonadaceae; genus OLB17. Next base: position 11,262 of record JBBRSH010000106.1, on the reverse strand, counting down.
ATGCCCTCGCACGCTGAAAGAACGGCCAGCCACCCCACAAGACGACCGGCGTCGCGAGAGCAAACTGTATCCAGCCAAACCACCCGGCGGGAATGATCTTCATGACCGGATTCCCAGGTAGCATCTCGCCCATCGTCAATACGAGCAGCGGCAGCGACAAGGCCACGCCGATCCAAAATCGCCGCGTCATATCTGTGAGTTCCGAATTATCTTCCTCGGCGTCGAGCGAAAGAACTCGCGGTTCAAGAGCCATCCCGCATATCGGACACGCTCCCGGGCCCATCTGCGAGATCTGGGGATGCATCGGGCATGTGTATTCGACATTCTTCGGCATATTCTTTTCTTTTTTCGGTGCAAGAAAGGATTTGGGGTTTTGTTTGAACTTTTCCAGACAGCCCACCGAGCAGAAATAATAGGTTGTGCCGTTAAACTGGTGACTTCCGGCGGCTGTATCCGGATTGACGGTCATTCCGCATACGGGGTCGACCAATTTTCCCTGCGGCGAAGCCATCATCTTGCCGTGCGCGACGGTTTCGTTTTTGCGGCCGATCTGAACCGGTGCGATAGCCGGATCCTTGTCAGCAATGAATTTGTTCAGACAGCCTTTTGAGCAGAAATAATATGTTGTTCCGCCATACTCGTAACTTCCTGCCGCAGTTTCAGGAACTACCGTCATTCCGCAGATAGGGTCGATATTTTTCACTTCCGTCATATTCGGTCCACTCATAATTTTCTCCTTCAACTGCGGGGCCTAAGCTGGTTTTCCCCGCTGAGGCCATTTTCGATATGGCTCTTTTCGATCAAGCCGCAAACATGGCCATCCGCGTGGCCGATCTTATCCCAGGCACTTAATTCCGCTGTTAATTCGCTACGATATTTGACCATCCGCTCAATGCGTTCATCGAGTTCCTGCAGACGTGTCCGAATGATTTCCCTGACTTCTTCACACGGACTTTCACCCGCGTGTTTATGCTGGATAAGCTGAGAGATCTCGTCCAGCGTAAAACCCAATGCCTGTGCCCGTTTGATAAAAACGATGCGCTCTAGCACGGCCTCGTCGTATAGACGGTAACCGCTATAGGTGCGTCCAGGCCGCTCAAGCAGCCCGCTTTTTTCATAAAACCTTAGTGCCTCGATCCCGACGCCGCTTCGCCTTGAAACCTCGCCTATCTTCAACTGTTTTTCATCTGTTAATGCCATTGAGCATGTCCTCTCTCAACTGTGCGAACGATCTGCTGACAAGAACAAGTATAAACTCTATACTCGACTACAGAGTCAAGCGCTTTTTTTTATGCTTTTCGAAAAAATTCTCCTAGGTAACGGAAGTAATATCTAAAACTGGCGATTATGCCAACATCTTGGACTTTTGGGCATTAGCTCCTCGTGCGAAAAGAAAAAAAAACGCCGGCTTCCACGAAGGCAACCGGCGTTGGATCTCGATTTTGGATCTAAAACGTTCGCATCTTACATATCCATCTTTTTCTCAGGCATATTCATCTTTTCAAGTTTTAAAAGTATCCAGGCTGCGTGCATCGCAACTTCCTGCGCGTCGGGCGAGCTAGCCTGCAAAGCCTTCCCAAGCATCATCATATGCATCTTCATCGCGGATTGTTCCGCTTGCATTTTTTCCATCATGGGTTTCATTTTTTCCATCATGGCCGCGTCCATCTTCGCCATCCCGGCCATATGCATCTTGTGGATATCATCCATCTTTTCCATGCAATGAATGATCTCGGCAAAGGCCGCGCGAGCCGTCTCAACGTTCTCAATCTTGCCGTCCGAGGTCATGTTCCACAAAACGCGGGTGAATGACATAGCGTTCCGCTCGTGAGCCATCATCAGCATGTTATGCCCGTCTTTGTGCATTTCCATCATGTTCATTTCGCCTTTCGGCATCTTGGACATGTCCATTTTAGGATCCTGAGCAAAAACTGCGGTGACCGACAACATTACGGCCATTACTATGGCGGCGAACATCAAATTTTGTTTTTTCATTTTATTATCTCCGGTGAGCGTCAAACACTGACAGCGGCTGCCTCTTCCGTTTCTACGCGTAGGTGTTTAGAACTCACGGTCCCGCAACAACTACCTTCTTTATTCATAACAGGCAAACTCGATGCCTGATGGTCGTGCATTTTTTGACCGGCCTCTTCCAGCGTTTCATTTGACTTGCAGCAAGCTGAAACCGGTTTCATGATGTCCCGAACTGGAACCTCGGACGCTTTAAGGTTTTCGGCAGCAACGTGGTTGCTAATGTCGTGCGAAGTGACGACGCCGACGAGTTTCAGGTCCTCTTTATTTTCTACGACTGGCGAACATCCACATCCGCTCATTTTCATTGCCTTGGCAGCATCGTGCGCCGTTTCTTCAGGGGTACAACACGTTTCCGCTGTAACCATTTCCATTACATCCCCACAACAACTCATTGTTTTTCTCCTTTTTCTCAATGAAATCTCCGCAGACCGTATTTAGTGTCCCGGAAATCTGAATATTTATTTCGACCAGTACAAGGTTAGCGCGGGTTGCGGAATTTTACTGTGCGTTGTCGCACTGACTCCTTCGCGACGAAGTGATCTGCTTAAATGTCAACTTAGATCAGAAAACACGGCGCAAAGACTAGAAGATTTGAGTTTCAAAACGTTGAAAATGCTTGGAGTTGTTATGTACTACATAGTTGAAAGTGACAAATCATTTGATCAGGCGTCGGCTGACCTTGCGTCGGCGGTCGGCAGACACGGTTTCGGGGTGCTGCATGTCTACGATCTGCGAGCCACGCTCCGCGGTAAAGGCATTGCTTTTGAAAATCAATGCAAGGTTTTTGAGGTTTGCAATCCGGGACAGGCCGCAAAGGTCATGTCGGTCGATATGCGCCTAAACATGGCGTTGCCGTGCCGTATATCGGTCTTCACGGAAAAAGGCAAAACGAAGATCGGACTCATTAAGCCGATGCAAATGCTATCGGCTTTATCTCAGGATGCCGCGTTAATTCAGGTTGCCAAAGAGGTTGAGGAACAGACCATTCAGATGGTTGACGAGGCGAAATGAACGCTCGCGAGAGATTGAATTCATTTCTCGGCGACCTTGTTCGCCGAAAAGGAGATACACAATGGATAGACGAACATTTTTGCAGTTATCAGGCATGGCCGCATTACTGGGTGCCGGCGGCTCCGCGTGTAATTATTTTGGCAGCCGTCTCGTCGATTCATCGACTCCTGGACAGGAGAGTCCGTATGAGTTCGATCCGATCAGTGAGGGAAACTTTCAGCAAAAGCTGTTCATCCCAGGCGACAGCGGTCCGTTCGGGATTCTGGATGCGGTGGGCCTTTGCAGATCAACGCTACCGCCGCGAGCTTCCCGATCCTAAATGGTCAGGCATCGCCGTTCCTGCAATACCAGACCGAGCAGGCGGGCAAGGCCTACCAAAATCCTATTTTGCGCGTCGAAAACGGCTCGCGATTCCAAGCCACGCTGCACAATCAACTGCCGGAGCCGACCATCATTCACTGGCACGGCCTGCACACGTCGACTGCCATGGATGGCGGTCCGGCGAGAACGATCGCCGCCGGCAGCCGATACGAATACGATTTCACCGTGAACAATCGTGGCGGTACTTACTGGTACCACACACATGCCCACCAACTGACGGCCAAACAGGTGTATGGCGGACTCGCGAGTTTCTTCCTGGTCGAGGACGAGGACCAGCGTAGGTTGAGCAAGGCTCTCGATCTGCGACTCGGCGAAACTGATATTCCAATAGTTATTCAGGACAAACGGTTCGACGTGGCGGGAAGGATCCTTTACCAACCGAACATGGGCGACGCGATGATGGGCTGGCTGGGCGACGTCATTCTTGCAAACCTTACTCCCAACGCTTTTGTGACGGTCACCCCACGCGTTTACCGGTTCCGGCTGCTCAACGCCTCAAATTCTCGTATTTACCGGCTTGCTTTTAACAAGGGCAAGACGACGCTGAATTTCTCGATTATCGGCACAGACGGAGGCCTGCTCAGCCGGCCCTATTCCGTCAGCGAGGCCTTTCTTGCACCCGGCGAACGACTGGACGTGCTCTTCGACGCCGGGCAAGCTCAATCTGGTGACACGGTCTTCCTAAAAAGCTTCGCATTCGATGCGATGGAAAACGAGGGAGGAATGGGCGGTATGGGCGGCAGGGGTGGGATGATGGGCGGCATGAGCTCTTCGCGGCTGCCGCTTGGAGCGGAGTTTAATATTCTAAAACTGTCGGTCACGGACGGGAAACGCGTCGCCACGGCACTGCCCGAAGTGCTGTCCGAAGTTCGCGCGATCCGCAGCGAAGCAGCTCCAAAACGGAAGATCCAATTGTCGATGGACCGTATGCGCTTTCTTATAAACGGGCGAAGATTCCGAATGGATGAAATTTCTCTCGAGGTAAAGCGCGGTGCGGTGGAAATATGGAGCATCAGCAATCCGGTGAACAGTATGCCGCATCCGATGCACATACATGGTTTCTCGTTTCAGGTCCTGGAGCGTCTGAACAGCCCGAACCAGATGACGGCGGGCTCTCGTTTCGACCGCGGCCGGACTGCGAGCGACCTCGGGTGGAAGGACACCGTACTGGTGTGGCCGGGAGAAACGGTGAATATCGCGATCGATTTCGCTCATGATTTTCCCGGTAGCCAGGACTACTTGCTTCATTGTCACAATCTCGAACATGAAGACGGCGGCATGATGATCAACTACCGCGTGCAGGCATAAAAGCGAAGTGTCTCAGCACACCCGCACAAATAGTCTAGTTAGCTTAGTAAGGAGGATAATTATATGGACGACAAGAATAAAATATTTCTGGTGGTCGCTTTCGTTGCTGTTTTAGTGCTCTTCTTCCTTTTCGGCGGCGGGATGATGGGCGGCTGGAACGGCGGTGGAATGATGGGCGGATCGGGTTCGGGCGGCGGAAACCCGGGCGGCGGAGCGTCGGGCGGCTGGATGATGGGCGGTATCAATTGGATGTGGTTTCCGACCATACTTTTCCTCGGCCTCGGCGTTTTGTTCGGCTGGATGATCTGGGGGAAAAAATAAGTACCGTGTGACATGTCATTCCGTATCCAATCTCCCGACAACAACACAGGCACAGACTTAGAATCAAGTAATAAGTGCAACAAAACGGTTATTGGAGACCTCGTTGGGTGTTCTGAAAGCTAAGACCTTACGAGGACGCTTGAAGCCACTAAAATGCAGGCGTCCCACTTTATTTACGGCCGCGATCATTTCACTGAAGAAAAGACACCGCAATGCCGCATCAGTTCTAGTCGAACCCTTGGGCAGATATTTATTAGTGCGTTAGCGCACCGACCCGCGGTCCTTGCATGATCAACAATTTGGTGGGGCTTCTGATATCGACTGCTAGATTTTTCGCAATAAATGACGCGCGGCAGCTAAAAAAAAGTCAGTCCCTTTATAGAATATTCAAATCGCAAGTGAAAGAGGTTTAGAAATGAATGCACAACAAGTCGGAAAAAAGGAATACGGAATTAGCAGAACTATTGATCTGGCATTCGAACCAGCGATCGAACGTACGCGTGAGGCTCTGCAAGCCGAGGGTTTCGGCGTACTTTCTGAGATTCGAATCGACGAAAAACTAAAAGAAAAACTCGGCGTGGATTTTCGCCGCTACGTAATTCTCGGGGCGTGCAACCCGGCACTTGCATACAAAACGCTTCAGGTAGACATCAATGTCGGACTGCTGTTGCCGTGCAATGTTATTGTCTACGAAGCAGACGATAAAGACAGATCGGTGGTGGCGGCGGTTGATGCGCTGGAAATGATGTCGGTCCTTCGCGAACCGGCGATCAGCCAGATAGCAGCCGAGGTCCACGCCCGATTACAGAAGGTGATCGAAGAGATCTGAGCGGCACGGTGACGAATGTCACGAACCAATTGTTCGGAATAATTCATAATTGAAAAGGAATGTAGTTATTGACACAGGTCTGTTCGGTTAACTATAGTGGGCTTGGTAATGAAACGGTGGCTTACATCATATTTCCTTATTTTCGCACTCGCCGGCGGCATCGCGGCGGGGATGCCTTTTCATTCTGACAGGATGGAAATGCCGGACTGCTGTCCGAATGCGATGAGCGACGACGGCATGCCGGCCACGTCGATGGCCCGTCTTTGCTGTGCGTTGAATTGCTCGGACTCGGCACCGACATCGTCAAGTTTTTCGAGCAACTTTGCACCATCCGCCGTGTTCGTCGAGAATTCGATCTCTGTCCGAATTGTGAAAAGCCGGAATCTACGGTTACCTTCGCAGTCCTACGAGCGGCCCGCATTTGCCAGTTCGTCCCAGTCCAAATACATCCAAAACCATTCGTTCCTGATTTAGTTTCGTAGGAGAGGTGCGCCTTTTCGCAGGTATGTCTGCGCGTGTGCACTTCTCGTTTCTACGCGCCGTAGTGCGTCTAATTGGCGACATTTCGGCAGAATGATCTTTTTAAATAACGGAGAAACGATAATGAAAAAAGCAGTCTTAATTATTTCTATCACATTAATTTCTATTCTTGTCGGCCTGTCCGGTGCGTGCAGCTCAGGTTCGGCCCCGACGGCGAACAACCCGATCACGGGTAAAGTGATCAAGAGCGGCCCGATCGGGAACATGACCGTGACTCTCGCGAGCGATACCGGAAAACTCAAGAACGGCGACCAGGACATCACGGTCACTTTCACCGATGCGGCGGGCAAAGCGGTCGACGTCGGTGCGGCATCGCTCAGTTTTATGATGCCGGCCATGGGCTCGATGTCACAGATGAACGCCGCGGCAGCCTTGACGACCAGCGGCACACCGGGAGCCTACAAGGGCAAGGTAAAGATCAGCATGGCAGGCGACTGGCAGGCACAGATCGCGATCGAGGGCTCCGCCGGCAATAGCAAAACCAGCCTTCCTGTTTCGGCCCAGTAACCAAACCTATGATCCACCGCCTGATCGAATGGTCGCTAAATAACCGGATGATCGTCATCGCCCTGTTTCTCGGGCTTGGCGTCTGGGGATATTGGGCGCTAGTTCGCACGCCGGTGGATGCCATTCCCGACCTTTCGGACAATCAGGTGATCGTCTTTACCGATTGGTCCGGCCGGTCGCCGCAGGAGGTCGAGGACCAGGTCACATATCCGCTGGTGACAAGCCTGCAGGGTATGCCCGGCGTGCGAGTCGTCAGGGCGAGTTCAGCGTTCAGTTTTTCGATGATCAATGTCATATTTGAAGACAATGTCGAACTCTACTGGGCTCGAACACGCGTGCTGGAAAGGCTCAATCTCGTTTCAAAGCAATTGCCTACGGGTGTGACGCCGACCCTCGGGCCGGACGCAGCCGGCGTCGGGCAGGTCTTTTGGTACACGCTCGAGAGCGACAAGATGAGCCTTCGTGACCTGCGGACGGTGCAGGATTGGTTTGTTCGATACCAGCTAAATTCCGTGCCCGGTGTCGCCGAGGTCGCGTCCGTCGGCGGCTATGTCCAGCAGTATCAGGTGAACGTCGACCCCAACAAGCTTCGCGGGCTGAACATCCCGCTTTCGACGGTCGTCGAGGCGGTCCAGCGGTCGAACAACAACGTCGGCGGCAACGTCGTCGAGCAAGCCGGACAGTGGACCGTAGTCCGCGGTATCGGCCTGATCGAATCGACCGCCGACCTCGAAAACGTAGTTATCGGGTCGTCGAAAGGAACCGCAATTTATGTCAAGAATGTCGCCGACGTAAAGCTTGGTGACGCATTCCGCACCGGGGCACTCGATAAAAATGGAAAGGAGGCCGTCGGCGGCGTGGTCATCGCCCGTTACGGTGTAAATACGCGTGACGTTATCGCCGCAGTCAAACAAAAACTCGAGGAACTCAAACCCGGCTTGCCAAAGGATGTTCATGTTGTGCCGTTCTATGACCGCACAGGCCTGATCGACCGGGCGACGAGTACCTTGGAACGGGCATTGATCGAGGAACTGTTGCTCGTTACGCTGGCTCACATCATTTTTCTCGCGCATTTCCGGTCGATCCTGATCGTAACCATACCGCTGCCGCTGTCCGTGCTGTTGGCTTTCCTGTTCATGCATTTCATGGGCATCAGCTCAAATCTGATGTCGCTTTCGGGCATCGCGATAGCTATCGGAGTGCTGGTCGACGCCGGTATCGTGGTTACGGAAAACGCGTTCCGGTTCATGGAAAAAAACAACGTCGACCCGAAGGACCGGAAGGCCGTATGGGAGAACGTCCTGGCCTCGACCAAGCTCGTTGGCCGTCCAGTCTTTTTTTCGATGGCGATCATTATCCTGGCGTTCATTCCGGTGTTCGCTCTCGAGGGTCAGGAAGGGAAACTGTTCCATCCGCTAGCGTTCACCAAGACATTTTCCATGGTCGGAGCGACGGTCATTGCCGTTTCACTCGTACCGGTGCTTTGTTCGTTCCTTCTGGGCGGCAAGTTTCATTCGGAGCAGTCCAATCCTGTGATGCGTTTCCTCGGGTCGATCTACAAACCGCTGCTCGCGCTTGCGCTCAGGAACCGGGCAGTTACGGTGTCGATCGCACTGTTCCTTTTTCTCGGAGCCGTCCTTTTGGCAACGCGGATCGGCAACGAATTTATGCCGCCGCTCAACGAGGGCGATCTGATGTATATGCCGGTCACCGATCCGGCGATCTCGATCGACGAAGCTCTCAAGGTAATGACTCGTCAGGACGAAATCTTAAAGAGTTTTCCCGAGGTCGAGTGGGCGGTCGGCAAAGCGGGCCGTGCCGAGACATCCACCGATCCGTCTCCGACGAACATGAATGAGACCATCATTCATCTTAAACCTCCCGAGCAATGGCGCTCCGGCATAACCCGCGAGTCGCTTGTCACTGAGATGGACGCCGCTCTCAAGATGCCAGGCGTTTCAAATATATGGACACAGCCGATCATCAACCGGATCGAGATGCTGTCCACCGGCATCCGCTCGCAGGTCGGTATCAAGGTTTTCGGAAACGATCTGAAGACGATCGAGGACATCTCGCGAAATATAGCGGACGTTGTTCGAACGATCCCCGGAGCAGTGGATGTGTACCCCGAACAGATCGGCGGCGCGCCCTATATCGACATCAAGATAGATCGGCAGGCAGCCGCTCGTTATGGTATTGAGGTCGGCACGATCCAGGACATTATTGAAAAGGGGATCGGCGAAACAAATCTCTCGATGACGATCGAAGGGCGGCGGCGTTTTCCGGTTCGTGTCCGTTATGCTCAGGAGTTTCGCAACGATGCCGAATCGATCGGCCAACTGCCCATCATTACGCCAACCGGAAACAACATCCCGCTTTCGCAGGTCGCCAACATTCGCACCGTGACCGGCCCGTCGATGATCTCAAGCGAAAACGGACTGCTCCGCGGCACTGTCCTCCTGAACGTGCGTGGCCGCGATGTCGGCAGTTTCGTTGAGGAAGGCAAAAAGGCGATCACCGACAAGGTAAAACTTCCCGAGGGCTATTACATCTCGTGGAGCGGCCAGTATGAGAATCAGATACGAGCAGGGCAACGCCTCTTACTGGTTGTGCCGATGGTCCTGATTGTGATCTTCGGCTTGCTCTATTTCACTTATCATTCGGCGATTGAGGCGGCTCACGTCCTGATGGCCGTGCCTTTCGCTCTGACGGGCGGCGTTTATCTTCTGTGGGCGTCCGGATTCAACTTCTCGGTCGCCGTTTGGGTCGGATTCATCGCTCTCTTCGGCACGGCGGTCCAGACTGGCGTCGTGATGGTGATCTATCTCAATGAGGCCGTCGAAAACAAGCGAAAAGAACTCGGCAAATTAACCAAAAAAGACCTACTCGACGCCGTTATGGAAGGTGCTCTGCTGCGGCTGAGGCCGAAGGTTATGACCGTCTCGACCGTCGTCGCCGGGTTGCTCCCGATAATGTGGAGCACGAGTGCAGGTGCCGAGGTTATGAAACCGCTCGCGACACCTGTTTTGGGCGGCATGGTCTCGAGCCTGCTGCACGTCCTGATCGTGACGCCGGTCATCTTTTACTGGATCCACGAACGAAAGCTAAGAAAAGAACAAGGAACAATATGAAACGCGGTTATTTGATAATGGATATTTCGATTCTCTTTACAGTTCTAACTGTCGCCGGGGCTTCGAACGCTCAGGTGAAACACGCGAAGCCCGGTCCGCAGCGGGCACGGATCGAGATCACCGAGCACGGATATAGTCCGGGGAACGTCAGGCTCCCCCGCGGCATTCCGGCAAAGATAACGTTTGTCAGGCTGACCGATCGAACTTGTGGAACCGAGGTCGTGATCAAAGACTTTGGTATAAACCGGTCGCTGCCGCTAAACCAACCGGTCACAGTCACCTTTACACCAAAGCGAACGGGCAGCATCGTCTTCGCCTGCGGAATGGATATGATGCGCGGCAAATTGATCGTGCGTTAACTCCATGTACTTGAAACGTCCAATTTCATTCCTTTTGTTGCTGATTGTCGTGTGGATGCCGGCACGCTCGGTATCTGTGTTTGCTCAGACCGCGGCGGTTCCGGCCGCTCAGCCGACACTCACGCGTTTTCTCGATCAGACAAACGGAATGACCGCCGACGAGGCCGTGAAGATCGCTCTCGATGGCAACGGCGAACTCGCCGCGATGCGAAAGGACCGCGACGCGGCCGCTGCGATGATCAAACAGGCACGACTCCGTGCGAACCCAAGCCTCGAGGCAAGCGGTGCTAAGCAAATAGGCATGACGGACAACAGCTACATGGTCAAAGGACTGCTGCCCCTTGAACTTGGCGGCAGACGCGGTGCACGGATACGTGTAGCGGAGCGAGAGCTTGCTGTTCGTGAAAAAGCCGTCGCGGACCGCGAGAGAATTCTGGCATCGGAGGTTCGAATAAAATTTGGCGAGGCATTGGCCGAAACGCTGAAGCTTAAGTTTACGGAAGACGTCCTCGCCGCCGCTATCGAACAATTCGGGCTTATAAAGGCCCGCGTCACCGAAGGCAAAACGGCCCCGCTCGAAGAAAATATGACGCTTGTCGAGGTCAATCGACTTCGTTCGACACGCGAAACCGCCGCCGGGCGGACGGAGATCGCATTCCTGGAACTTCGCAATTTGCTCGGGATGAAACCCGAAGAACCAATGCGGATCCGCGGTGACTTTGACGGCTTGGTCGCTCCTTTGCCGGTGCTCGTGGACACGACGGCAAACGCTTTGCAAACTCGTCCCGACCTTGCCGGCTTGCGTGCAATGGAAGACCTTGGCGTCGCCCAGATCGAGCAG
>JBBRSH010000105.1:0-15914 GCA_038245555.1 Pyrinomonadales bacterium | reverse complement strand
TGCTGCGTTGATGAGTAAAGCAGTGGACCGCGGTATCGCGACCACTCCGGTCTACTCACTGCTGGCTAAGATGTACATCGCGGCGGCCGATACGGCTTCGGCTGAGACGGCATTTCGCGAGGCGATCTCTATCTACCCTCGTTCGGTCTACATCCGGACCGAGTACGTCATCTTTCTCGAATCGCAGAGCCGGGCGGCCGAGGCCGCCCAGCAGTCTGCGATCGCGCACCAAGTCGATCCGCGCCAAGCAGAAGGCTGGTATCACTTGATCAGGGACGGCAGCGTCTCGGTGTTTTACCGATCGCAAACCGACCCCAGCGTGGCGGCCCCGCTCGAGCTTGTCCCCGCCTCGATCGTGCCGCAATATGTCGGCAAGATCCCGGGCTTGTAATTTACGATAGCCGAAGCGATCGCTCGACCTTTCAGACAACTTTTAAAACAAGTTTGTTATAATATGTTATCGCTTTCGGGATTCCGAATGCCGAGGCTTTAGCTCTAAAACACGACGATATGCCCTACGAAGGAACAGGATTCCTGCTCCGAATCTTGGCCATCGCGAAGAACGCGTTCCGCGAGGCCGTTCGAGACCGCATCCTCTATAACCTGATAGTTTTCGTGCTGCTGATCACGGCGAGCGCCATTTTTCTTGGTGAACTGACCGCAGGACAGGAAGCCCGGGTGATCGTCGACCTTGGCCTCAGTTCGACGCTTCTATTTGGCGTATTTATCGCGATCTTTGTTGGCGTCAGCCTTGTCTGGAAAGAGATCGAAAAAAAGACCGTTTATGCGATCTTCTCGAAGCCGATCGGCCGGGGAGAGTTTATTGTCGGCAAGTATCTCGGCCTGTGCGGCACACTGCTCGTTAATGTAGCTGTGATGGGTGCGGGCGTATCTATTGCCCTTCTCTATGTCGGGGGCGGACGCTTTGCGGGAGCGATATGGGGAGCCATATTCCTAACATTTCTCGAATTGACGATCTTGACGGCGATCGCGATCATGTTCTCGTCGTTCTCGACACCGGCACTTTCGGCCCTGCTTACTTTTTTTGTATTTGTCATCGGGCATTTTAGCTCTTCGCTTCGCGATCTAGCCGAGAGCATGGGGTCGCAAGCCGCGATCGTTGTTTTTAACGCGATATATTATCTGCTTCCAAATCTGTCGAACTTTAGCTTTATTGCAAATACCGCGAACGGAATGTCGGCCCCGCTTTCAATGCTCGGCGGTGCCGTCGCATACGCGATCATTTACGACGCCATCCTAATGGCGATCACGGTCATAATTTTTAGCCGAAGAAACTTTAAATAATGGGCCGAAACGTCCTTAAAAGCGTCCTCCTGCCTGTCGCGATCATCCTCGCAGGATTTCCTGCCGTCTTTGGGTTGAGCGGTTACGTGTCTCGCGTCCGCCCGCCCCTGCCGGAGAGTTATGAGGACAATGACCTCTCGTTGAGCGGTGCAAAGTTAAAGGGATTTGCACTTGGATTCGAGTCGCTGATGGCCGACTGGTACTGGATGCAGTCACTTCAATACATTGGCGGGAAGATGGTCAAGAACGCGTCCGAAGACCTCAACATGGACGACCTTAGGAGCCTCAATCCTGGCTTGCTCTACCCTTACCTGGACACTGCGACCGATCTCGACCCGCATTTTATCGCCCCGTATTCTTATGGTGCAGTCGTCCTACCCGCGATCGACCCGGAAAAAGCGATCGCGATCGCAAAAAAAGGAATTGCAAACAATCCAAACGAATGGCGGCTTTACCAGCAGCTCGGCTATATATATTGGAAGCTCGGCCAATATGAAACTGCTGCCGAATCCTACGATAATGGCTCAAAGGTTCCCGGAGCCGCTCCATTCATGGCCCTCATGGCCGCTTCGATGAAGACGGAAGGCGGCAGCCGGGCAACTGCACGCCAGATATTTCGTCAGATGCTCGACGGATCGGACGACCCGGCAGTTCGGATCACGGCCGAACGACGGCTTAAAGGACTCGATTCCCTCGACGAGCGCGAAGCGATCGATAAGGTTCTGGATGAATTCAAAACAAACACCGGCCGCTGTGCCGGAAATCTTGGCGAGATCATGCCGATGTTGCTGAACGTCAAGTTGCCCGATGGCCACGAGTTTCGCGTCGATGGGGCTAATCGTCTCGTCGACCCGACCGATGCCCCGTACGCGCTTGATAAAAACAATTGCCGGGTACAGCTCGACGCGGAACACACCGGCTTGCCGCTGAAATAGACTATGGATTACGCAGTCGAAATAGATAGCCTGTCGAAAGATTACGAGACCGGATTTTGGAAGAAAAAGCGTGTGCGGGCGCTTGATGGTTTGACGCTTAACGTCCGGCCCGGTCAGATATTCGGTTTTTTGGGCGGGAATGGTGCGGGCAAAACGACGACGATCAAGACTCTGATGCGGCTCCAATTCCCAACTGAAGGGTCGGCGAAGATCCTCGGACACGACATATCTGACGTGCAGATGCACCGGAGGATCGGTTACTGCCCTGAGAATCCGTACTTCTACGATTATCTGACCGCCCGTGAATTGATGGAGTATTTTGGCGAGCTTTTCGGATACGACAGCGCCCGCCGCAAGACAAAATGCGAGGAATTGCTCACTGCCGTCGGCCTGGATGAAAAGGACTGGAAACGTCAGCTGCGAAAATACTCAAAAGGAATGCTTCAACGCGTGGGCCTTGCCCAATCACTCATAAATGATCCCGAGGTGGTCTTTATGGATGAGCCAATGAGCGGCCTTGACCCGGTCGGTCGTCGTGAGGTTCGTGAGTTGATCGCTGGTTTGCGGGACAAAGGGACTACGGTCTTTATGTCGACCCATATTCTTTCGGACATCGAGGCTCTATGTGACGAGGTTGCGATCCTGCGGAAAGGTAAATTGGCGGCGTGCGGTAACCTTAATGACCTGCTAAACCTCAGCGGCGAATCCCGTGCGTTCGAGATCAGCATTCAGGGTGTCGAAGCCGAGGCGATCAGACATCTCATCGAATCGATCCCAGGTACGGAACTACACTCCAAACCGAACGGTGCGATCGTCCACGTTGCCGGCGAGGCGGATATCGAACCCGTTCTCGCCATCATGCGCGAAACCGGCGGTCATTTAGCGGCGATCCAGCCGGTCAAGCAATCTCTGGAAGAGCTTTTCGTAAGAGAGGCAGCAAACTAACTCGTCAAAACTCGACCCTTAACCCGAAAAGCGGGATCCTCACGCCCTCGCCGATCAACCGTACCGAACTCCGGTTGAATTCGTAATCTACCTGGGATTTATAGTTCAGCGAAAAAGCATTCAGCAGGTCAATATAGGGTGCTACCGACCAGCGTTTGAAATCGAACTTCTTTTCCGCCCTAAAATCGAAATCCCGATAGAACGAGAGCCTTAGGGCATTTCTATTCTCGATCGTTGTTAGCCTTTGAAGAAAGATCAGCGGCGAAGTGGAAATCCTGATCGGCGTGCGGGCGTCATACGGCAAACCGCTGGCCATACGATATTTTCCGGCTAAGATAATTCCCCAAACACGTGTAATGCCGATCGCCGTAAACTGATGCGGACGCTCCTCGTCAGCCGGGAAAGCAAAACCACCCGATGATATTCGCCGCTTGGAATCCGTATAGGAATACGAAACCTGTCCCGCCCAGTGTCCGCTTAATGCTTTTTGCATCGATATCTCGACACCGTTCGCATTGCCCGAACCCGCGTTTGTGTAGTTGTAATTTCCGAGGACGGGCTGAACCACGAGGTTGTCGTATTTTTTCTGAAACACCTCGGCTCGGACTCGCAGATCTTCCATCGCAAGCCACTCGATACCACCGACAACATGAAACGCCGTTTGAGCTTTCAAATTGCGGTTCGCCTTCGTGAGCGACATTGTATATAAGCCGGGCGGTTGGCGGTAGAGGCCCGTCGCGAAGGTCAAGGCGAGTCGGTTCGTCACCGATAATCGGGCTGACAAACGCGGGCTGACAAGCGTTTCTCCCGTCACGCCGTAGTGGTCAAATCGTACTGACGGAGTGACCGAAAACCGTGCCACCGGCCGAAATGTCATCTGTGCATAGCCATAGGCGGACACCGTGGTTCCAAGCGTCATCAGACTCGTTCGGTCGGGGGCATTGTACTCCTCTTCTAACGGACTGTAGCCCAACCCGCTCAGTTCGAAGCTGAAATAGCCTGCCTGATCGCCGTAAATGCCTGCGCCTGCCGCGAGCTGCACCTTTTTCGACAACGAGGCCGTCACGTCCTCTTTGATGCCAAACTGCGAGTCACGCAGATCCCGACGCCGCTGAAGCGTTTTTGCGGTGTCGATCCGATTCAAATTCCCGTCGTTATGCTGAATGTTGCCCCACGCCGTCAACCGCGAAAGCATCGAACCGCCGATAGTGGTGCTTAGTGTCAAGCCAAAGATCGCCCGCCGCGAACGCCGGAAGGTTGTGAGCCGGTCGGTGCGGCGATCGGCCTGACTGGCTTGGCTCGCGGTTAGAGTAAAAGATTCAAAAGAGTTGATCGCCGAAAAAGAGAGCCGGTTCCGGCGATCAATATCGTAAATGGCGTGATTAACAAAGTCCCAGTTGCGAGGCCGGCCAATATCACCAAGTTTTAGTACATCGAATACAACATCATAGTAACTTCCCCGCACGGAAGAAACCCATCCGCCCCGGTCGCGAAACGGAATATCAATACTGCCGCCGGCATTGCCGAGATCGGTAAACAGTGAAGTCTGGACCCGCTTTCGATTTGACTCACGCAGGGATACATCGAGTACGGACGACATTCGATCGCCAAATCGTGCCCCGAAACCGCCCGCCGAAAAATCGGCGCTGTCGATCACATCCGATGCAAGTACAGAACCACGGCCGCCTTTGCCGCCGTCATATTTATCGTTGAATAAAGTAAAATCCGCGACCGGAATGTTGTCAATAAAGACGAGGTTTTCGTCCGTTTTGCCGCCCCTTACAAAGTAGTCCCCAAACTCGGCGCCGACGGCTGTAACAGATGGCAGGGCGCTGATCGAGCGAAGCAGGTCGCCTCCACTTCCGGGCGTGTTGCGGATCTCGTCGCGATTTAGAAGTGTCTGACTGACCGGCTTGTCCTCGCTCACGGCAAAAACATCGCTTTTGACGTCAACCTTTTCACCGGGCAAAGTGATGGTGAGTTTTATGTTCTGAACAAAAGTACGATTGGCGGTGATCGTGACTTGGGCCGTGACAACGTCAGAAAAGCCGTTTGCCGTAAATCGCAAATTGTATTCGCCCGCCGGCACCTCGAGCAGATAATTGCCGTCCGGATCGGTTTTTGCCTCCCTTCCGCCCGCCGAAACCGTGACACCCATGATCGGCTGGCCGCTCAGCTTTTCCATTACCTTGCCTGAAACGGTACCTATCTTCTCCTGACCGAAGCCGAGTGCCGCCTGCAGGGCAAGGATGACAATTGTGAAAACAATTTTCTTCATCAGCCCTATCTGTTGAGGTATTAGCGTCCGTTCACGCGATCTCCGATCCTGATCTAAGCCATCAGTTTGCGGTTTTGATCGCGGTCACGTGAAACCGTATATTGGCACGGTCCTCTTTTTTATCAAAACCACTAATTTCGGTTGTGATCGGGATGACCTGATCCGGAGCCAGGCCGGGCTGCTGAACGGGAACGACGACGACCCGTTTTTCGCGGACCGTCTGTTCCTGCTGATCGACGACTACAACGTCGACTTCGAGGATCGAAATACTTTTCGTGCCCTTGTTCTTCACGTGGGCCTTAATATACATCGTTATGGTGCCCATGCCCGTCGGAGACTCGACCGTGTTTGGGTCTTTCCAAAAGATCATGTCTTTTTGGATCTCGTCAAATCCGGGAGCTCCGGGATGAAGTGCACCCTCGAGCAGTTTCGCCGTTTGGTCCTCCATCGACGGTTTGCGCATAAGCAGGCCTATGGCCGCGGCTATTGCCAGGACGCCGATGATCGTTCCGACGATGAATACTCTATTGACGCCGCGTTTCTTTTCTTCGGGCTTGAATAGTTCTTCCATAGTAAGTTTCGATCGCGATCGGGCGACTATGATCATAGACACCGGCTTCGGCAATTGGTTCCCGAATAGGTTATCATTTTGCCCACAGCCCTAGAAAATGTCTACTCCGAAACCACAGGCTATTCCATTTCCCGTCTATGTCGAAGCAGCCTTGCCTGTCCCGCTTCGGCGTGTGTTTACGTACCGGATCCCGGAAGAAATGCGGACAATTATCAAGCTCGGTGCGCGGCTAAAACTTCCCTTCGGACGGAGAAATATCACTGGCTACGCGGTTGGCCTGCATACGGAACTGCCGGCTGATGTCGAGATCGACGATTCAAAAATAAAGGACATCATCGAGATCTCGGACGACGAACCGCTGATAACCCCGGAAATCTTGAAATTGACGCAGTGGACGGCGGATTATTACTCGTCGTTCTGGGGCGAGATGCTCAAGGCTTCCTTGCCGGCGGGCATAAATACGGAAAAGATCAAGCCGAAACGTCAAAAAGCCGTCCGATTACTGGCTGTCGAGGAGGGAGCCGATGCTAAGGCACTCACCGAACAGCAGCAGCAGATCGTCGATCTTCTCGCCGCAGCTGGCGGCGAACTGCTTTTCGCTGAGGTCCTCGACCAAACCGGTGCCGGAGCCTCACCTATTAATACGCTGTCCCGCCGAGGACTAGTCGAAGTGTACGTCCGCGATGTAATGCGCGATCCACTGTCCGGTGCGTTGCTCCCGGATCGAGATAGTTTTACGCTGACAAACGAACAGCAAGCCGCTTTGGATCAGATCACCGGAGCCTTAGAGACGGACGAGACTTTCAAGGCATTCTTGCTGCACGGCGTCACGGGAAGCGGCAAAACCGAAGTCTATATCAGGGCAATGAAGTTTACGCTTGATCACGGCCGGTCTGCGATGATGCTGGTACCTGAGATCGCTTTGACACCTGTTTTTTCGCGACGTTTGCGGTCGGTTTTTGGCTCGGACGTTGCGATTTTGCACTCGAATCTTTCGGCGGGAGAACGTTACGACGAATGGCGACGGATTCGCCGTGGAGATGCCCGGATCGCTATCGGCACGCGTTCGGCAGTTTTTGCACCGCTCGAAAACATTGGCCTTGTCATCGTCGACGAAGAGCACGACCCGTCATACCGTCAGCACGAATCGCCGTTTTACAATGCACGTGATGTGGCGGTGATGCGTGCAAACCTGGCCGGAGCCATTGCTGTTCTCGGTTCGGCGACGCCAGCGATGGAGTCGTTCTACAACGCCCAAACCGGCAAATATACCTATCTGTCATTGCCCGACCGCATCGGCGGCCGTGGCCTGGCAAAAGCCGAATTGGTCGACATGCGGGAGGTTTTCAAGCGTTTTGGCAAGGACGTTCCATTGTCGCCCCAACTGCTCGATGCGGTTGCTAAAACCCACGCAAAAGGCGAGCAGGTCATGATCCTGCTCAACCGTCGCGGATTCTCCCAATTTGTCCTGTGCCGGACATGCGGGGAAACCCTCAAATGCAAGAACTGCGACATTACCCTCACATTTCATCGGAGCACGGACAAACTGCTCTGCCATTACTGCAATTACCGTGAAAAGGTCCCAAAAGTTTGTCCGCACTGCGAAAGCCAATTTCTCTACTTTGTTGGCGAAGGCACCGAGAATATTGCCGGTCAGCTCGAAAAAAAGTTCCCCGAGATGCGGATCGCCCGCGTCGACCGCGACACAATGGCGCATAAAGGCGAGGTTGAGGATGTCCTTCTGAAATTTGCCAATGGATCCCTAGACATGCTGGTCGGGACCCAGATGATCGCAAAGGGCCACGATTTCCCAAATGTAACGCTGGTGGGTGTCATCTCGGTGGATATCGGCCTGGGAATGCCGGACCTGCGATCCGCGGAACGGACATTCCAACTGATAACTCAGGTTGCAGGACGCTCAGGACGCGGGGCCAAAGCCGGCAAGGTCCTTATCCAGACCTATTATCCGGAACATTATGCCCTGCGCCATGCTAAAGAGCAGGATTATGAGGGATTTTATAAGGAGGAGATCAAGTTTCGGCGGAATCTGGCATATCCGCCCTTTTTTGTACTAGCGTCGATCCTGATCAAGCATCGTGACCACGCCTACGCGTCGAAAAATGCCAATATTCTTCGACGCTCGCTCGACACTGCCAACACGGCGAAAAATGCCCGCGTTCTCGGTCCTGCGCCTGCCTCGCTCTCGCGGCTCAAGAACGAATTTCGGCTACAGATAATTATTAAGGCGACGGGTCGAAAAGCATTGCGGGAAACGCTCGACATCGCACTCGTGGATGCTGAACATCACGGGTGCGATCTCCGCACCATCAACGTCGAGATCGATCCAGTAAATTTGATGTAAATAAGAAACGAGAAAATAAATAAAAAGCACTAACGAGGTCTAGCCTCGTTAGTGCTTTTTCAGATCTCTTTCTAAGGCTCAATTGACCGCTTTTGAACTCAACTCCGATTGCCTAAATCTCACTTGAGCATAAACCTCTGCAAGGGACAACTTAACGTTGATCGAGTCAAGCGAGACCACATCGTCGCGTGCGTCGTAGATCCGGTAGACCCACTGTTTAGGGTTTTGGCCGGCATAGTGTTCTATTCGCATCTCGGTCTCATTGACCAACAGGCATTCGCGGATCTTTGGAATGCCAAGATATCCTTCGAGCCGCTGCGTGCGGTTGATCGTCTTCGAAATTCCGGAAAATATCTCGATCGCAACGGTCGGATTCAAAAGCAATTCTTCCTTGGCATCCGCAAATTCCGGCGTTCCGTTGACAACAATGACGTCCGGGAAACAGATCGATCCTTTGCCGATCCTGACTTGCATATCATTTACATATAGCTCGCAGGTGCTGCGTTGAACGCGGCTGCCGATAGCGATGGCGAAGTTGGCGGAGATCAGATTGTGAACCCGGCCTGAGGCCGGCTTTGCAACGATCTTGCCATCAATATATTCCGTTTTGGCGACATTGCCGCGGTCAGAATTCGGGAAGTTCTGATTCACCTTGTTTGCTGTTTGGTCGGTTGTGGGTTGGTTCATAACGTAGTAATACTCCAGATAAAATACAAAAGGATCGGGGAAAGCGGATTACAAAGATTGAAGACTTTGCGTGGGCTAATTAGTTTGCTACAACTAGTGTGACACATCAGGAAGTGATGTTTCAAGAGGATTTTCATGAAGCTTTTTGAGCTAGCCGAACAAACCGGCACCACGATCGAGACAGGAGCGGCTGATCTCGAGATCACGTCCACGGACGGTTTGGACATCGCCCGCGAGGGTGAAATTGCTTTCCTTGCGAACCCTAAATACACTCCGCAGGTTGGAGAAACCAAGGCTTCAGCGATCTTTTTGAATGATGGGATCGCGGCTGGCCGTGACGACATCGCGGTCCTTCGTGCCCCCGATTCCTACCTCGCTTATACCCGAGCGATGCGGCTGTTTTTTCCCGAACCCGCGTTGAAAAACTTAATTCATCCAAGTGCCGTAATCGATCCTTCGGCTTCGGTTTCCGACGATGTCGAGATCCACGCGAATGTCGTGATCGGAGCCGGTTGTACGATCGCCAGTGGTGTACGGATCTTTCCAAATGCAACGATCTATGATGGAGCTTCGGTCGGCGCGGGCACAACGATCCACTCGGGCGTCTCGATCCGCCAGAATTGCGTTATCGGCAGTAACTGTATTATTCACAATAATTCGACGATCGGATGTGACGGGTTTGGTTACGCCAAGGACGAAAACAAGCGCTGGCTGAAGATCCCGCAAACCGGCCGAGTCGTGATCGAGGACGATGTCGAGATAGGGGCCAACACGGCAATCGACTCTGCTTCGGTTGGCGAAACCAGGATAAAACGCGGAGCCAAGATCGACAACCTTGTCCAGATCGGCCACTCCTGCACGGTCGATGAAGACGCCCTGATCTGCTCTCAAACCGGTCTTGCGGGTAGTTCGCATATCGGTAAACGGGTGATCCTTACCGGACAGGTCGGTATCGCGGGCCATCTAAAAATTGGGGACGACGCGGTCCTGACGGCCAAATCCGCAACTTCCCACGACGTCGCACCCGGCAAAATAATGTCCGGCGTTCCGGCGTTCGAAAACCGAGACTGGCTGCGTTCAACCGCGGCTTTTAGAAAATTAGGCGAGATGGCGGGACGGCTCAGGAAACTCGAAAGACGTGTCTTTGGCGAAAAGAACTAGGCCACTCTATCCCGCTTTGCCGCTGAGGTATGTCTATAGTAACGAGTGTAGTTGCGAAGAACAAAGAAACTGAGACTCTCAAATCCAACCCCTAACAGAAGGAATTTAATGCCCTCCGAGTCGATCCCGGCACGCAGTCCACTGACGACATAGATCGCGATCCCGGTCATCGCCGGGACCACTATTATCCATAAGGTTACGATCTGCCAGAAGACAACTTCCGTTTTCGGTGAAGTCAGGCCCGGTCGTGCCCAAACCGGCCCCTCGGCCGTGACGACCTTTCCACCGCCAAAAAAGGACTCCTTGCCGAACGCCGATGCGCAATTTATGCAGACGACGGCCCGGCTATCATTGGGAGCCATGCAAATCGGACAAGGTTTGATCTCAACTTCCTCGCCGGCAATTTGGACTGTTTCATCCTGCATAACGTTTACCTGTCTCGGATCGAAGTAATATTACACTCCTTTCCGGTATACGGACAATCTTCCCTTTTCAATAATATCGGCCCTGCTGTAAACTTGTGAAATACTTTTTCACGCGATCTGAATGGACAAAAAACAGAAGATCATCGCCGGCCTCTCGGTAGTTTTCACTGCAGCCGCTGGTACGTTGCATTACGTGGGTGCAAATGCGGTTCTCGCATTTGCCGCCGCCGCCGCCGCTCTTGCGTTATTGGCAGTGCTTGTGGGTGACGCCACGGAACAGCTTGGCAGCCGCATGGGCCCGGGAGCAACGGGGATCCTGCAATCGGCACTGGGAAACCTACCCGAGTTGTTCGTCTGCATATTCGCGCTTCGTGCAGGCCTTGAGATGGTCGTGAAGGCGGCATTGATCGGATCGATCCTGGGGAATTCTGTGCTTGTGCTTGGACTCGCCCTTCTTGTTGGAGGCTTAAAAAACGGCACGCAGCGTTTCAAATCCGAGCCGCCAAAAATGATGGTTGCTCTTATGCTGCTTGCGACTGCTGCTTTGGTAGTGCCGACCCTCGCCAAAGAATTGCATACACCCGCCGAACAGCATATCGGAGCGCTGGATATATTTTTGGCCGTTATTTTATTGATCCTGATGGCCGCGAGCATTTATTTTTCGATCAAGGGCGATCCTTCCGTCACCCCCAACCACGGCGAAGGAAAGACTGCTCATTGGTCGATGAAATTAACTGTCCTGGTCCTCGCAGTCTCGTCAGCGGCGGCGGCATTCGTCTCCGACTGGTTCGTTGAGGCCCTTCAACCCGCGATGAAGACGTTGGGAATATCCGAGGCGTTTGCCGGTCTTGTGGTTGTGGCGGTCGCGGGAAATGCCATCGAAAACGTCGTCGGGATCCAACTCGCCTGGAAAAACCAGGCGGATTATGCGATCAGTGTCATCCTGAGCAGTTCGCTCCAGATCGCGTTGGGCCTCTTTCCGCTATTGGTGCTGCTGTCGTTCGTGCTTGGCGGAGCCGTTTTGTCCTTTGTTCTTGCCCCGCTCTTACTTGCGGCGCTGATCTTGTCGGTGGTGGTTTCGGCGGTGATCATTTACGACGGCGAATCGATATGGCTCGAAGGCCTCGCCTTAATTGGCCTCTACTGCATCATCGCTGCGGCGTTTTGGTGGGGATGACTCCCTCGCGGATCCAGGTTTCCAGATCGCGGTTACCCAGGATTAAGACTCGCTTCACTAAGCATGATCGCCGACCCGATATTGAATTGAACTACATCGGCCTTCCCGTTGTTATATGGTTGATTTTCCTTAATATCTTGTATTGTCGCGTCCTCCGACTGGATGGTAAGCCGAAAATCACCGTTGGTCGATTTGAAAACAAGAGCGATCTTCATCTGTTTCTTCTGGAAGAAGGACCTGAGAAGCATGAAGGTCACATCATCCTGCGGCTTTAACAACGTAAATTTTCGCTGATGCGCGGCCTGATCCGACATTGTCGCCAGGTAGGTCGGATCGAGTGTAGCGAAGGAACGGTTCAAAGCATCAGCAGCATTCGTGTGACCTGCGAAAAAACCCAAAATATTTGAATATTGGTATTGCGTACCGTCCTCATTCGGACGAATAAGCATCATATACACTGCCTGTTCGACATAATCCATTTTCTGAACTCCTCCAAGTCGAATTGTTTCCCGTCCTGCTGGGGGTGTTTGACTACGAGCCTGAAAAATCATCTAAACCAAAAGCGTCAGCTGTCCAGGCGACAGTCCAACGATGGTTGTTCTTTTCCATACATTTTGCGATTATTTGAATACAATAGCAATTAAATAAATACAGGACGAAAATGGAAACCTCAGAATCGGGATACGACATTGCACCATTGAGTGCGGAAGCAATCGAACGCCTTGCGCAGAACCTCAACGAAGAGGAATATCGGATCTTGCTTGATCACGGCACCGAACCCGCGTTCTGCGGGACGCTGCTTGATAACAAGATGGACGGCACGTACGCGTGCCGCTTGTGTGGATTACCGTTATTCAGCTCCACTCACAAGTTCGAGTCCGGAACCGGCTGGCCATCGTTTTTTCGGCCTGTCGATAAGGACCATCTGACCAACATCGAGGACATCAGCTACGGCATGCGCCGGGTCGAGATCCGCTGTGCCCGCTGCGGCGGCCACCAGGGCCACGTCTTTCCCGACGGCCCGCCGCCAACCGGCCAGCGATATTGTCTTAACTCCGCTTCACTTGAATTTTTTGAAGAGGGCGAAGATATTCCGCAGAAGTCGTGAAGGAATCGCCATACCTTTGGAAATGCAGCAGAACCTCTCCCAGCTATTTACAAACTTAGTGGTTTGGATGGTTTCCCAAACTTTGCCTGACGGCGGCCGCGGGTGATCGCGACGATACCAAACACGAAAACCGGAACACAGCCGAACAAAAGGGCGTAAGCGTCTGACGAGACTTCCCTTGGCGGATGCTTGGCAATTAAAAGAATTGCGAGGGATATTAGAATGCCCAGGCCGCCAAAGGCCGCAACCAAAATTCCGCCGGCAATTATCAAGCCCCCGAGACTTTTGATCTGCGCTTGTGTTTGCATTGCCTGGCCACACCGCAGGCAGGTCGAATCCGTCGCCTGCATTTCAAGGTCGCATTTACGGCAAAAATACATCTGCGGTTGAATTTCCATTATCTAAGATTGCTTTCTATCTCTCTTCGAAACCCGGCGTAATATGCCGCACCCCAGACCGGTGTTCCCAGGAAATAACAGAGATTGCCATTCGCGAGATCAAAAACGATGGGGATCTCGTTTGCTGCCCAGTGTTTGGCCGGAGCCGTTTCCCGAATTGACTGTGCCAATTGTGGATGAAGGTTTTCGGTTATTGCGACGGAAAAACAAAATACAGCCATGAAAAGCCCGTTCGGAAGTGGTGCGGATTTGTTGGTATTGGCAAAGCGGAAGGACGTGCTTGAGTAGCTCTGTAATACGCCCGCGTCGAGGTTTGGGATCTCGGCGAACGTAAAGAAACGTTCAGCCATGCCGAATTTTGAGGGCTCGAACCTGGATCGCTGGGCCGCGTATTTGTATCCCAACGGCTGATATTTCTCCGGTGCCATTGGCCCAAAGCCATTAGCGGCCAGTTTATTCGAGACATGGTGAAGCCACGGCGTACTATTTTGCATTTTCGAATTATCTTCCCATTTTCAAATTCCGTCACCTTAAAAACGAAAAAACGCACGAAGTTCAAATTGATCCTCGTGCGCTTTCTATTTTCATTGGGCTCAATCTACTTTCTGTCCTTAAAGCTGTTGAACAACTCCGTGTGACGGCTGGTCAGCGGCAGCATGCGGCCGTTAATGAACACGTATTTGACGTTGGTTCTCGGTTCCAGAATGTCTCCGTCGGTGACGACAATGTTAGCGTCCTTTCCGACCTCGATCGAGCCTACGCGGCTTGCGACGCCGAGGATCTGTGCCGGATAAAGCGTAACGGCTTTCAAAGCGTCGTCCTTCGAAAGGCCATATGCACCAGCCATACCGGCCTGAAACGGCAGGTCACGGGCGACCGAGATGTCCTCGCCCGAGGCGCCAGTGGCGATGCAGAACTTCACGCCGGCCGCAGCCATTTTCGACGGTGCCTCAAACATGGTGTCATACGGATCGTCCTCACGCACCGGAACGTCATAAATATTGGTGTAAATGACCGCGATGTCGGCCTTTTTCAGATCGTCGGCTACTTTCCAAGCCTCCTGGCCGCCGACGATGATCCCCTTGACCTTCATTTCAGTCACAAACTTGACTACACCCTTGATGTCGATGGCTCGTTCGGCTGTGAAGAGGATCGGCTTTTGGCCACGAACGTACGGGATCATTGCTTCCAACTTCGAGTTTTCGGCAATGAACGGAAGTGACTTATCGGCAGCATAGGCTTCCCTCGACCGGGCATAGTTTTCGGCATCCTTGAAATGCTTTTTCAATTCATCGAGCTGCTGGTCGCGGCGCTGGACGAGCTGATTAAAGTCCACCGGTGGTCCGCCAAAGCGTCCTCCACCGAATCCACGGCCGGAGCCCGCGACACGCGGAAAATTCAGGTATAGCCCGACCGTTGGCAAAAGCGTCATTTCATCTTCGGTGGAGCCATTAAGATTAATGAGAGCCGCCTGACCGGAGATGACGCCTCCTTCACCGTGAGTAAGCACGGTCGTGATGCCGTTGGTACGAGTGGTGTTAACGTGCGTTGAGTGTGGGTTCACACCTTTGATCGCCCTGGCGTTGGGATTAAAGTCGCCCACTTCCTGAACGTCCATGGAACCCGGGACGCCGAGAGCGATCTCGTCCAAACCAATTTGGGTCGAGGCGTCTATCATACCGGGAAAAACGGTCAGGCCCTTGCCATCGATCTTTTCCGCACCGGCTGGGACCGAAACACCCGAGCCGACCGCGGTTATCTTGCCGTTCTGGATGACGACCGTACCGTTGTCGATGATGGCTCCCGAAACTGTAACGATCTTTGCCCCGACTATCGCGAAGGTTCCTGCCCTGCCCGTCTGGTTTTGCTGTGAACCGTCATTCTGCGCACACACGATTAGACCAAGCAACAAGATTAAACCGCAGAGACGCAAAGACGCGGAGATCAATTTATTCATTTTTGCCTTTTTGCTATTAACTTTTACCTTTATCACCGATTCCCTCCGTCGTTCTTATAGCCGTCAACATCATCATCGCCGACGCCTTTGTCCCTATCCGTCACGCGATGTTCCGTGGGAACTCGCGGTGGAGTGCCGCCGGTCCCGGGAGCACGATTAATGTCGAGTTTTTCAAGCTCCTCTCGCTCCTTAGCAAGAGCCCCTCGGTTTGCGATGTCTTTTGCGCGATCAAAATAAACCTCGCCTTCGATCATTGTCGTCTCGGCGTGCGAATAGATGCTGAACGGATGCCCGCTCCAGATCACAAGGTCGGCGTCTTTGCCGACATCGATGGAACCTGTGCGCTTGTCGATACCGAGCTGTTTGGCCGGATTAAGCGTTACCATTTTAAGGGCCTCTTCCTCTGGAACAGGGCCATATTTCATAACCTTGGCAGCCTCAGTATTGAGTCGGCGAATACGCCCGTCGTCGTCGGAATTGATCGAAACAACCACTCCCGCCTTCCACATGATGTAGGCGTTATACGGAATGGTGTCGAACGACTCGAGCTTGTATTGGCCATAGTCAGCAAAGATCGAGGCACCCGTGCCGCGTTTGGCGATCTC
>JBBRSH010000104.1:0-16466 GCA_038245555.1 Pyrinomonadales bacterium | reverse complement strand
TGTGTGAAAGATCTTCCGCTTCCTGCCCACATTTTTGGAAATCCAGACGCATCGGTGAGACCAGGCATCGTATTTATCTCATTAAGAAGAAGGTTGCCGTTGTCGTTCCTTAGAAAGAAGTCCACGCGGGCGAGTCCGGACCCGTCTATAGCCTTGAACGCGGAAACCGCCATTTGTTTGATCTTCTTTACGAGTTCATCCGAAACGGGTGCCGGGACAACGAATTCATTGTTTCCCGTCCCCTTATACTTCTCGGTGTAATCAAGGAATGCTTTTGACGCGTCGCGGATGATATATTCACCCGGAAGGCTTGCGGTCGGAGCGTCATTACCCAAGACAGCACATTCTATCTCGCGCATCTCAATGCTTTCTTCGACGATGATCTTTCGGTCGTATTTGGCCGCAAGATCGATCGCCTCAGCAAGCGATGTTGCATCATTTGCCTTGGAAACACCGACCGATGAGCCTAGATTGGCCGGTTTCACAAAGCAAGGATAACCAATTGCCTTTTCGATTTTTGTTACTGTCGAATCACGATTTCGTTCCCATTCGTCCCGGAGAAACCAAACGTATGCGCAAATCGGCAGGCCAGCCTCCCGAAAGAGCGACTTCATGAATACCTTGTCCATTCCGCACGAGCTGGCGAGTACCCCGCAACCGACGTACGGAATATTTGCCATTTCAAACAGACCCTGGATCGTTCCGTCTTCACCATATGTGCCATGAAGTACGGGGAAAATGCAGTCTATTGGTGATGCATGCGTGGGACAGGCCTTGCCACAGTCTTCACACATCGTTACAAGCCCGCCGGTATCAGCGTCGCCGAGCAGGACCCCGCGTTCGCTCGTAGGTTCGCCAAATCGCGCACTAAAGATGTCCTGGGTCTCCGAAGGCAGCATCGATAGCGACTCAGCCGGGCTCACCCACCTCCCTTTGCTCGTTATGGCGAGAGGAACGCACTCGTACTTTTCATGATCGAGTTGCTCAATAACAGTTCGTGCAGACCGGATCGAGATCTCATGTTCACCGGAACGACCGCCGAAAATAACGCAAATTCGAAGTTTCATATCTTGTCGGAACCTCGATCGTGCGAGGTGTTTGAGGCCAGAATCTAGATTTTAGACTCTCAGCATCGATTTTGCACCGTTGCATCCATCTTAATAATGATTTTTGGGAATTGATCAGCTCTCTTTTTGCGATAGCATTCGCATCGGCCACACGTATTTTATCGAAGATTCGCCGGTGGCTACCTCGTCGCGTCGTTTTGACAAGTTGGGCCTTGCTCGAACGCTCTTTATCACGCATCCTGTCACGATCTTTCTTGGTTGGCGTATCAAGAGTCTTTGGAAGTCTTGGTATAAAAATGCTGTCCGGTGAGTTAAAGAATTGTTTTTCCTAGTGCCGAGAGAATAAGCTCACAGGCAAGTTCAACCGTAATATTACTTTGATCCAGCAATGGGTTAACTTCGACTATCTCGAACGAGACCATTCCCCCGTGTTCAGCGATGATCTCGAGGGCTAGATGGGCTTCACGATACGTCGCTCCGCCTCGGACGAGTGTGCCGGAGCCAGGGGCGAAACGCGGGTCGATCATGTCGATGTCAAAGGTGACGGCGTAGCCGCCCGGTGCTTTGGACGCAATTGCGATTGCGTCTTCGACGCAGGCACGCATTCCGCGGCTGTCGATATCGCTCATTGTAAAGAAGTTGTCCCGCAGGCCGTGACGTTCGATCTCGGAACGTTCGCCGGGATCGACATCCCGGGCACCTACGTGAGCGAGATATTTGTGAACGAGCTTTGGTGAAGGGCCGCACAGACCGGTTAGGCCAGGGTCTCCGTGTCCGAGCAACGCCGCCAGTGGCATCCCGTGAATATTGCCGGACGGGGATGTCTCCGGGGTATTTATATCGGCATGGGCATCAAACCAGATAAGGCCGATCTCGCCCGACCGTTGGCGATGAAATGAAGATATCGCTGAAAACGTCGGTATCGCAATTGCGTGATCGCCACCGAGAATGACCGGCATTTCTCCGGCATCCAGCATTTCGGTTAGCGATGCCGCAATATTGGTACTGGACGCCAGCATTTCCCGAAGGAAACGGGGATTGCCGGCTTCGGCGTCATCATCCGGGAGAACAATTTCGGCATCACCGTGATCTGTAACGAGATAACCGAGATCCCGGATGTGCTGGACGAGGTGCTTACCGCGAAACTTGGAAAGCCGCATCGCGTTTACGCCGAGTTCACTTCCGGTTTGGCCCGCGCCGAAACCGAGCGGAACACCAAGAATACCGACCTTTTTTTCCGTCATAACAGCTAAAGTTCCCCAAATCCGGCGAGAAACAATCCCTCGATCTGCGACATCGCAATGTCCTCGTCCGCTCCTTCGACAATGATATCGATCAATGTACCAAATCCGGCCGCCATACCAAGAATATCCAGGATGGAGGCAGCATCAGCCTGACTTCCACTGCTTTTCAAGACGACCTTTGAATCCAGCGTATTGACCAGCTTAACGAGTTTGGCCGCGGCCCTGGCATGCAGGCCGAGCTGATTTGTTATTCGAACCTGCCGGTCAAGCATCTTTCTTCATTTTTTGAGGGAGAAGCAACTCGCCGGCGCGACAGATCGCGGCTTTTCCCTGTTCCTCACACTCGGCGGCTAGTTCTTTGAGAGTGTTAGGGCCGCTGACCGTGGCGAGTTTGATCACCATCGGCAGGTTTACACCGGTAACGATCTCTAGTTCATTTTCTGCAAGAAACATTGCCGAGATATTAGTCGGTGTCCCGCCAAACATATCTGTAAGGACCAGAACGCCGGCACCGCTCGAAACCTTTTTGATCGCTCGCGAGATCTCATCTCTCGCCAACTCCACATCGTCATGCCATCCGATCGAGACGGCGGTGATGTTGCTTAGGTCGCCGACAACCGCCTCCGCAGCAGCCAGCAACTCGTTCGCAAGTTGTCCATGGGAAACGATGATTCCACCGATGCGTTTTGATTCGTTCATGTTCTTGTGCCGGACGATCGAATCTTCGATCGTCTTAATACTATTTTTGGACGTCGCGATGTGTGACTGTCACGTCAAAGCCTTCTGCTTTTAAAGCCTTTCCAACAGAGTTAGCGGCCATAACTGAACGATGCCGGCCGCCCGTACATCCAAACCCGACCGTTAGATAGGCACGGCCCTCGCGCTGATATCGCGGAAGCAAATATTTAAGGAGATCCGTAAATCGATCGACCGTTTCGGCAACCTCGGGATGTCTCGAAAAGAACGCAAGCACCTTTGCGTCGTCGCCGGGCAGATGCTTTATATCCTGTTGAAAATAGGGGTTTGCTAGGTGACGTACATCAAACAAAAGATCGAGGCTTCGCGGATTGCCATACTTGTGGCCAAAACTCACAACTTCCACGTTTAAGGGTCGACCGTCCAAATTTGGACTAAACTTTTGAATAACCAGGCTTCGCAGCGTGTGGACGGTATTCTCGGACGTGTCGATGATCAAGTCCGCAAGACGCCGAACATCGGTCATCGCTCGGCGCTCCGCACGAATTGCCGGAAGCAGCCCTTTACCATCATCAGCCGGATGCGGGCGGCGCGTTTCAGAAAATCGTGTCTGCAAAACTCCGTCCGAGGCCTCGAAAAATACTATGTAGGGAATCAGTTGTTTTCGGGCAAGCTTTTTGAGTTCCGCCGAAAATTGCGAAAGAAAATGCCGCTCTCTGATGTTTATCACGAGCACTGCTTTTTCGATCGCGGCCGCAACGCCCTCACTGGGGACAAGCAGGCGGCCAAAGGTCGAAAGCATCGTCAGCGGCAGGTTATCGACACAGAAGTACCCGAGGTCTTCGAAAGCGTTTGTGGCGGAACTCATCCCTGAACCGCTCAAACCGGTGATAATGATTAGAGACGGAAGATCCGAGTCTTCCGTCGTGCGTTTTGTCATAGGCCGAGGTCAGACAACCAGGTCGTCGTTGACCTCGAGTGTCGCAAACTTTGTCGCTTTGTGCGATTTATCAACGATTTTTTCTTTGAGCTTTCTAGCTTGTTTTTCGATCTTGTCGACCGATGTTGAAATGGAATTGTACATGTCCGAGTCCTCGGTCGTCGCGGCCAATACATCGTTACGCCAATTAACGACGATCTCGCATATGTGCCGGCCGCGTTCGACCTCGATGATCACGTGAACGTCAGCTGGTTTGCCTTCGAATAAGGTGTCGATCTTTGAAAACTGAGCTTCGACATGGGCTCGAAGCGCCGGAGTTACGTCAATATGTCGTCCCGTAATATCAAATTTCATAATTATTTCCCCCCTAGTAATTTTGCGACTAAATAAGTGTCTTCCTTTCCCGTGAGCCTGGAATTTGCATTTGATCACGGTATTTTGCAACGGTGCGTCTTGAGAGCTTTACGCCTTCCTTACTTAATACCTTGACGATCTCGTCATCGGTAAGAGGATGTTTCGAATCCTCATCCTCGATCATCTTCTTGATTCGAAGCTTGAGGATCCTAGTTGAAACCTCTTCGCCCTCTTCATTTAGCATACCTTCGCTAAAGAAACGTCTTAGCTCAATAACGCCCTGTGGAGTATGAGCATATTTTCGGTTTACGACCCGCGAAATGGTCGAAAGGTGCATGCCGATATCTTCGGCGACATCTTTGAGCATCATCGGCTTGATATGCTCAACGCCATGATCGAGAAAATCTCGCTGCCGATCAACGATACACTCTACAACCCGGTAGATCGTCTGGCGGCGATGTTCAATATTTCTAAGAAGGTCGACAGCGGAGCGCATTTTCTCCTTGATGAAGTCCTTGGTTTCCTTGGTCGTATCGCTTTGATCGGCAAGTTTATGAAGCGTCGGACTTATCCTTAGCCGCGGGCTGCCATCGTCGGTAAAGTAGACTAAATATTCGTCATCGATCTTTTCTATATAGACCTCAGGTGCTACGTAGATCGCTTCGTCGCTGGCAAATCGGCGTCCTGGATACGGATCCAGCAGACGGATGCGGTTTATCTCGTCATTAAGAACGTGCATATCGACGCCCGTATTTTTTGCGAGGTGCTGAAGCCGGTGCGGTTGGAGGTCCTCCAAATGATCTGCAACAAGCTTCGCCGCGAGACTTTCATCGTCACCCGCAGCTTCGAGCTGGGCAAGCAAACTCTCCTTCACGTCAAAGGCACCGCACCCGACAGGATCGAGCTGCATCACGATCCGGCGAGCCCGCTCGACTGTCCCGACCGTACAGCTTACCATCTCGGCGATCTCTTCGACCGCCGCCATCAACCGCCCGTCCTCATCGAGGTTACCAATGATCAGGGTCGCGGCATCGTGAAGGTCATCGCCCAGCGACAAAAGATTAAGCTGCCATTCAAGGTGTTCACTAAGGTTTGGTGAATGGGTCAGAAACTGCTCAAAACTAGGAGCATCATCCTTGTATTCGATCTCCTGAGTTCGGTATCCGGGGTCAAGATAGTCCTGAAACTCCCGCCCATAATCGATCTCATCGAACGCATCCGATGACTCCGCCCCGCCATCCTCATCACCGAGTGTTTCTGCCGACCCACCATCCTCGAAACCATTTTCAGAGGGCATTTCTGCCTGAAATGCCTCGGCGTCCGTTTCGCCCGACAAAGAATCCTGCACCGCGTCAGATCCGGGGTCGTTCCCGGCCTGAAAGTCGGCGTCGTGACCGTCGGAATTCTGATCAAGAATATTGTCAGAGATCTCCTGGACCTCGTCGCCCGGCTGGACCTCCTCAAGGATCGGATTCGTCACCATTTCCTGTTCGATTAGATCCGCCAACTCGATCGACGTCATCTGAAGCATTTCGATCCGCTGCCGCAATTGCGGGGTAAGGACCATTTTTTGCTGTAGTTGGTGTGTGAGCCGTAAGGATGACATATTGGAGGGCCGTGGCTGACGTCAGACAAGAAGGTCAAAGCTGCCTCGAACAAACCGTTTCCAAGCTCAATTATACTGACTTTGGACCAAAAATGGGAAATGAAGCCGCCTACAAAGTGAACCTTTCGCCGAGATAGAGGCGGCGAACGTCGGGGTCACTTACAAGTTCGTCCGGTTTTCCGGAACGGAGGATGCAGCCGTCCGCCATAATGTATGCACGGTCGGTGATCCCGAGCGTCTCGCGGACGTTATGATCAGTGATAAGAATGCCGATCCCTTGTTTCTTTAGGTACAAGATAATCTCGCGAATGTCATCGATCGCGAGCGGATCTATACCGGCGAACGGCTCGTCGAGAAGGATGAATTCCGGCTCGGTCGCAAGGCACCGGGCGATCTCTACGCGACGGCGCTCACCGCCGGAAAGTGCATCGCCGCGGATCTTACGAACGTGGGCAACGCCAAATTCTTCGAGCAGTTCCTCCAGTCTGGCAAATCGACCTTCGCGAGAGAGTTTCATCGTTTCCAGTACCGCAAGAATATTTTGCTCAGCCGTTAGTTTGCGAAATATCGATGGTTCCTGCGGCAAGTACCCGAGGCCCAATCGAGCCCTAAGATACATCGGAAGACTGGTCACATCGCGGCCATTCAGAGTGATACTGCCGGTTTCGGTTCGTTCGAGACCGACCAACATGTAAAAAGTGGTCGTTTTTCCGGCGCCGTTCGAGCCGAGCAACCCAACGACCTCGCCTTTCCCAACATTCAGACTTACATCGTCAACTACTCGGCGGCGACCGTACGTTTTTTGCAGATCGAGCGCAAGTAGCGAATGTCCAACCACATGGCTGTTCCCATTCCCATTCGCGGCCTCGTGTCCGTTCTTGCTTGGTTTTGCCATTCGCTAACTCTAAGGTTTTATCTTGTAGACCGACCGAATTCGGCCGGGTGTCGACGGTTTTGTTTTGCCGAGACTGACTATTCGGTTCTCGCGCATATTAAAAGTGAGTTCGGCTGCCTGCGACGAACCATTCTCCGCGTCATTTACCGACGCGGGTGAGCCGCGAAGGATAGCCACCTCATCTGTGGAAGTATATTGAACCCACTCGCCGGTCGCGCGACGTCCCGGTTGGGTCAGTACGACAGAACGTTCGGCAACCGTCTTAGACATGTCGTTCTTTTCATTCATGTAAATATCCGCATGGCCCGACGTCAGCCGATCGGTTCCCTGTCTGATGTCGACGTTTGAATCATATTGCAAAAGCCGTGTGTCGCGGTCATAAACGAGCTTCGAGGCGGCTGCATAGACGGGCACGCCGGCATCTTTGTCTTTGTTAGTTTGCTTTGCGTCGTAGAGGAGGCTCTGAACGTTACCGTCGGCGAAAAACTTACCTTCCGACTGCTTTATAAGCAGCCGATCGCCGCGAACATAATTGTTGTCCTGCCATCCCCGCGCGTTTCCCGAAAACATACTGGTTTCCGCGGCGTGATCGAATTCAGCAGTGTCCGAAGTAATAAACACCGGCTTGTCGGACCCAGCGAACGGCGTGGTATTGTTGTTCTGCTTTTGGCTGTAATAGGTAGTGCTGACCGCTCCACGGAAAAAGGAGCGATTTTGGCGACTATCCCAATCGATCTCTTTTGCTTTTCCCCGTGACTTTGAGTCCCACGCCGTCGGGTCACCGCCGCGAAGTCGGAAAACCGAATCCGCCTGGGTATAGGACATTTGTGAGGCGATCGCGTTCCGGTCGCGCTCCGTAAACCTGGCGTTGCCGACCGCATCCATCCTCTCAATATCATTCGACCTCTCGCCAAATGTCGCCGTAAATTGATCGCCCAGAATTGTCTGCGTTCCTCGGTTATCGGAAGGAACCATCGGAACCCGAACGGTTTTCGCCTTCTTGCCGCCGACACACACCTTTGCGTTATTGCCCGGATAAAAATCACAGTCAAAACGCGGCGCGTTCACCGTCGTACGATAGACATCCGGAGCTGTACGAAGCGGTTCAATATAGAGTTCGGCTTCTCCGACAGCCTCGGCTCGTTTGATGTCTTTGCCATTTTCGCTAAAAAAGGTGTTGACCGCGTCGGCAGTAACGCGTTTATTCGCAGCTCCGGAATCCTTATTACCCGCATCGAGCTGCAGAACGGTCCGTCCCTCGGTTTGCAGTCTATCGAGCAGGCCCTGGCCCTTGAATACCAAATGTATCGCCCGCGGCGCTGACAGTGTAACCACCGAATAGTCACCGCCAGCGGCTGGTTCCAGGCGTGCTGTGCTGTTTCCTAAAGCGTTTGCCACCCGCATGACCCGATTTTCATCAAACGACGCATTGAGTTCTGGTGCAACTATAGACGTTATTTTAGATTCAACAGACTGCCGGACCAGGCCGTTGCCCTTAACCGTGACATACTTTACTTGTCTTGTCGCAAAAAGGTCAGCGTCGATCCGGTCGCCTTTAATGTAGTCAGAACCCTGAATGACCTCCGCGGTTCCGATCAGCGACATTTTCAGGCCGCTTGGCATATATAACGCTTCTGAAGCCCTGGCATCCGTGGTTTTGTCGTCCGACGTCATAACGATATGCGCACTGTTATTAAGCTCGTAACGATCCGCGTCCTTGTCAAAAATCGCGTGACCAGCGTCAATAGTCGTTGCAGCACTGGCGGACTCGGTCGAAACTATATGCACATTGTCGAAGAGCTCAAATGTTTTTAGCTGCGAGTTTTGAATCCCCTGCTGATCTGCGCTCGAGGCGAAAATCAGCGACGCACGGTCAGCCTTTACATCGGTCGTCTTTGGGCTGCCGCTGGTTTTTCCCGCCGATCGGATGTTAATAGAAACGTTGTTGGTGAGAGCTATCTTGTTGGTGGCCTGATCAAATGATGCCGAATCGGAGGTGACCTTTGCATAACGGACATTCGAGGCGGCCATTTCCGGCGACTCGAAAGTTTCGATCTCCACATCCCGAAGTAATTCGAGATGCTTTTCGCCCATTTTAACGGTAGCTCCGAACGACTTTCCGCGAACGTTCTCGCGTTCGAATTCGATCGTCTCGTCGGCATCCGCGGTTTCCTTTGCCTTCGAATAGACAATATTGTTTGTCTTGATCTTCAGGCCATCGCGAGTTTCGATATGAACGTCACCGTTCATATACGCGGTGAAATTCTTATTTTCCTCCGGTATATACAGCACCTTCTGTGCTGTCATCGAATCGGCGGCGTTGCCCGCGTTGTCATAAACGCGGACGAATACGTTTTCCAGCTCCTGATGATTGTCCGAAAATGTCTTGGCATTGTCGGCCTTTATATAATATTTGTTGAGATCGCCGTCGGTTTCGAGACGTTCATAGCCGTTAACCTCCGCCACAACGTCGGTTGAAAGCTTTGTGTGGCCGGGAAGGAGTTTGAAAGGGGTCTTATTTCGTTCACGATAGAAACCAATGACCACCGCGAGAATTGTCAACGTCAGCACGCCAAGGGCAGCGTAACTTATGTACTGCGGCAGCCTGGCCCGCAGTCGATATTCTTTCAAGCTATGTTCTTTGATCTCAGGCACTAAACCTTAATTATCCGCTTTGAGGTCCTCGACGACAAGTTGCAGCCGCGTGTTTCCCTGCCACGAGTTGGCTTCGGCGACGTAAGCAAGTTCGATGCGAGAATTGGGGCGCAGCGTTTGCTCCTTTGACCGTTCCACGCCGTCCCACCAAACCGCCTCGAACGGCTGGCCCTCTTCTCCTAAGAGCTTTAACTTTAAATGCTTGTCCTTCATAACAAACGGTTCGCCCTTCAAGATCAGCCCGCGTGTAACCAGAACAGGCTTTGGATTTCCAGCTCCAAAGGGCTCGAAGGCGGAAAGCTGACTGACAAGGTCGAGGGTTAATGACTTGCTTGTCACGAGTGCGTCGATATTTAGTTCAGGTATCAATTGTTCTGGCGAAAGAGTCGCGGCGGCATATTGGTCAAGTGCTTTCTGGAGCTGTGAGAGATTCTCTTGTTTGATCGTCATTCCGGCCGCTGCCGAATGACCGCCGAATTTCTCAAAGATCTCGCCGCATGATTCCAGAGCGTGGAGAAGATGAAATCCGGGAATGCTCCGGGCACTTCCGTGTCCGATCCCGTCCGTCGTCGTTATTACGATCGTCGGCCGGTGGAGCTTCTCCGCGATCCGCGAAGCCGCAAGGCCTATTACCCCTTTATGCCAGCCCTCACCAGCCACGACCACGAAGTGTTTTTCAGTGATGCCTACAGTCTCAAGAAGTGCCAATTCGGTTATTTGCTGCTGTACTTGCTGACGCTCACGGTTTCGGCTGTCGAGTATCCCGGCGATCCGACGAGCGTTTGTAAAATCTTTTGCCTCGAACAGCTCGACGACGTGCCGGGCAACATCCATCCGCCCGGCGGCATTGATCCGCGGCCCGATCCGAAAACCGATGTGATAGCTCGTCATATCCGAACGGCAATCAGCGATCTCCATCAGAGCCCGCAGCCCCCAATTGTCCGTCTTTGGCAGATCGATAAGCCCGAGTGCGACGATCGCACGGTTCTCCCCAGTAAGGTTCATCACATCTGCGACGGTGCCGATCGCGGCGATCTTCATAAATCCGGGCACTTCATGCTCCAGTCCTTTTTCTCGCAGCATCGCATGTGCCAGCTTAAACGCCACACCGACGCCGGCAAGATTTTTGTCCGGATACGGACACCCCGGTTGATTGGGGTTGATTATCGCGACCGCGGGCGGCAGGTCCTCGCCGGTTTTGGCAAGGTGATGGTCCGTAATGATCACGTCTAGCCCGATCGAATTCGCAAATTCGACCTCGGCTACGTTGGTCGTACCGCAATCAACACTTATAACTAGCGAGTAGCCATCCTTTTTCGCTTGTTCGAGTGCAGGCTTATTGATCCCGTAGCCCTCGGTAAATCGATTTGGAACATGAAAGCCACTGTCGGAACCGAGCAGCGACAACATCTTTCGAAGCAAAACCGTGCCGGTCGTTCCATCTACGTCATAGTCGCCCCAGATCAGGATCTTTTCATGATCATCAACAGCTCGCTGAATTCGATCGACCGCCTCTCGCATGCCTTTCAGGAGGAAGGGTTCGTGGAGATGGGCGGGCGACGGATTCAGGAACTCGGCGGCCTTTTCGGAAGTCTCGTGGCCACGCGCAATGAGGAGGGCGGCGATAAGTGGATTAACCTCAAGCTCAGCAGCCAGTTTGTTTACCGCATTGGCATCGTGTTTGCGAAATTTCCAGCGTTTAGCCGTCATTAAATGGTCGAGCTAGTTTATTGCGGAGCTGATCACTCCACGCCATAGTAGGAGGAGCAACACGCTGCCGAGGATCAGTCGATAGATGATAAAGATCGCGGTGGAGTTTCGTCGTAAATATGACAGAAGGAACCATATCGAGCAATAACCCACTATCGCTGAAATTATCGTACCGATAATGAGCGGAACCAGGCTTTCGGCAGGCAGTATCTTGATCGCCTTCCGGAGTTCCAATAATCCGCTGGCCGTGATCGCCGGAATTGAAAGGAGGAATGAGAAACGAGCTGCGGTCTCACGTTTTTCACCAACAAACAGCCCGCCCATTATCGTCGAACCCGAACGGCTCGATCCCGGCATCAATGCCAGGACCTGGCAAAACCCCATCACAATGGAATCGACGAGCCCAAGGTGTTTGATATCTTTTCGCTGAGCGCCGACGATCTCGGCAAACGCCAGCAGAATTGCTATGACGATGAGCATTGTCGCGATCATCCACAGATTTTTGGTACCCGAACCTTCGATAAAATCTTTTAACAGGAGTCCAACGACGCCGATCGGGATCGATCCGAGGATAACGAGCCAGCCAAGCCAGGATTCGTCGGAAAGCCACATGGGACGGATGCCATCCGTCCCCGAAAACCGCATGCCACGGCCACCCGTGATCAAAGCTAGGTGATCCCGGACAAAAGCTGATGATATCGAGAAAATATCGACCGCGAAGTATACAAACACGGCGGCCAGAGTTCCAAGCTGTAAAACGGCGATCGTTGCGGTCGTTTGTTCGGGGTTGCCGGAATAGAGATCCACCCAGCGGCTTGCGAAGATCAGGTGGGCAGAAGAACTGACCGGAATAAATTCGGTCAATCCCTGTACAATGCCTAGGATTATTGCCTGAATAATGTTCATAGACGAGAATTATGCTGACAAGAAAGATGTTGAAGCTCCGTAATACGAAACTCACAATTTACCACACAGGATCGAACACCGCTATTCACGGTAGCGTGCACGGCCAGCGATCCGATCATACAGCCACGCCGGCATTATTCGGCCGAGACGCACGATCGTGGCGAGTTGCCAGGGAAAGGCCGCAAACTTCTTCTTTTTCTCGATCGCGCCGAGGAAATGTGGAATAGCATCATCGAGATACATAAGAAAGGGCATGTTATTCTCGCGGCCGGCGGTTAGCGGCGTGCGAATAAAACCGGGTTGAATGATCGTCACATCGATCCCCTTTTCAGAAACATCCAGCCGAACGCTTTCAAAAAAGGCTGTCATTGCAGCCTTGCTCGCAGAATATGCCGCCGATTTGGGGAGCCCTCGAAAACCTGCAAGACTCGATACTGCGACAAGCTGCCCGCTTCCCCGTTCGAGCATTTTCGGCAGGGCTGCGTGTATTGCGTTAACGGCACCCATCAAATTGATATCGATTACCTGCTTGACGGCCGTAGGCACAAGATCGCGGGTTTCAGAGCTCTTACCGCTGACTCCGGCATTGGCGATCATGATGTCGATGTGGGCAAATTCCTCGCGAAAGTTAGCTGCAGCTAAGTGCAGCGCGTCCGAATCCACTACGTCACACGGGAACGCACGGGCAGTTCCGCCGGCCTCCTCGCATTTGACGACGATATCGTTGAGCAAGTCTTCGCGGCGAGCGACGAGACCGACGATCGCTCCCTGTTTAGAGATCGCGATCGCTAATGCTTCGCCGATCCCACTTGATGCACCGGTCAAAAAAACCGACTTGTTTTTCCAATAATTCATAAAGGACGACCTACGCTAATTCGTGATATTCGCGAACCCGCCTATAATATGGATTCCGACTTCATATTACAAATTTCACATCAGGCTACTCCAATGGAAATACACTTATTCAAAAGGCTGCTGAAGATTGCTCCTATCCTTGTCTTGTTGTTCGTGATTGCGGACCACGCGATATTTGGGCAACAGAATTACACGCCGCCCGCGATCCGCTTTGGCTCCGTTACCGACATAGGCAGTGAGGAGATGGATCGCGATCTGATGGAATTGACGATCCCGCAGCTGGAAACACTCTATAAAGAAGGTAAATATACGGCGGTCCAGGTTACCCAGTGGTATCTTGATCGGATCGCCCGGTATGACCATGTGTACCGAGCCGTCTTGCACGTGGATGCGGCGGAGGCCCTTAAAACCGCAGCCGCAGAAGACCTTGCCGCCATAAAAGGGGGCAAAGGATATAAGCGTGGGCCGTTGTGGGGAGTGCCGATCGTTATCAAGGCAAATACGAGCGTAAAAGGCCTGGTCACAAGCGACGGTTGGTACGGTTACGTGATCCCCGGACATGAGCTAGTCGCCCCGGCCGATGCCACTATCGTCGCAAAGCTAAGAGCGGCGGGCGTAATCATTCTTGGGCAGACGAATATGCCTGATTTTGCAGCGAGCGATACCAATTTCAGCAGTGTATTTGGCCGCACGGGCAACGCCTATGATGTTCGGTTCAGCCCCGGCGGATCTTCCGGGGGCACGGTTACTGCGGTGACTGCTAACTTTGCGCTTTTTGGCAACGGGACCGACACCGGAAATTCCATCCGTATGCCCGCGGGGACGAGCTGTGTAGTCGGCTTGTTTCCGACTCGCGGACTCGTAAGTATTGCGGGGATCCATCCGTTGGATTGGCTTCGCGATAATACCGGCCCGATCGCAAGAAACGTTACGGACGCTGCTCTGGCGCTAGATGTAATGGCCGGCCCGGATCCGAAAGATCCCCGGACAATGGAATCCACGAGTAAGGCGCAACCTGCTCCCTACACATCCTATCTCAAGACCGATGCTCTCAAAGGCAAGCGATTTGGCGTACCGGCATTTATTGTAAAAACGACCGCTGAGCCGGGCGATCAAGGGCCTCTGTTGCAAAAGACAACTCGCGAGATGTTTATGAAGGCCATTGATAGGCTCAGGTCAGCTGGAGCGACCGTGGTTTTCGACGATGAGCTTTTGCCCAATGATTTTGCAAAACTATGCGACGCCGTCAACACGCAGCCATATGTTGGTGAAGGCACGGAGAATTTCCTTCGGGACTATGGGCCGGGGGAATATCACACGTTTGCAGAGTATGCCACGGCGGTTGGAACTCCGATACCAGGCTTTCTCAGAGGCGTTACAGGCGCGCCGCCCGGAACAAAATCATCCGCTCCGCGAATTCTTGAATCCGATCCGCAAGCAGAAACAACTTATTGGGAGCCGCTTCGAAAAGCCCTAGCAGCGTATAACGAGGCATTCGACCGATTTCACCTGGATGGTCTCGTTTACCCGGCGCTTCAGATGCCACCGAATGACGAAACCATCCCGCTGCGGGAAGGGCGGCGCAGTGACGGGCCTCACAGCAATACAGCATGGGTTGACCCGATCGGTGTACCCGCCGTTGTTGTACCGGCAGGGTTTTATGATAACGGCCTCCCTTTTGGACTCGAGCTTGCGGGTAAACGTTGGAGAGACGGCGATCTACTCGGATGGGCGTTTGCTTACGAGCAAGCGACAAAATTCCGAAAACCACCGGTGCTGACGGATAAACGATAGAAAATAGTTTAACCGCGTCGGGATGGTCGTGGAAAACTCGCCGTAATCGATCTTCCTTAATCGTCGACCTTGATCTCGGCGAATGGATAGGATTCCCGTATGCTCTTAGCAAGTCCAAGGTCCTTTTCCGAATCCTCGTTTTTGCCCAGTTTGCTTTCGATCTTTGATCTTAACAGCACGCTTTCAGCGGATCGCGAGTTCAATTTGAAAGCTATATTTACGTCTTCCAACGCTCGGACAAACTCCTGCTGAGCAAATCTAACGCGGGCCCGATTCAGGTAAGCCGAAGCAAGGTTTGGGCTGAGCGCGACAGCCCGGTCAAAAGCATCGAGTGCTTCAACGAGGTTGCCTCTCCCAAATTTCAACAATCCTTGATTAAGAAATATCTCGGCCATCACGGGGTTTCTGTTTTTCGCTTTTTCGAGTTCCTCAGCGGCCTTTTCCCATTGTTTTCGGAGGATGTAGATGAGTGCCTTGTTGTTTGGCGGAAGCGACCAGTAAGGATCGATTCGTTCCGCTTGAGCGAGGTCTTTCATCGCGCCGTCCAGATCGCCCTTAAGGATCAAGCCATAAGCATGGTTATTGACGGCCGCTCCATCCGTAGAGTCCGCCCGGATTGCTTGCTCGCTAGTGGACAAGAGACAATCGGTGTCAAACGCTCGAAAACACAGCACCGACTTCGCAACGCTGGTCCGTGCGGTCGGCCCAAAATCCTTGAGAGCACGATCGACATCAGCGGTGGCGAGCGGGATATCGTCCATATCGAGATAGATGTTCGCTCGCGTCGTTAGAATACGTTGGTCTTTAGAGTTTAGGGATAAGGCCTGATTGATATCACTTATGGCCTCCAAGTACTTTCGTTTTTGCCTTTCGCAAAGGGCTCGGTTAAACCAATAGGCATATTCCTTTGGCCTTCTTAAGATCAACAGGGAGAAATCGGCAACAGCCTTATCGCTATCTTTGATACGCAAATAGAGAGCGCCTCTTGCTTCAAGGGCGTCTTCATTTTCCGGGGATGTTTTCAGGATATCGGAATAAGCATTGATGGCATCCTCCGACTTGCCCGCCCTATCAAGGCCGTCGGCGTCGGACAAAGCTTTCTTAATGGTTTCCGGTTTCGCAGATTTTGTATTTTCCTGCGGATACGCAGTGAAAGGAAAAAGAAAGAGAAGTATGCAAACAAGTATCTGACAGATCTTATCCTGCAGATGACCCTGTTTCGGAAG
Organism: Pyrinomonadales bacterium; assembly: GCA_038245555.1. Classification (GTDB taxonomy): domain Bacteria; phylum Acidobacteriota; class Blastocatellia; order Pyrinomonadales; family Pyrinomonadaceae; genus OLB17. The sequence goes on along the minus strand of JBBRSH010000104.1, from coordinate 518 downwards.
AATTCCCGATCGAGATCGGTAGCCGATCATTAGCAAGTTAGGAGAGAAGAAGAATTGCATTCCCTCAATAGTCAATAAATCGCAAAATGATCAGTCCAATTTCGCGACGTTCTCCTTTAAGACGTCCAACAGGGTATCGACTGTACTCAAATGTGTTCGAAACGCGAGACACGCAAAACGGAGGGTAAATTCCCCGTTTAGCAGCGTCGACGAAATGAACACCCGGCCATCTGAAACAACCGCTTCGAGTAGTTCCTTATTAAATGTATTAGCATCACCCGTCTTAGGCAACCAGCGGTATGTGACTACCGAGAGTTCCGGCTCGATCTTACTTTCGAACCCAAGTTTTTGCACCTCGGCCTGAAAATATTTTGCTAGAAGTAGTTTTTCTTCGAGGCAGGCACGGAACGGCCCGACGCCCAGTGAGCGGCTCACGATGCGTCCGAGCCGAACGGGAGGGACCCCGGCGGCCGGTTCCCGCGAGACCCGTCGAAGTCTCGCCACGACGGCCGGCACCG
>JBBRSH010000103.1:0-16694 GCA_038245555.1 Pyrinomonadales bacterium | reverse complement strand
TTGCCCGGCTCATTAAGCAGGAACCCGATGCCCCCCGCCTGATACAGGATCCACCCCAACAGAAGTCCTGTCATCACGAGAACGTATGGCGCGGCCCAGTTTTCGACCATCCGCAAAACATCCATGCCGCGATAAATGATCAGGATGTTCAACCCCCAAAACAGCATAAATGAAAGCCATTCGGTAGGAGTGTGCCCAGCGACGGCGGGTCCAAGCAGATCGTGCCAACCCGGAATAAACGCCGCAAAAAACGTCTGCAACGCCTGGCCGCCGATCCATGCCTGTATGCCGAACCAACCACACGCGACGATCGCACGCATCAACGCCGGAAGATTGGAGCCCATCGTTCCATACGCCGCACGTGCAAAAACAGGAAACGGTATCCCGTACTTCGTGCCAGGATGCGAATTGAGCAATATCGGTGCAAGCACGATCACATTACCTAGCAGGATCGTAAACAACGCCTGCCACCAATTCATACCCGCCGAGATCAACCCCGAAGCCATCATATAGGTCGGGATGCAATGGGCCATCGAGATCCACAGGGCGGCGTAGTTATAAGTTGTCCAGTTTCGTTTCTCAACCGGCACGGGAGCAAGGTCTTCGTTATAAAGCGACGAGGCCTCGATCTCGGACAACGCTCCTTCATTTAGCTCCACACGGCCATCAGCTTGTTGAATTGTCTCGTTCATAATTTCGGGTTTGCCCAAATTTCAGGCCATGTTTTGCAGATCACTTAGCATAAAGGGTTTCTAGTTCATCGAGCTTACTATCCAGAATACTAACTGAGTTTGGCACCAACTGCGGGTCGCGAAGGCCTATGTCGAGAAACTTCTTGAGTAAAGCGGCCGGTGGAGCGTCAAAACCGTTCCGCATAAGCGCAAGATACTTTGAAACAAAGTTTTGCGGGTCCTTTTTATACATCTGGTAATATTTGAGCGCCAGCAGCTGAGCGTACACATAGTTTGGATAATACATCGGAGCATCATATAAATGATGCACGTCGATCCAGCGCATTTTTAATTCATCCTGCTTTTCGTACCAGATCGAAAATCGGGAACCGACGCGTTTTGTGATCGCGTCGAGATCATCCGCACTCGATACGTCAGATTTTTCCACTTCGTCATAGATCGCCTGTTCGATCGCGGCGGTCATCGTATTGGAATACAGAAAATTTGCGTAGAGCAGAAATTGTTCGAGATAGTAGATCTTTCGCGCGGGGTCTTTTTCTTCGGTGTATAGGTGGTCGATCACGACGAGTTCGTTAAACATCGCAAACGACTCGGTAAAATACGCCGGGCCCTCCGCGTACGCCGTGTGGACGTGATTATTGCCCATCAACTGAAAGTGGACGGCATGGCCGGCTTCGTGCGCCAGGGCGTCAACGTCGTCGAAATAGCCTTCGTAATTAAAGCTGAAAAAGATACTTTTGGGGTTGCCGAGAGAACCGTTGGCAAAGGCTCCGGGAACACGATTCTCGCCGCCGACAATGTCGAGACGGCCGTTTGCCGGATCGAGCAGCATCGACAGCTCTCGCGAGTACTCGGGGCCGAGTATGGCGAGCGAATCGTTTAGAATCCGGGTCGTATCAGTGATCGAAAAACGCGGCAGCGTGAAATCAGCCGGCACGAAGTTTCTATCCCAATAATTTACTTCGTCGTATCCCGACTGCTTTTTTACCCGCTCGACCCGGTCACGTTGAAATCGTTTGTAGGTATCGGCAGTGCGGGCGATCTTTTCATACATGCTCCGCACTTCGTCACTGGACAGGAACATTTCAAAATGAACCTCATCAGATCTGTCCTTATAATGTCGAACGCGAGCGAGCCGGTTGGCGGTCTTGATGAGCCGCGAGAGCGAGAAAGCATAGAGATCCCGCTGCGAGGCCAACCCGGCAAATGTCTTTCTGAAACCTTGTTCGCGAACGGCTCGATCGGAGTTGTTTGATATTTCCTGTTCCTGTTGATAGACATCGAGTGCTTTGCCAGCCGAATTGACCGAACCAAACTGCGTCCGGTCACGGGCCACCTGAAACATCTCGGCCATCCAGTCGCTCGTCAACGGTTCGACTTCGCTCAAGAGCTCTTCTTCTTTTAGCGATAAAGTGTGCGGGGCATACCGGCGGGCCGATTCGATGACAAATGTGTACTCCTTAAGGGCGGGCTTTTGTGTTAAGTATCCGGCCAGTGTCTTATCATCGAGCCGCATCAATTCCTGCTGCAGAAAACTCGTCCGTTTGCTGAGTTCGGAGCTCAACCGCGAAGATTCGCTATTGCTCGGCTCGTCCTTTGTATTAACGGCATAACGCAGCGAAAGATAGATAATATGGCGATCGAACTCGGCATCGACACGGTCTGAGAGTTCCAGTGCCCGCAACAAATTATCCGCCGACGCCGTAACCTTTCCCTTGAAAGTTTCTAATTCCCCGAGCGAGACAAATGCTTTTTTAAGATCAGCCTTCTGCACTTCGGCAGACGAAAAAAAGTTTTTTGCGAAATCAAATTTGTACTTTGGAGCAAGCTCCTTCGGCATCGCCTCAAACTTTACCTGCGCCGGAACGCTCGATCCGACCAGTAAGATAATCACGATCAAAACCGGCATTTTGTTGGTGAGCATATTCACAGTTCTTGTCTCCAATTAAAATACGTATCGTCGTAATAATTCCGTCTACATTCAGGGCATCGTTTCATTCTATTTGGAAATTCATCTTCGCGATCAGGGCCTGAAATTTCGGCTCATCGCGAAGGCTATCAAATTTTGGTTCTACTTTAAGCCATGGCATCCAGACAGAGCGGCCAGCGTATGCATCGTTGAGCAATGCCAGGGCACGTGGTCTGTCGCCCATACCGATGGCTATGACCGCCCGCAGGTATGGATCGACGTAACGTCTTGCGGCAATGGCATCGAGATCATTGGCTGCCTTCTTTGCCTCATCCTTATGTCCCGAAACAGCGTAGATATACGAAAGCTCGGCGAGCACATGACTATTCCCGTCAAGGAGGTTGGCGGCTTTAGCCAGCGCTGGTATTGCCTGATCGTACATCCCTTTTTGTCCGAGTGCTCGTCCGAGATTATAGTACGATGGCGCAAAAGTCGGGTCCATCTCGATAGTTTTCTGCGATTCTATGATGGCCTGATCAAAGCGTCGAGCATAGTACGACGCACACGCGATCTCGGAACTGATGATCAAAGATGTCGGATGTTCTTCATTTACTACGCGGACTTTTTGAACCGCCTCGTCGGGCTGGCCCAACGCATCGGAATAATGGAGCGTGCACGCGTACGGTTCCGTAGTTTCCGGTCGTAAACTTATGACATGGTCCACCTCACGGCGAGCCGTGGACCAGTCCCAGTCATAGAAGAATGCAATGGCTCCTATTGCGGCATGCGTCTCGGCAATATCCGGGTCCAATTCCTGCGCCTTGATCGCGTAGACCTTGGCAAGCGGAAACGCATTCTTTGGCGGCATATAGTCATAACCGAGACTGATGTAGGAATCGGCGAGGCCGTCATAGGCAAGAGCATAATTGGGGTCGATCTCGATCGCTTTATTAAAATACTCGATGCCCTTTCTGATTCCCTCTTCGGTGGATTTGTTGAAAAAATAGCGTCCTTGCAAGTACTGGCGGTAGGCTTCTGCGTTTTGGGAATATCTCGGTTTTGCCGCGTCGGTCCGCGAACGCAGTCTGGTCATCACATCGCGGGCGACGTCATTCTGCAGACTCGAAAGCGCATTCAACGGTCGCGCATAGGTCTGGCCCCATAGGGCTTTTCCGGTTGCGACATCGACAAGCTCCACGTAGAGCGTCAGTTCCTGGCCCCGCTCGGTGAGGTTGCCCGTAATCACACCATCAACACCCAGCTCCTGGCCGGCCTTTGTGGGTTCGACTTGCGAGTTTTTATATCTGAAAACCGTACTTCTCGATTTAACCTGAAAACCGCTGATCTGCGTAAGGCTGCCGGTAAGCGTTTCTGTAAGACCATCAGAAACGTACTCTGCCTCGGGGTCTGACGAAGCGTTCTGAAACGGGAGGACAGCCAAAGATCTGAGCTGGTGCTCGACAGTGCTCGTGCGAGTCGAAAAGAACCAGACAAGGCCGAGAATGACAATCAACCCAAGGCCCACCGCTCCCAAAATCATACGCCGAGGTGGTTTTCGAATTGCGCCGTTTCGGGTCTCGTCAAAAAGAGCGGTGGCCGATTCCCCGGCAAGTATGGCAGTTGGTTGCTCGGTCGTTGGGCCTTCCAGCAGCGCGTTTCCATCGTCGAGACAATACAGCAGCGTATCGTCGTAATAATCACGTCTGCATTCGGGACATCTTTTCATATTGGTATTGAAAGCCGATCATATCTTGTTCGCAAGGATCGGCTCTGTCATCACTTCGAGATCTTGTCTCTTAGGTATCAGTTCCTCGGATGCGTCTATCCGCAGCCATGCCAGGACGCCCACGCCGAGCAAGATCGCGACCGGAATCAGCGCCAGATCATAACTCCCAGACCAAGTTACAAAGTAGCCGAAAGAGACTGAAAATATGAAGCCGGCAAAACTGCCCACCATATTTACGACTCCGACAACGCCGCCAACATACTCGCGGCCTATATCGAGCAAAACGGCGGCGAACGCGGATTGTTGGACCGTTATGCCAGCGTACACAAACCCAAGAAACAACAGTGCGAGGTATTTTTCAGGCGTGATGATGGCAGCCGTCATAAAGATCGCGGCAACGCTCATCCCAATTAGGCCGACAGTCCTTCGTCCGATCTTCAACCCAAACTTCTTGCACAGTGCGTCGCTCGCAAAGCCGCCCACGATATTACCGAGGGCCCCAAGTATCGGCGGACCCGCCGAGAAGATCAAAGTCTCTCCGGTGAAACCGCGCCCCTTTACCATATATGTGTGAAGCCATGAGATGAAAAAGTAGAAGCAATATACGTAACAAAAGATCACCAGGAAGATCGCCCACAGGTTAATTTTTCCTAGCGCCGTCTTCCAGGGCAGACTATGCGTGCCGGCCGCCGGAGGATCACCGATCTCGTCTCTCTCCTGTTCGGAAACTCCATCCTTTTCCCGAGGTGAATCACGGTACCACCAGTACCACGCACCGGCCCAGATGACGCCGATGATGCCAAGAAAAAAGAAGGAAACGCGCCATCCGAACCAGATCTGCAAGGGCACCACAATTATCGGTGCAACGGCCCCGCCTATCTGTGTCGACATCAGAAAACATCCCATCGCCCTTGCCCGCTGTGCCGCCGGAAACCAACGCGAAACGCTGATCCCTGCATTCGGGAAAGCCCCGGCCTCGCCGGCCCCGAATAAGAATCTGATCGCAAGCAACACGTAGAAATTAGTAGCAATCCCGGTGAAAGCGGTAAAGGCTGACCACCAAAGAACCACCCTAGTCAGGACACGCCGTGGCCCCGTTCGGTCACCCATCCGTCCCGTGGGTATTTCGAATAAAGCATACGAGAGCGTAAATATACCCACGACCCAACCCCACATTTCAGGGCTCAGTGAAAGGTCCTCCTGAATGTTCGGCCCTGCCACTGACACCGCAATTCGATCGAGGTAGGTAATCGTGCCTAAAAGGCATAAAAACGCTAAGACCCCGTGGCGATATTTCAGCATATTTATATCTTTACCTATCTGACAAATTCACCGACCGATAGCGACATCGAAACAGTAGAACAAAGTGTCGTCGTAATGATCGCGTCTGCATTCCGGGCATCGTTTCAAAAGTCTTTTTCGAACAGCTTTCTAAGGCTTTGGAGGCGGCGGTAATTCTCCGCACATTCCGCCGATGATCAGCCACGTCTTGCCGGTCTTCCGCCAGGTATGGGTAAACTTGTAGCGGTTGTCTTTATTCTCTATTCTTCCGTCCGGGTACTCATAAACCATTGGAGTTTGATAGTAGACGACCACAATGTCCCCATACTCAGCCGCTCCGTCAAATGTCAGCGAATAAGTGAATTTGGCCTTCTGGTCACGGATATCTCGAACCCAGTTTCCGATCTCCGATTTGCCCGCCGTGTGCTGATTCTTGCACGGCCAACCGCGAAAGCCGTCGTCCCACAGTTCGCGATATTTTTCGACGTCGCCGGACTTAACCAGGCGCCAGTAGAGTTGTTCGCGTCCCCACACCGCCTCGACACTCGCACTCCGGCTCCCTTTCGGATCTACTTGCTGTGCATTACCGAAGCCGCTCAATGAAACGATCGACAGGATAACAACCGCCGCACCTTTCAACCATTTATAAGTAGTCATTTGATTCTCCTTTTAACTCTCATTGCTATCAACACAACAATAAGCCGTTGTAATAATCACGTCTGCATTCTAGGCCTCGTTTCATAATTCTATTCGGGCAGCCCAATCCGTTTTAGCAAGTCCTTGAATCGCGGATCGTTGCGGAGCGGGTCCCATACTGGCTCATCTTTATAAAAGTCTCCAATGGTTCCGGCAGTCAAGCCGCGTTCAAGCCAGGAGAGAGCTGCCTCCTTGTCGTTCATGGTGGCGTAAATTTTGGCGATCCAGTGAGCCTGGTACAAGCCTGGACCCGACATCTCGTCCAACTGTTTGATAATGCGGAGAGCCTCGTTGCGATTTTTCTGTGCCGCGTAAACCATGCCGGTATTGGAGACCAGGATCGGATCATTCGCCCTTTCCTGTTTTGCCTTCTCCAGGCGTGACAGCGTTTCGTCCAATAATCCGCTTTGAATGTATACTCCAATTTCATTTGGAACAATAAAAGCTGGGCCCAGTTCATCCGCATGTTTCAGTATGTCTAGGGCCCGGGCGTAATCTCGCTTGAATAGGTACGGCACGGACACGGCTCGTGCGAAGATCGGCGAAAACGGGTCAAGTTCGCAAGCTTTCAATAACGCCGTCAGAGCGTCGTCGAACCTTCCCTGGCGTTCCCGCAGTAGCCCAACATACAGGTGGGCCAGAGCAAAACTGGGGTTGAGTTCGATCGCTCTGGCAAGTTCCCGTTCAGCGAGCGAAAGATCATATGGCGCGAACAAGATTGCGATTTGAGCGATCGACACGTGAGCTTCGGCCAGATTTTTGTCAAGCACCATGGCACGGCGCGCAGCGTCCACGGCTTTGTTCCGGCCTTCCACGGGGTCGATATACCCGCGTACGCCGAGGGCAGAGTAGGCCTCGGCCAGTCCGGCGTAGGCCAGCGCATAGTTATTGTCTTCGCGGATCGCTCCTTCGTAATAGTCAATTGCCCGGAGGAGGTCCCCCCGGATACGATGTTGAGCGTATGAGCGTCCCTGTGTGTAAAACTGAAAGGCTTTGATGTTTTCGGTAGGGAGTTTTACAAGTTGTTGGCTCTCGGCCCCGGTCAGCTTAATTCCCAGCTTTTCAGAAATGTCTTTTGCGATCTCTTCCTGCACCGCAAAGGCTTCGGCAACCGTGCGGCTATATTGCTGACCCCAAATGTGGCTATTATCCTGACCACTTATTAGCTCAACGCTGACCTGGATCTTATCTGCACGCTGGGTCACACGGCCCGTTAGTACCGCCTGCACTTTCAACTCCTTAGCTACGAATTGAGCATCCACATCGGCTCCTTTGTAATGGAAAACTGCGTTGCGCGACATCACCTTCAGATTAGGCAATCCTGAGAGGCCGTTGATTATATTGTCCGAAATTCCCTCTGTGAGATAGTCAATGTTCTGATCGTTTGTAGCGTTGACAAACGGCATGACTGCAATCGACTCGATCTGTTTGGAAGATGATGCGAAATATCGATAGCCAAAAAATCCGCCGATCAGAAGTATGACCGCCAATCCGATCGCCATTCGCGGCTTTGCCGCTCTATTTGCGGAAAAGCTCTGCTTTTCCGCAGCGTCACCCAAACTCTTCGGAGGCTCTGCCTCCGCTCCTGTGTGAAGTATCGCCGTCTGGTCTGTTGTATTTACCTGCTGTCGGGTCTTATCCTCACCGCCACGGAACCCAATAGCTATCGCTCCCGGTTCTGACAAGATCGCCGTTGCGGGTTCATCGTCGCCAGAACGCGCGGTCGCGGGGCCTTCGAGCAGCGCATTTCCATCGTCGAGACAGTAGAGCAGCGTATCGTCGTAATAATCCCGTCTACATTCAGGGCATCGTTTCATAGAGTCATTTTACGAGAGGCACCATTAGTGACTTGAGAATTTTTCGGTCTCTGGTCAGTAGCGGTATCCGCTCGACAACGCTGGTCGCGGCGATCAACTCGTCGGCCGGGTCAGACGAAAAATCTAATTCAGTGCTTTTTCGCGCTATCTGGATCGTGATCGGAATTATCGTGAGGTGTCGAAGCGAACGTCGAAATGCCACGCTGTCCATGTCGAGCACCAATCGCCCAAGCTGAACCAGCTTGGCTAATTCCCATAGCACAATATCCGATACCGCCAGACTTTCGTTGGTGATCAGTGCTTCCTCTCGTGACGTCAGATCGCCGGCCAGCGCGGCGACCAGAATGTGCGTGTCAAGATTCAGCATTCCATTTTGCTCCGGTAGAGAAAATATCGCCTGATATCTTGATAGAGCCTTTCATAGAACCGATGAGACTCGAATTATCCGCTCGTCCAAATGGGATAACTTTCGCGATCGGCTTACCCCGCTTTTCAACCACTATTCCGTCTGCGCCAAGTTCATCGAAGATCTGCAAACACTTAGCCTTAAACTCGCTAGCACTGATGGTTTTTATTTTATTTTTCATAACAAGTCGACCTTATCATATGACCAGTCACTTGACCAGTAATAAACAATAGCAGTGACCAGGATATTCTCTATTCCGAAAATCCCGACTCGTCTGACCAATTCCTTAAATCGCGGGTCGTCTCGCAGAAAACTAATGGTAATCGAATCTTGAGTTCTGGAATCTGTGGTTCGCGTTGATCAAACGCTTTGTTTAGTTATTCAAACGTTTTATCTTTGTCTTGGAGACGGGCATAGTCAATCGTCTTGGCCAAATTATTCGTTCAGGAATTTGATGACCTCTTTCCGATCGAGCTTGGTGTCCTCGGCTAGGTACGCCTCACCCATCCCGCCCTCGCCGATCTTCGAGAGGATCTCGTAGTGTCCAAGAATTGAGCCTTTTTCTAGTTCCATTATTTAAGATTCGTCCGTATGATCTCGTCTGCATTCATGGCATCGTTTCATAAGATTCTATTCCGGCAGATTCATCCGTTTCAGCAGGTCTCTGTATCGCGGGTCGGTGCGCAAAGGGGCCATGAATGGATCGGTTTTGAGTCGCTGCAAAAACCAGTCGCGGTTCTGATAGGATCTTTCAAGCGCTGCAAATGCTGCATCTTTATCGCCAAGGAGCGCGTACGTCGCGGCCAGCCAATAGATCATCACGTAACCCTCTGTTTCTGCCTTTTTCCACTCGCTAACTATTCGCATCGCGTCCTCACGCTGACCACCGATCGCGTAGGCAATGCCTCGCTGCGCACGAGGTTGGTAGGATGGCAGGCCTTGAGCCTTCTCCGCTACTGCGAGTGATTCCTTGTACATGCCTTTCGCGTTATACGTGTGTGACAGCCAAATCAAAGCTCCTACGTGTGTCGGATCTAGTTCATTCGTTTTCCTTGCCTGCTCCAGCGCTTCGTCGAACCGGCCGGCGTACATCAATACGGCGGCGAAATTAGCACCCTGCTGAATGGAAAGCGGTTCCAGTTCCATCGCCCTTTTCATTTCGGCTACGGCCTCGCCGTGGCGTCCCAGCGGGCTTAGGTAAACCCATGCGTAGCGATAATGGGTGCTGGCGAGATTCGGCTCTAGTTCCAGCGACCGTTTGAACTCACGCTCGGCTAGCGGATAATCCCAATCGTAGGCGGCGGCGATCATTCCTGCGACGGTGTGAGCCTCGGGCAGGTCGGCGTCGATCTCGAGAGCTTTCGCAATTGCAGCCTTGGCCTTGGGCACGCATTCCTCAGGAGAAGCATACGGATACGACGGGATCGTCGAATACGATTCGGCTATTCCGACGTAAGCCAGGGCAAAATCCGGATCAAGTTTGACGGCTTGGTTGAAAAGTTCGATGCTCTTGTTCATGTCGTCCTTTGTCCGTCGGGCAAAATGAAAACGACCTTTAAGCCATAGCTGGTAGGCTTCGCTACTGTTGGTGTACTTTTTGGTCAGTCCCTTTTCGTCACCAGATAACTTTAGTTGCAGCTTCTGCGTGATCGTCGCGGCGATCTCGCGCTGTATCGCGAGCAGATCAGCCATTTTGCGGTCGTATTGTTCTGCCCAGATGACCTTGTCAGTCCTGGCGTCGGTAAGCTGGACACTAATATTCAGACTGTCGCCGATCTGAACTAGCCTTCCGGACATGACCGCATCGACATTTAGCTCCTTTGCGATCTGTGAAGTGTCGCTGCCCTTGCCCTTGTACCGCATGACAGAACTGGTCGGGCTCACTTTCAGGTTAGGTAACTGAGCAAGTCGATAGATAAGCGAATCGGCCAACCCATCCGACAGGTATTCGGTATCGCCACTACCGCTACGATTTTCAAACGGCATCACGGCGATCGATTCGACCTGTTTGATGGTTGTGCTAAAAAATCGATAACCCAAATAAAGGCCGAGAGCGATGATTACGACCAAGATAGGGGCCGCGATCAGGCGTTTGTCGAAGCCTCGTTTCGGAACATCGGCGATTCCCGACGGCAAGAGGACAGTCTGTTCGGTCGTATGAATCTGAGCTCGAGTCGGTGCCTCGCTGACGGCATCAGTCGTGTGAAGTATCGCCGTCGCCGGTTCATCAAGCGCGGTCGAGCCGGTCGCCGGGCCTTCGAGCAGCGCATTGCCATCGTCGAGACAATACAGCAAAGTATCGTCGTAATAATCTCGTCTGCATTCGGGACATCGTTTCATAAAATTCTATTCCGGCAGGTTCATCCGTTTCAGCATAGCTTTGAACCGCGGGTCGTCGCGCACATCGTCGAGTGCAGGTTCGATCGCGTAGGAACTGGCGTAGATCGTGCGATCTTCAGCATTTTTCTCAAGCCATGCAAAAGCCTCGTCCTTCTGCACCAATGCGATGTAGGTAAACGCGAAAGCTATACTTGGAACGTAACGCTTGGACGCCTCTTGTTTCAGCCACTCGAGTTGTTTGAGCGATTCCTCACGTTGCCCGAGTTTTGCTTGTGCAATAGCGATATAACCCTTGTCCACCGGGTCAGGATCAAGTTCGAACGCCCTTTCAAAAGATGCGATCGATTCCTGGTACATTCCCTTTCCAAAATATGCCCAACCGAGGTCGAAATGAGCGGTTGCAAAGTTTTGATCGAGCAAAATGATCGAGCGAATATTCGATATGCCTTCATCGTAACGACGGGCTTCAGTCAGTCTTTCGGAGAGGTATAGACGCCTCGCCAATGACAACGGGTCGAGTTGTTGGGTACGGGTTGCTTCGGCAATTGATTCATCAAACTTCTTTTGCTGAGCTAGCAATTGCGAAAGGAGCGCATGCGGCCTCGGGTTGTTCGGATCGAGTTCGATCGCTCGTCGCGTTGCAGTTTCACCGCCTGCCCGATCCCATTCAAATTCGCTGCGATACCGTGCGAGGACCACGTATCCGGCACCGAGCGAATCGTCTAGTGCCAATGCCTTGAGCGCCGCGGCTTTTGCCAGGGGCATACTCTCTTTGGGTGGTGTCACACTGTAATTCGCGAAGTTCAAATATGCCATTGCCAAAGCGGCATACGCCTCCGCATAATTCGGGTCGATCTCGATGGCCTTTTTGTAAAGTTCGGCCGACTGTTTGAGTGATGAGCCGGTAGTCTTGTTGTATTCGAAGAGGCCTTTCAGGTAGATCTGATAGGCTTCCGGATTTGCCGTGTAGTTTTTTTGGACCTTCGCCACGTCGGCTCCCGAAAGTTTCGATTTGAGCTTGCCCGAAACATCGCGGGCCAACTCACTTTGCAGCGATAGGAGGTCAGTTTGCTTCCGGGCATACTGCTCGCCCCAAATATGGTGGCTGTCCCGTGCGTCGTCAAGCGAAACATTGATGATAAGCTGATCGCCGATCTGTTTTACACGCCCCGTCAAAACAGCCCCAACGCCAAGTTCGGTCCCAACCTTTTTCGGGTCGGTCTCCGTTCCCTTGTAACGAAAAACCGAACTGCGCGACATGACCTTAATATTCGGTAGTTGCGAAAGGCTGTTGATCAACGTCTCGGTCATACCGTCGGAAAGATATTCGACATCTCCATTCCCGCCTTCATTGACGAACGGCATAACGGCAATGGATTCGATCTGTTTTGACGCCGACGCAAAATATCGATAACCAAAAAATCCGGCGAGGATGATGATCGTTAATATTATGGAAGCAGCAAACAAACGCTTATCGAGGCCACGTTTCGGAGCTTCGCCGATACCAGATGGCAAAACCGCAGTCTGTTCCGTCGTATGTATCTGTGCCCGGGTCGCCTCGTCACCAGGGGCCGCTGTCGAATGAAGGATAGCCGTCGCTGGTTCGTCCATGGACGCGGGCCCATAGAGCAATTCAGCTCCATCGTCCAGACAGAACATCATTGTATTATCGTAATCGCGACTGCACTGTGGGCATTTCTTCATACCTATCGTATCGTGATCGGATTGACTATAGCCTGAACGCCGCCGGTGACGCGGGGCGGACCGAGGGTGAACAAGGTTTCCCAAGCCTTATCCTTTGCCATTTCTTCAAGGTTGAGATTTTCGATTATGTAGATGCCATTTTGAGCTATCAATATCTGATGCACTTCAAAAACGCCGGCGTTTTTCTCGAATGGCACGACCTCGAGATTCTCATTGTCAGCACCGACGATAGAAACGCCGAGCGAGGCGAGATACCTCGCCCCTTCCAAACCAAGCCCTGGGTTTCCGTCCTCATATCGCTTGCCGTCGGTCATCATTATCTTCAGCCAGCCGGTATAAAGGAGTACGACATCGCCTTTCTCGATCGATTTGATGCCCTGCCGCTTCATCGCCCCCTCGATCTCAGGCCGATTGAACGCGGTTCCCTCTTTGACCATGTCGGTTTTGAAATAGCCCGCCATGTCGAGCAGAACCGCCCGCGTCGCGATCGCAGGAATATTCTCGACGCCGAGCTTTTTCAAACCGTCGGGAGCGGCAAAATCGGCAGCTTTGTTGCAGTTGAAATAGAGGTTATCTATGCCGACATGGCCGAGCCCGTCGATTCCGGTGCCGACTCCGACCCATCCCATAATGATGTCGTCATTATAGGTAGTCTTCGTCGGCCCGAGCGTGGCCCCGCCCGCCTGTTCCGGCTGCAGCACAGTCACCGAAAACGTCCGCGGCGGATAAGCAGGTATTTTTCCGTTTGTCTCGATCCCAAGCCGATAGGCCTTGCCGGCGGTCACCAGACGCGTTGCGGCGAGGGTCTTTTCGGGCGTGATATAACGCAAATTCCCGATCTGATCGTCTGGTCCGAAACGCGAAGCGGTCGCACACGGTTTCGCCTGAGCGCTAGCAGACATTGAGACGGAAACGATCATTGCGAATAGAACTGCATGTTTTACGATATTCATAATTGCTAACCTCAGGTGGCGTCTCCGATCAAATTCCTATGTATCAACGAACCTTTCCGGGACCCCAGATCGCGCGGCCCGAGAATTGGCCGGTGTGATCTCCATTTTTTAGGACTTGAACGCCGTTTACAAAAACGTCTCGAACACCGATCGAGAACTGGTGCGGCTTTTCGAAGGTTGCCTTGTCTGCGATCGTCGCGGGGTCAAAGATCACGACATCGGCAAAGTAACCAACTTTGAGAAACCCACGCCTGTCGAGTCCCAGATTTGTCGCCGGCAATCCCGACAGCCGACGGACGGCTTCAGTGAGCGAGATCACCTTTTCGTCGCGGACGTATTTGCCAAGCAGCCTCGCAAAATTTCCGTACGCTCGCGGATGAGGATTTGATTTGAGAAACGCCCCTTCGGGAGCCACCGATTCGGCGTCCGAACCAAACGAGACCCAGGGGTATTTGATCTGTTTACGGATGTTGTCTTCGCTCATCAGAAAATAGACCGTACCAACGCGCGACTGGTCTTCGAGAACGAGGTCAAGGATCGTGTTTTCAGGATCGGTGCCGCGCATTCGGGCGACCTCACCGAGAGTTTTGCCGGTCAGCGGCTTGAGCTTGTCGTTCTTGAAACCTACTAACAGGATCTTGTCAGGCGAACCGGCCGCAAGACCGAGATTTTCCCACTTGTCGGTCGGCGTGCGCATTTCGGCGATGATCTTCGCCCGCGTCGCCGGATCTTTTATCCGTTTGTAAAGCTCCTGATAACCACCGTCCAGCACCCAGGGCGGCATCGAAGCGTCGAGGCCGGTCGCACCCGCCGGATAGGTGTACATATCAGCGGTGATCGTCATACCGCTTTTGCGCGCCGCTTCGACCATTGCCAGCACCTTGTCCATTTTCGCCCAATTGTCCTTGCCCGCAGCCTTGAGGTGGTAGATCTCGGCTGGAATGTCGGCCTCACGCGAGATGCGAAGGAGTTCCTCGACGGCCTCTGTCAGCCGGTTGCCCTCGCTGCGCATGTGCGAGATGTATTTGCCCTTGTATTTTGCGGCGACCTTGCACATCTCGATTAGTTCTTCGGTTTTGGCATAAAATGCAGGTGCGTAGATCAGCGACGAGCCGATACCAAGGGCTCCGGCACGCATCTCTTTTTCCACAAGATCGCGCATCTGCTGCATTTGCGCCGGCGTCGGCTGGATGTCAGCCTCACCGAGTACATACTGGCGGATCGTCGTCGCGCCAACATACGAGGCCACATTCTGCGAAACGCCGCGTTTTTCGAGAAAATTCAGATAATCGGCGAGCGATGTCCAGCCGACATCGTATTTCAGGTCGCCCTGATCGTCCTTCATCTGTTTTTTCATCAAGTCGTTGAGTGGGCCCATCGAATTGCCCTCGCCAAATATCTGCGTCGTCACGCCCTGTTTCAATTCGCCTAGCGAGCGCGGATCTACGATCAGCGACTCGGTCGACCACGAAAGCATGTTGATAAATCCGGGAGCGACCGCCATTCCCGTCGCATCAAGGATCTGCCTGGCTTTTGCCGATCGGAGGTCGCCGATGGCTGTGACCTTATCGCCTTTGATCCCGACATCCGCCTTGATGGGCTTTCCGCCGGAACCATCGTAGACCGTACCGCCGCGTATGATCACGTCGAACGCGGTCACGGGTTTCGCTTGGGCAACGGCGTGGGAAGAGGTAAGACAACAAAGTAGCAATATCAATAGAATTTTTTTCATGGTATTCTCCGCTCGATCACTATTCACCCGGCCTGGACTCTTCGGCTTTTTTGGGTATTTCCGGCTTGCTGAAATCGGGCAACGGATCACCAAAAATATAGTGATTGAACCACGTCAGGTTGTGGAACATTACTGCCCGCATCGATTTCGGTTTTGTGATCGGATGCCCAAAGCCCTTATACACGACCATTTCGACCGGCACGCCTCGGTCCTCCAAGCCCTCGCGCAACTCGTACCCGTTGGCGATCGGCACTCGTTTGTCGAGTTCGCCGTGCTGGATCAATGTCGGGGTTTTGGCCTGCTTAATGTAGGTCATCGGCGAAGTTTTGGCATAGATCTCGGGGTCCATTGCCGGGTCGTTTCCGAGGTACTGGACCGTGAACGGCGTGATATCGGTGTTGTAATAGTAGGTAGCCCAATTCGAAATTCCTGCACCGACCGATATCGCCTTAAAACGATCCGACGAGGTTGTCAAAAAGGCTGAGATATAACCGCCCTGGCTCCAACCCATGCATCCCAATCTCTGCGGATCAACCCAACCTTTCCCGATGAGATAGTCGATTCCCGACAAGACATCCCACGAATCGCCAACGCCGAGATTTCGTACATTTAGCTGGCGAAACTTCTCGCCGTAACCCGCGCTCCCGCGATAGTTGACCTTCAGGACCAATGCCCCCTTGGCTGTCCAAATGTCGGCAGGGTAATAACGGGCATCAAGCACCGTCGGCCTGTCAACGCCTGTCGGCCCGCCGTGGATCACGCAGAGAAGCGGATATTTCTTCGACGGGTCAAAATTCGCGGGTTTTATCAGGATGCCTTCGATAGTCGCGCCGTCCTTGCTTTTCCACGAGATGACCTCGCGGGTCGCGAGCGTAAAATTCTTTACCTGATCGGTCATCGCTGTGAGCTTTCGCGGAGCAAAGTTCGCAGTCGATGTGACGTAGAGTTCAGCCAACGAAGTCGGAGACGGCGACGTAAATGCGATCTGCTTTCCATCCTTCGAAAAGCTGAATCCGCCTGCCATCAGGCTGTCCGGCGACGACACGCGGTTGATCATTCCGCTTCCGGTATCGATCCTGAACAAATGAGACGACGTCTTTTGCGAGCCACTAAAATAAAGCCCGTCCGCGTTCCACTCGACAAAGTTCGGCTGCTCGTCAAACGCGTCGGTCAATGAACGTGGCGTTCCGCCGTCGGCCGAAATGACGGAAAGCCGGTTATTCGTATAAAAGAACTTTGGATTCCCCATTGCGGAGGAAAATACGATCTGTTTGCCATCCGGTGACCAGTGCGGATCACTGTCAGGGCCGGCAGTCGAAACCAATTTCGCAACTTTGTTATCCGCAAGGTTCAGCGAATAAATATCGCCTGTATTGCCATTTATCAGGTCGCTGTTTATGGTCGCGCTAAAAGCTATTTGGCTGCCGTCGGGCGACCA
>JBBRSH010000102.1:0-16719 GCA_038245555.1 Pyrinomonadales bacterium | reverse complement strand
TCAGTAACCGGCGAGCCTTTTATCGTGCCGGGCACAATATTGATCATCTTGTCATTACCCAACATTGACGTGGCAACGAGCTGAGCCGTCGAATTGGTTCGGATAAGATCTGAAATAGGTTTACCGTCAAGGACCTGTGATACGGCTAGAGTCGCCTCGATCCGTTCGCCGTTCGGGCTGTCGGCTGGCAAAAACCGGACCTCTTCTACCTTGCCGATATTTACCCCGGCAAGCTGCACTTCCGCACTTGGCCGAAGGCCGTCGGCACTCGCAAAACGAACCTTTAATTTGAGCTTTTTCTCGAAAGGGTTGAAGTCACCGCTTGAATTTATGATCAGGAATCCAAAAACCAGCAATGCGGCAAACATAAAGATGCCCACCCGCAGTTCGCTTAGTTTTAGCTTTTGCTTAGTTCTCGGCATAAACCTCTATTTCCCGCGAATAAACTTATGAATGTAGCTGTCATTCACCGCTTTAAGCTTTTCGTCCGTACCGCTAAAAATTATTTCTCCATCCCGAAGCATGATCACTTCCGTATTTATCAAACAGAGTGTGTCGCCTTCGCTTTCATAATGTACATGGCCTTTTTCATCAACAATAGCATACTCAGAACTGAGATATTCCAGATTGTTCATTTCGTGGGTTACAAATATCGATGACACGTCTTCAAGGTCACGAAGCTTGATCGCCAGCTCGCAGATCGTTCTCGCCGTTGGCGGATCAAGGCCCGCGGTTGGCTCGTCAAACAGGACGATGCTCGGGTTTCCGACCAAGGCACGTGCGATCCCAACGCGACGCCGCATGCCGCCAGAGAGTTCGACCGGCATTTTGTCTATCGCATCGCTTAGATCAACAAAATGCAGCATCCGCTCGACCTCGTGTTCGATCTCCTCCTCATCCACGCCTTCTTCCGTAAGCCGATAAGCTACGTTTTCAAATACCGAGAGCGAGTCGAAAAGTGCTCCTTCCTGAAACACCATTCCGATCTTTTTTCTAACCCGCATCAGCTCCTGATCATCGAGGCCGATAATGGACTCGCCATCGACCAATATTTCGCCCGCATCCGGTTTGATGAGGCCGAGAACAAGATTAATGATGGTCGATTTGCCGCTGCCCGAGCCGCCTAGTACGATCTTCGTCTCGCCGCGTCTAACCGTGAAACTGACCCGATCGAGAATCACCTGGTCGTCAAACGCCAATTCGACGTCCCTAAATTCGATCGCGGGAATGCTTCGCAGATTATTGATCGAGCCGATCGAACCGCCATCGGCCATGGAGTGGTCCTGGACGTTTCCGTTTGTTGTATCGACGGTCACCGACATAAGGTTTTTCGCGGTCAAAACATCGTGCTGCTAAAAAATCCCTGAAGCAGCTTCGAAAGGAAAAAATCGGCGATGATAACGGTGATAGACGCAACTACAACGGCGTCAGTCGTCGAACGGCCTACGCCAACCGTGCCGCCGGTCGTATGGAGACCGCGGTGACAGGCAACGAGGCCAATTATCAGGCCAAAGATCATCGGTTTTAATATGCCTCCCAACAGGTCCTGATAATCAACGCCTGCTCTGACCGACGAGATATAGACATTCGAATCCAGACCATAGATCTGAAGAGCAACGATGCCGCCGCCAAATAACCCGAACATATCGCCCGCAACGGTCAACAGCGGCAACGTAACAACCAGAGCGATCACACGTGGAGTTACAAGCTTTCGCACCGGCGAGGTACCCAGCGCACGCATAGCGTCGATCTGTTGAGAGACGACCATCGATCCCAGTTCCGCAGAGATGGCAGAACCGACCCGGCCGGCAACCATAAGAGCCGTCAGCACCGGGCCAAGTTCTCGAATCAATGAAGTTGCGACGCCTTGGCCGGCATTGCTTTGGGCCCCGTAATATTGCAGCGTCGGATACGCCTGTAAGATCAATACCCCGCCGGTAAAGAATCCGGTTAGGATGACGATCGCGAGCGATCCGACGCCGATCGAGTCCATCTGTGCGACGATCTCGCCAAAATATCGCGGCTTTTTGGTCAGTCCGCGCAGCATCCTCCCGATAAGAGAACCAATTTCCTGTAAACCTATGAGAAATCTGCTGATTGGATTCATTTTGCCGGCGATTTTCGCTTTCCGTAAAGATTACAATGAACCCGCGGCGAACGGCAAATAAGAAACCGGCCGGATCATGATCCGGCCGGTTTCAGAATATAAAACATCGCGCTAGCTTACGGTTAAGGAGTTTTTCCGGTCGGCCTGACAGGCTGCCCGACCCGATTTAGCTGCCTGACGCTCCTGAGCTGCTGATCGCCGTCACGCTTTTGATTTGCACGCGGCCTTTCGGACGCTAATCTTTCGCGTAAGTCCCGGAATCGCACAAGTTGGTCGGGCGTAAGGATCTTTCTAACGGCAAGTTCACCAGCGAACCGCAGCCGCTGGACCTCTGCTTGAGCTTGTTGCTCCTCTTTTAACTTGGCGACAACATCCGTCTCATCGAGCGTATCCGCATAAATCGCCCTGTCTAATGAGACCATGGCGTTTTTGAGTCGATCCTGAGCCGCGTCAAGCTGGGGCTTCCGTGCCATATTTAGGCGGCGGATCCTCACGACCTGGTCCTGCGTGAGGCCCAGCATCCGAAACAATTCGGGTCGTTTAGTACCTTGCTTTGCGTCGGGCGTCGGCGATGCCTCGGCGGGCTTCCCATCTTGTCCGTTGGCCGTCGAAGATCCGAACGCCGTTAAGGCAACGATGCAGAATATAAAGACGGCGGTTGAGAAAACGTGTTTCATATTACCTCTGATCTTTTACGATCCGATCTCCTCAAATAGATCAGACAATCTGAGCGAATTATCATCGTCATCCGCAACATCATTCAAAGAGGGTAATTTACGAGCGGAACCATTGGATTTCTTCGCTCGGCCATTTCCATTCAAATCAACAGCAACCTGACCCGAACGCGGACTACGTCTTCCATTCGAACCACCGCTGGAACGCGAACGGAGTCCGGTCGAAACTTTTGTGGGCGATCGCGTATCCACGACACCGGCTTCATCCGGGAGTCGAGCGACGTTTTCATTGATGACTTGTTGCGGTATTTCATTTCTGCCCGCGACAGCACCATCTACTCTCGGCGAACTTTCTTTCGCAACAGAAGGCTGAACGGGTACACGTATCATATTCACGGCGATAAAAGCGATCAACGCGACTGCAGCGACCGCCACTAAGCCGCCACCCCATTGGAGCGCGGTGGAATTTCCAAGTAGACGATGGATCGAATCGAGCCATCCAGAATTTACCGTGCCAGCCTGATCAGACTGATTTTCGCCGAAGGGAATGACAATTTTTGGAGTCGATAGGCCCGCAAACGACTCGTCCCGCCATTGCATAACCGCAAGGTGGGCGTTCGTCATGCCTTTAAGTTCCGCGGCACAGCCGGCACAAGCGGAAAAATGCCGCTCAAGCTCAACACGGCCTCTATCTGTCAATTCCTGATAAATGTATTCGGGGATCTCACTTGCTCTATTGCAAGCCGACGTCCCATTTCCATTGTTCATCATAGTCTTTCACCACTCAGATCAGACAACTTCAACCGAAGTTCTTTCCAACTTCATACGTAACTGTTTCAATGCCGTGTAAAGCTTGCTTTTCACAGTGCTAAGCGGCATTTCCAACGCCTCTGAGATCTCCTGAAAGGTCATTTCCTCAAACTCTTTCATCACGATAATCTGTCTCAGGTCAGCCGGCAGTGCGTTTACCGCTCTCCTAACGAGATCCATACGCTCTAAACTTTCCGTGGTTCGCAGCGGCGACAACTTCGGAGAAGCAACAAGGGTCTTTGCGTCAGAAGCTTCGTCGTCGTCGATGAACTCTTCATTACGGGTCTTGGACCGCCTTTTTGTTGTCAAACACTTATTAACCGCTATTCTATGCAGCCACGATGAAACCTTTGCGTCGCCTCGAAAGCTCGCTAAACCCTTGTAGGCTGAGATAAACGCTTCCTGCGCGGCGTCCTTTGCCTCGTCCTCGCGGCCGAGCATACCAAAGCAGAGGGCGAATATCTTCCGCTCCCACCTTCTAACGATTTCGCCGAAGGCGTCAGGATCTTGCGAAACTGCCAATTCGACAAGCTGTTCATCGGTTAAGTTAATAAACATCAACTCGTGTAAACACTATTCGCACGAGAATAATAACTCACAATTCAATCGTCAGGCGATTCCGGCATCGCCCTCACTGAATTAGACGTCGAATAGCCTAAAAAAGTCGAAAATTGGTAGATTTGGCGCCCGATATCGACTTGATCGATCATCGGAATGTGGTCAACGGATGCTGCGAGAGCTAGTAGGCTCTCGCGAACGCAACACGCCGGGTCGATGGATTGCCCGAGAATACGCACTTTCCATGCTCCTCAGTGGCGTCGAGTGGAATACAGCGAATCGTAGCTTTCGTCTCTTGCTTGATGCTTTCTTCCGTTTCGGCGGTGCCGTCCCAATGGGCCATTATGAATCCGCCTTTTTCTATCTGGACCTTAAACTCATCCCATGTGTCAACGCTGTAAGTATTTTCTTCTCTGAATTTAAGAGCCCTTTGATAAATATTTACTTGAATCTCATCCAGCAACGTCTTTATGTGTTCGGTTATGCCCTCAAGTGGCCTTGACTCCTTGCTAAGCGTGTCGCGTCGTGCAATCTCGACCGTGCCCGATTCGAGATCCCGCATTCCGATCCCAAGGCGGACGGGAACACCCTTAAGCTCGTATTCCGCAAACTTCCAACCTGAACGCTGATTATCGTTATCGTCATATTTCACCGAAATACCGGCGGCCTTAAGCTCTGCGATAAGCGGTTCGACCTTTTCCGTGATGGTCACGAGATCCTCAGTCGTTCGGTAGATCGGGATGATGACGACCTGAATTGGAGCAAGTTTGGGCGGAAGAACGAGGCCCTGATCGTCAGAATGGGCCATGATCAATGCTCCCATCATTCGCGTTGAAACGCCCCAGGACGTTGCCCAGGCGTATTCCTGCTGGTTCTCCTTGTTTACAAACTTCACATCGAACGCCTTCGCAAAATTCTGCCCCAGAAAATGCGACGTACCCGACTGAAGAGCTTTTCCATCCTGCATCAACGCCTCAATACAGTACGTCTCGACTGCACCTGCAAATCGCTCGTTCGGCGATTTGAGGCCTTTTAGAACCGGCAGAGCGATCCACTCCTCAGCAAAAGTCGCATACACGCCGAGCATTCGCTCGGTTTCCTCGATCGCCTCGGCCTCGCTCGCGTGAGCCGTGTGCCCCTCTTGCCACAAGAACTCAGCCGTTCGCAGGAATAGCCGCGTACGCATCTCCCACCGGACGATATTGCACCATTGATTGATCAGCAGCGGCAGATCGCGCCAAGATTGGATCCAATTCTTATATGTGTTCCAAATAACGGCTTCGGACGTCGGACGAATGATCAGTTCCTCCTCAAGCTTGGCATTAGGGTCGACCATAAGTCCGCCTTCCGGATTTGCCTTCAGCCGGTAATGGGTGACGACCGCACATTCCTTAGCAAAGCCCTCGGCATGTTCCTCTTCCTTCTCAAGAAAAGACTTCGGCACAAAAAGAGGGAAGTACGCGTTCTGATGCCCGGTCGCTTTAAACATATCGTCCAACGCCCGCTGCATCTTTTCCCAGATCGCATAACCATACGGTTTGATCACCATACAACCGCGAACGGCAGAGTTTTCCGCCAGATCGGCCCGCTTGACGATCTCGTTGTACCATTCCGAATAATTCTCAGACCTTTTAGGAAGTGCCTTGCTCATAACTTTGTTTTTAGCTGCTGTTGTCTGCCTGAACGTTCCTCAGGTAAAACCAAAATAATAAATTAAATCCTCCCGAGTTACAATTTACCCATCGTCTTCGCATCACGCGGTCAGCCCCGCGAAAACCTGCCATCTGCCAAAACACCTTGCTCTAAAGCATTGGGATGAATTCTCCGGCTGGATTCTGCTATCATTGCACGTCGACTTGACCCCAATTCATTCCACCAAGTCCCGAGGTTACATATTTGTTTGAACAGGCCTTTAAGAATATAGACAACACGCTTCGAAAAGAGGCGGGATGTGCGACGGAGCTTGATTATATTGAGCAGACGTCATGGATCCTGTTTCTTAAGTATCTCGACGATTTTGAGCGGGAAAAGAAGACGGCGGCGGAACTGGCCGGCAAGGTGTACGAGCCGATCATTGCCTCCGAGTACCGCTGGCCTGTGTGGGCCGCGCCCAAAACCGCAGACGGCAAACTCGACCACAATAATGCATTGACGGGCGACGACCTGATCGAGTTTGTCGAGCAAAAGCTGTTCCGTATCTAAAGAAATTCAAAACCTCGGCGGAGAGTGCCGACACGATCGAATACAAGATCGGCGAGATATTCTCCGAGCTCAAGAATCGCATCCAGAGCGGCTACAATCTCCGCGAGATCATTGACCATATTGACGAGTTGCGTTTCCGCTCCCAAAAGGAAAAGCACGAAATGTCGTCGCTTTACGAAGACAAGATCAAGAACATGGCCAATGCTGGACGTAACGGCGGCGAATATTACACCCCGCGTCCGCTGATCAAAACCATCGTAAAAGTCGTCGCCCCAAAAATCGGCGACCGCATATACGATGGCGCCGTCGGTAGTGCTGGTTTCTTGTGTGAAGCATATGAGTTCCTTCGATCACCGGTCCCTGAGCTTGCCGTGAGCGGAGCCGAACGGCTTGTCGAAGGGGGCGAAGGGGCACGCTCACAAACCGGGTTGAGCACTAAGGATGCCGAAACCCTTACAAAAACGAACCTTTTACGGCAAGGAAAAGAAATCGCTCGCCTACATCATCGGCATTATGAACATGATCCTGCACGGGATCGAGGCTCCGAATATTGTTCATACAAATACGCTGGCCGAAAACCTTGCGGATATTCAGGAACGCGACCGTTATGATGTCGTTCTGGCAAATCCGCCGTTCGGCGGTAGCGAACGGCCTGAGGTTCAGCAGAATTTCCCGATCAAGACCGGCGAGACCGCGTTTCTTTTTCTCTAGCATTTTATCAAGATACTCAAGGCCGGAGGCAAAGGCGGCGTTGTTATCAAAAACACCTTTCTTTCAAACAGCGACAACGCCTCGGTCGCCCTTCGCAAATCGCTGCTCGAAAGCTGCAATCTGCACACCGTCCTCGATCTTCCCGGCGGCACATTCACCGGAGCAGGCGTCAAAACGGTCGTCCTCTTCTTCGAAAAGGGAGCACCGACGCGAAAGGTCTGGTACTACCAACCAAATCTCGACCGCAATCTCGGCAAGACAAATCCGCTCAATGAAAATGACCTCGCCGAGTTTATCGAATGGCAAAAACGAAAGCAGATTCGGAAAACTCATGGTCGGTTGAATTTGCGAATATTGATAAAGGGACGTTTGATTTGTCCGCAAAAAACCCGAGTAAGAACGATGAAGCCGTTTTGCGTGAACCATCGGCGATATTGGAAGAAATTCAAAGGCTCGATAAAGAAAGTGCAGAGATCTTGAAGGCCGTAGCTCAACTTGTATGACAAATCCCTGGCCATTAAAAAAATTGAGCGAGGTTATGCTTGTCGAACGCGGTGTCTCACCGCGCCCAATTCAGAAGTATTTGACGAACGATCCTGACGGCTTGAACTGGATTAAAATATCTGACGCCACGGCCTCGGTCAAATACATTTACAAGACGAAGGAAAAAATTAAGAAAGAAGGACTCAGTAAGACGAGACAGGTTCAAGAAGGCGACTTTCTCTTGTCCAACTCTATGAGTTTTGGGCGACCATACATAATGAAGACATCCGGGTGCATTCATGACGGATGGCTTGTCTTACATGACAAAAAGGTTGTGGAGCTAGATCAAGACTTTCTATATTACCTTTTGTCGTCGCCCACATATTTCAACAATTCGATTTACTTGCAGCCGGCTCGACTGTTCGTAATCTCAACATTGGGCTTGTAAGTTCCGTTAAGATTCCAATCCCGCCGATTGACGAGCAGAAGCGGATCGTTGCGATTTTGGATGAGGCTTTTGCGGCGATCGACAAGGCAAAACAAAACGCCGAAAAAAACCTCCAAAACGCCCGCGAGCTTTTCGAATCCTACCTCCAAAACATCTTCACCAACCCCGGCGTCGATTGGGAAGTGAAGGCACTAGGTGATATTGCAACTTTTCCTAATGGGCTTAATTTCAATCGTAACAGTAGGGGCGAAACTATAAAGATCGTAGGCGTTAAGGATTTTCAGAAGAGTTTTTGGGTTCCGTCCGAAAGCCTCGAATCTGTAAGGATAGAGGGAAAGTTGAACGAAACTGATCTCTTGAGAGAGAACGATCTCATCGCCGTACGGTCAAACGACGGCAATCAAGAACTTATTGGCCGCTTCCTGTTGGCTGGAAAAACCAAGGAAAGAACATCACATAGTGGATTTACCATTCGGACGCGGATCTCAAATGGAAATGTAGACCCACAATATCTTTGTCATTTTTTGAAAACTCCGATAGCCAGAAAGCATTTCTTTTCCGGCGGTACGGGTGTGAATATTAAAAGTTTGAATCAGACCACGCTTTCGTCATTAGCTGTCTCGTTACCGAGCCTGTCCGAACAGAAGGCCATTGTAGAAAAACTCGTTGCCATTGAAGCTGAATCAACGAAAGTTCAAACTATTTATCGGAACAAAATTGCCTCGATAGAGGACTTGAAAAAATCAATTCTCCAAAAAGCCTTCAATGGCTCGATTTGAGGATACACGTATGGGACGTATTGCGGGAGCTACAAATGTTACTCCGTTTGGCCAGCGAGCTTCGATAGAAACGAGCGCCAATCAGGAAATTAGGCATTTATCTAATATCATCGGAAATCCGCTTTCTGAGTTTGAGGGTCTGCTCACACACCAAAGCAATTATTTGGCTTGGCTTGATAAACGCCATGAAAAAGTAAAACAGTTGCAGGTCGAAAATAATAATTTAAAGGGTGTTGTTGCGGCTCAGGGCCCGCTTGGGACGAAAGAGGGAACGTACGTAAAATATCGTTGGTATGCCGAAGAGCTAATCCTTCTGGAAGCCATTAACGCCTTCGAGAACTTTTACAAGAAATCTTTTGTAGGTTTAGGGAATATATTGCAGGAGTATGTAGAACCTAGCAAATTCCCCAGAGAAATTTCTATCGAACCTAGGCTAATCTGGGACGTTGCGACTAATGCAACTGCGTCAGAGCTAATGTTCGGTTCGGGGTTATTTCACAGACTCGAAACGATTGACGACTGCTCGAAAATGTTGATTGCGAATATTCGATATACGAAACAAAACAATCCCGACGCCTTGAAAAGACGGTCGAAATCATTGAGGGCCATATTCCAAATCAGGCATACGCTTTCGCATAATAGCGGTAGGGTTACTGCGGCAGATCGGGCGAAGTTCCTTCGTCTAGGATTTCAAATTGACTCCGAAAAAGTAATAGACCCTTCGAAGAACAAGCTTGCTATTTCGATCTTTAAAGAACTGCGAACAGAAGCGAGAGAATACGCGGAGTGGCTAGCGAAAGGAACAGCCGGATATTTAACGCAACAAATCAATAGT
Organism: Pyrinomonadales bacterium; assembly: GCA_038245555.1. Lineage (GTDB taxonomy): Bacteria > Acidobacteriota > Blastocatellia > Pyrinomonadales > Pyrinomonadaceae > OLB17. The sequence goes on along the minus strand of JBBRSH010000102.1, from coordinate 7,112 downwards.
TTCGGCGTCGTGGTTCCCACAGCTAAGCACGACAAACTTACAACCCTGCTGGGCAATTATCCGTGTTGGGGAACGGTGAATTGGACGTAGCTATGAACGAAGCAGATACAAGAGCAGAACTGATCGAACCACAGCTAAAGGCAAGCGGCTGGGGCGTGGTTGCTCTGGCAGAAAAGCCTTCAACACCGAATTTTGTCATTTTGCATCTCATTTTTCCCACAAAAGTGAGATGCAATAGGGTTTGGATCTCATAAGTGAGACACAAACGGCATATGTCGATTGAATCGACACATCGGAATTATATGTCGATAAAATCGCAAAACGTCGACATATTTTGTTGACATGTCGATGGCATCGACATATGCTACACATGTGTCGATAAAACGGCAAAACGTATACACATAAATGCCCGCATGGAACCCGACAACACCTTTTCAAGAACTGCCGCTTTTGCCACCGGCGGTCGATATTGAGTCAAAAGACGTGTTGAGACAATGCATCAACTCGCGGGCCGCTCTGGCGGAACTCAAGCAGGCCGCCCAACTGATTCCAAACCCAGCGATACTTATAAATACACTGCCGCTGCTTGAGGCAAAGGCGAGCTCGGAGATCGAGAATATAGTTACGACCACCGATAAGCTGTTTGAACACCTGAGGAACGAGGGAAATGCCGATCCCGCAACGAAAGAAGCTCTGAGATATAGCCGGGCATTATTTCACGGATTCAGTACCCTCGACGAGCATCCGCTAAATACGCGAACTGCCGAAACGATATGCAGCAATATCAAAGGCGTAGATATGACCGTCAGACGAATACCGGGAACGGCCCTTGGGAACGAGGCACGGGGCGAGATAATCTACACTCCGCCAGTCGGGGAAAATGTGCTCCGCGAAAAGCTTGCGAATTGGGAACGGTTTCTTCATAACGAAACTACTATCGACCCTTTGATAAGGATGGCCGTGGGTCATTATCAGTTTGAGGCGATCCATCCTTTCACAGACGGAAATGGACGCACAGGCCGGATCATCAACAGTTTGTTTCTGATCGAACAAGATCTACTTACTTTACCGGTATTGTATTTAAGCCGATATATTCTCAAATATCGCGGCACATACAATCAAGTTTTACTTCAGGTAACCAAAGAAGAAGATTGGGAATCACTGATATTGTTCCTTTTGCGAGGCGTCGAGGAAACGGCAAACTGGACAACATCAAAGATCGCTGCGATCAAAGCATTGACTGAACACACGCTCAAGTACGTGAAACAAACAGCACCGAAAATCTACAGCTACGAGCTTGTCAACATGATATTCGAGCTGCCTTATTGCCGGATCAGCAATCTGATAGAGAAAAATATTGCCAAACGCCAGGCCGCGTCTCAGTACCTCAAGCGGCTGGTGGAGATCGGCGTTCTTGTCGAATACCCGTCGACAAAAGAGAAGCTATTTGTTCATCCAAAACTGATGCGATTGCTTACTCAAGACCCGAATGACTTCGAGCCTTATCCATTACCTGACCCCAAATAAACATTTTGAACGAAGCAGATACAAGAGCAGAATTGATCGAACCACAGCTAAAGACAAGCGGCTGGGGCGTGGTCGACGGTTCGCGTATTCTGCGAGAGAGAAATGCTCAGATCACCGCCGGTAGAATTCAACCGGGCGGTGTTCGCTCCAAACCGTTGATTGCGGACTTCATTCTCGAATACAAAAATCGGAAACTTGCCGCCGTCGAGGCAAAATCTGACGAAATTGACGTTTCCGAAGGCGTCATGCAGGCGAAGCTTTACGCTTCGAAGTTGCGGCTTGATTTTGCCTACGCTGCTAACGGCAGAGAGATCTACGGGATTTCGATGAAGGCTGGAACCGAAGGTTTGGTTTCCGCATTTCCGACTCCGGAAGAGCTTTGGAATCTGACATTTGCCGAGGAAAACGAATGGCAGGCAAATTTGATTCGGTTCCATTCGAAGATGTCGGGGGCACAAAGCAGACCCGATATTATCAGGAGATCGCCGTTAACAAAACAATGGAGGCGATAGCGGATAACAAGCAGCGAATACTGCTCACGCTGGCAACCGGAACGGGGAAAACGTTCATCGCTTTTCAGATCGCCTGGAAGCTGTTTCAAAGCCGCTGGAACCTCAAACGAGACGGCTCACGCCGTCCGCGAATCCTATTCCTTGCGGACCGTAACATCCTAGCGGATCAGGCATACAACGCGTTTTCGTCTTTTGCCGAGGATGCGTTGGTACGCATCCGTCCCGATTCGATAAAGAAGCACGATCGCGTTCCAACCAACGGCAGAGTTTTCTTTACAATTTTCCAGACCTTCATGAGCGGGCCGGAAAGTGACGGAGAGCCTTCACCGTATTTCAGTGACTACCCAAAAGACTTTTTTGATTTCATCATCATTGACGAATGTCATCGCGGCGGAGCAAATGACGAAAGCAATTGGCGCGGCATACTCGACTATTTCTCGCCCGCTGTTCAACTCGGGCTGACGGCTACGCCCAAACGGCAGGACAATGTAGATACTTATCGCTACTTCGGTGAACCGGTCTATATCTATTCATTGAAAGATGGAATCGACGACGGTTTTCTGACTCCGTTCAAGGTCAGGCGAATAAAAACGACGCTGGACGAATACGTTTATGTTTCGGACGATCACATCGTCGAGGGTGAGATCGAGGCGGGAAAGGTTTACAGAGAAGCCGATTTTAATCGAACGATTGAAATCGAAGAGAGAGAGGCATATCGCGTAAAGCGGTTTTTGGCGGAAGCAAACCAGGGCGAAAAATCGTTGGTCTTCGGAGCGACGCAGGCTCACGCCGCGATGCTCCGTGATCTGATAAATCAAAACGCCGAAAGCAATGATCCGATGTACTGCGTTCGCGTGACCGCAAACGACGGTGGTCAGGGCGAAATGTATCTGCGTTAGTTTCAGGATAACGAAAAATCAATCCCGACGATCCTGACGACCTCACAAAAGCTATCGACCGGCGTTGACGCCCGAAATGTGCGAAACATCGTCCTGATGCGTCCGGTTAATTCGATGATCGAATTCAAACAGATCATTGGACGCGGCACGCGGCTTTTTGATGGCAAGGAATATTTCACGATCTACGACTTTGTCGATGCATATCACAACTTCCTCGATCCCGAGTGGGACGGAGATCCCATCGCCGAGGAGTGCTAAAAATGCGGGATGTCGCCATGTGAATGTGAAAAGACCAAGCCGAAGCCTTGTCCCGTCTGCGGTGAAAAGCCGTGCGTCTGCATCATCATCGACCCGCCCGGCCCGTGCGAGAAATGCGGCGAATCGCCATGCAAATGCAAGAAGAAGGTCAAAATACGGTTGGCAGACGGCAAAGAACGGCAAATCGAATCAATGGCCTCGACTTCGTTTTGGGATGCGTCGGGAATTCCGATAACCGCCAAGCAGTTTCTCGAACGGCCTTTCGGGGTCCTGCCGGAGTTTTTCAAGGACGAGGAAGAACTACGGCGGCTTTGGTCGCTGCCGAACACAAGACGACAGCTTTTAGAAAGGTTGGCCGATGCCGGATATGGCCGTGAACAACTGGCCGAGATGAAAAAACTGATCGATGCCGAAAGAAGTGATGTATTTGACGTACTCGAATACGTCTCATTTGCCGTCGCTCCGATCACTCGACAGGAACGCGTCGACGACGCGAAATCCAATATTTTCGCGTTCCTAAATCAGCAGCAGAGAGAGTTTCTGGATTTTGTCCTCTCCAAATACGTCGAAACCGGCGTTGAGGAACTCGATGCATCGAAACTGCCGCAACTCCTCACTCTCAAATATCATGCCCTCGAAGACGCCACCGAAATCCTCGGCGACGTCACCAATATCCGCTCAACCTTCATCGATTTTCAGAAACATCTTTACAAACGGAAGGTCGCGTAAAACCGGTCGAACGGCTCGCCGGAGTGGAAAGCCGAGCGCGCAGGTTGCGTTGCTGCAACCAACGATCGTTCTTGACACGCGTGGTAAAATGGAAGTTGGTTCGTCGTTTGTGGTCGATTGTTCATGGCCACGGCGGGGATGATCTTTGACAAGAATGAATCAGTCTGAAGTCGTTGCCGAATTATGAATTCAGAATATCGAATGATGAAACGGCATAAATGGTGAATTCAGAATGATGAATGATGAAAGAACGATCGGTCTTGGTGTTCGAGCATAGTTACGTGCTTGGCGAACTGGGGTGTTTTGCTAACCATTGTGTTTGAGACACTTACAAAATCTGTGACACACCTGTGGCGCAAATGTTATTTTTTGCGCAAACCTCGCCGAACGCGGTCACAATATTGCAGTAACGGTAATAGTGAGAACGGTTACAGCGTTCGCGGATGGTCGCGAACGTTCGTGGAACGCCTCGAACATCTGGCGATAACGACTTGAAATCGACCGTCCCAAATTAATTTGGAGGCTGATTTAATCTTGGGACGGTTTGTCGAGATGTAAGGCTGTATTTATTTATGACTTAAAGCGACTAATCATAAATGATGAATGCAGAATGATGAAACGGGATAAATGATGAATTCAGAATGATGAATGATGAATGAAAGAAAATAGGTTGCTGGAATTGAGTTGCGGGAGAGTCCAGGGACAGCGGGACACTACCCATCAATGCTCAGTCTGTTCACTAGGTCGGGCGTATGGTAGAATGCGATGTTTATGAGTGATTCTCATTTGGATTTTCAAGACACCTCGACCGCGTTCGCCGATAAATCGGATTCGCAGCTGAAGGAGAAATACCGGCTCTTTCGATTACTCAACTCGCCGTTTTTGAACGCAGTGGGTTCGAGTATAGCCAAGTTTGCCTTATCGGTCGGCCTGCCCGTTGAGGGGTTGATAAAAAAGACCGTATTTGAGCAATTCTGCGGCGGCGAGACGATCGAGGAGTCGGAGCCGACCATCGAGCTGCTGGCGGGCTCGCATATCGGCACGATCCTGGATTATTCCGTGGAAGGGAAGTCGACCGAGGGGGATTTTGACGATACCAAGAACGAGATCATTCGAACGATCGAACGAGCAAAAAACGACCCAAATATTCCGTTCTCCGTATTTAAAATAACCGGGATCGCTCCGCTCGGAACGCTTGAGCGAATGAGCGCCCACCGAAAGCTCGACGCAAAGAGTCAGGCCAAATGCGAACGCATTCACAACCGCGTGAATGAGATCTGCGAGCTTGCCTATGATGTCGATCAGCCCGTATTCATTGACGCGGAGGAATCTTGGATCCAGGACGCGATCGACAGTCTGGCGACCGAGATGATGGCGAAATACAATCTCGAAAAGCCCCTTATATTCAACACCTTGCAGATGTACCGAACCGATCGGTTCCAGTATCTGAAAGACGCTCGCAAGCAGGCCAAATCTGACGGCTACCTTCTCGCAGTTAAGCTTGTTCGCGGTGCTTATATGGAAAAGGAACGCGAGCGTGCCGAGGAAAAAGGATATGCATCGCCGATCTATGAGACCAAAGTCGATACCGACGCGGCATACGACGCTGCCATTGAGTATTGTCTAATGCATATCGACGAGATCGCGTTTGTAGCCGGCACCCACAACGAGGAAAGCACAAGCCGGTTAACTAGCAGGATGCGGGAATTAGGAATTCCGAACGATCACCCGCACGTTTTCTTTTCGCAGCTGTATGGAATGGGCGACAACTTGTCTTATGTTCTGGCAAAAAACGACTACCACGTTTCAAAATACGTCCCATACGGGCCCGTCGCGGATGCCGTGCCGTATCTGATACGAAGGGCCGAGGAAAATTCGTCCACCGCCGGCCAGGTCAGCCGCGAACTCGAAATGTTGGATAAAGAAGTTAAGCGCCGAAAGCTGGCTTGAACTTTTGATCTGGTTCCTCGTAAAGCAACTTAGACCTGAAGCGACACATGTTTTGCCCAAAGTGCGGAAATTCTGACCAACTCCCCGAAACCTATTGCCGACAATGCGGGACGTTCCTCCCCGATCTATCAAAACCGCTGGTATCGATCACAAAACCGGAACAGCACGTCAACGCAAACCTGGTATTGGGGTCAATGACGGTGGTCACTTGCGTCACTCTGGCGATATTGCTTTACGTTTTTTTCATCGGTCTTCCCGAATCTCCGCCGGTGATCTACGTCATGTTTGGGCTGCTGCTGGCAATGGCCGCCTGGCATGTTCAGACGGTTTGGCGTTCAGTTTTGCTTCGAAAGCATTTTAGGGAAAACAAGAAACGGAAAGAGTCGTTCGCTTCCGAGCCTGTTATTGAAAGCGGCGAAGGAAAACCACAGCTAGCCGAGGCAAATTTCGAGTCGTTTCCGGCCGCAAGCGTCACCGATCGAACTACGCGTCAACTCGCCAGCGAAAAGCTGAAGTCATCGTAGTCCAAGCAGTAATCGGATCGACCGGTCCGCTATCTCTCGATCGGGATCATTTCGCCATTCGTCCAGAGCCGAAGTTTCGTGTGATGTGAGTGGAATATTCGCGATCCTTGCGACCTGCGTGTTTTCGAATGCCCGATTGGTCAGGGCCAGGTGTTTGTGCGTAACCGGCAGCTTTTCGAGATCGCCGAGCGCGACTTCGGCAGAGTCGACATCGAGGAAAAAATCTCCGTATGCCGCCACATGCCAGGTCCGCTTGGTGTCGATATCATCAACCGCCAGCAAACGAAGCAGCGCAAAACCAGCCTCAAGCTGAAAAACAAGGAAATCGCCGGGTTGTAGGTTGTCCTGCATTAAATCGAGATTAGCATACTGCGCTATTTGTCGATAAAATCGCGTGTGTGAAACAAGAGATTGATAAATACGAGTTGCTCAAGGTCGCTATCGCGGAAGCAAGACTAGGACTTGAAGAGGGCGGCATCCCTATCGGCGCCGCGTTGTTCGATAAAGACGGAAACCTGCTCGGCCGCGGCCACAATCGCCGCGTCCAGGAAAACGATCCGTCGATCCACGGCGAGACCGACGCATTTCGAAAGGCGGGACGCCAGCGAACCTACCGAGATACCATAATGGTCACGACACTTGCTCCCTGTTGGTATTGCAGCGGGCTCGTCAGGCAATTCGGTATCGGAACGGTTATCGTCGGCGAATCGGAG